>VBOR01000026.1 GCA_005893165.1 Candidatus Eiseniibacteriota bacterium | reverse complement strand
GCCCACCGGCACGAGCGAGAAGCGAGGACAGCCGTTCATCCTTCGATTTGAGTGAGTAGATCCCCGGGAACGTTACCTCTCCCGTGATGGTCACATTTCGTCGAAGCTCCCAATCTGGAATCTCGCGAACGAATACTTCGTCATACTCCTGAAGTACGAAACTCGTGTCCTGCGAGTGGATTCCGTAGTCCTGTGAAATAGGCACGAGATAGATGCGTGCGCCCTTCGTCGTGGCGATTGAAGTCGAGTCAATTCGAGAGATCTCAGCTTCAAGCTTGGAGGCTGACTCCTTGAGTCCGCCAGAGGCAAAGATGAGATCCATGATCGTCATTCCATGGAGAAGGTCGTAGGTCCCCGGCTTGCGAACATTTCCCGTAATCTGAACAATGTGTCGGTCGCGTATGTCCCAGATGGATGCAACATAAATTGCGTCGAGCTGAGTTAACTCAAGATCCTGCTCGAGGTCCTTGGCCACCGCTTTACCGACGTTGAATCGGAAAATGCTCTGGGATAGATCGGGTGCTGTGCGAACTAGTGCGGCCCGGTCCAGATATACGTCCTGTGTATACCCCCCCGCGGCCTGAACAAGATCTGAAATATGCATGGCCGGCTTGAGTTGGTAGGTCCCAGGGTGACGAATTACCGAGCCTGAAATAGATACGGTGTTCTTTCGAACATCGCCAATACGGAAGACCTGGACAATGTCCTTGTCCAAGAGCTCAGGGTCCTGAGTACTATCGGCAAGGATTCCCCGGAGAGGCATGTCGAGCGCGATCCGATCCATTCCATGAAGCGAGTCGCGTTGGGCAAAGGGGACAATCCTATCGATCTGCATTCGATCGAGAAGGGCGGTTGCAAGTACGCCGCCGCTCAGCCCGAGGAGATCATGAAAACGCTCCCCAAGCCTCATTTCATAAATCGCTGGACGATGTATCTCGCCGAGAATTGCGATTGTTTTGCCAATGGGAGGAACGAAGACAATGTCTCCGCTTTGGAGCCGAATGTCTTCGGCCCGGCTGCCAGTGAGGATGTAGCCGTAGAGGTCCACACGACGGAAGACTTCGTTATGACGGATAATCCGCACGTCTCTCATGGAGCCACGCGCGGTTGGCCCTCCTGCACTATACAGCGCGTTGAGCACGGTCGAGACGGAAGAGATGGTGTACCCACCCGGCCGCACGACGTCCCCCAGTATGAAAACCTGGTTGGTTCGCAGTTTTCCAAGGGTCACGTCCACGAAAGTCGTCGGACGCCTTGCTCGAATGCCGGAGTAGATGGTGGCGAATCGC
This sequence comes from Candidatus Eiseniibacteriota bacterium, assembly GCA_005893165.1. Classification (GTDB taxonomy): domain Bacteria; phylum Eisenbacteria; class RBG-16-71-46; order SZUA-252; family SZUA-252; genus WS-7. The sequence goes on along the minus strand of VBOR01000026.1, from coordinate 45,321 downwards.
TCCGTGATCAACCGCTTCGCCTGTGCCAATGTGAGGCCATTGACGGTGACTTGGCCAATGTCGGGTACGGAAATCGTCGCCTCGCGCGACACAACTGAGTTGTAGGTGTACTGATTGTCGCCCCAGACGGAGACTACGATCTCGTCGCCAGGTCCAATCGGATAGTCGGGATCAACGGGTCCGGTCGCCAAGGGCTCGAAGGTTGAAGGTGAATACCGAAAAATGTCGTACCCGAATGGCATGACAGTTCCAGCTGACGGCACACGAGACAGGATTTCCCGGGTGAACTCCGGCGTCTGCGCCGAAATGTCGTGATCCATCCGGGAGAGCTCGACGGAGGCCGGTGGGCTCGCAAGTACTGAGTCAGACTCCGATGGGGCGCTTGTTGGGACAGGCTGGTTGGCACGTGATTCCACGGGTCCACCGGCTCGGTTTCCGGGCATGTACCGGTCGAACGCGTCCGGATTATAGCCGGCGTCCCTCAGGCGCTGACGCACCTGCTCGGGAGTGAGGCCGGAGTCCTGAATCTTCTGGCGCACCTCCGATTCGGAATGCCCGCTTGCCTCGATCTTCCTTCGAATGTCGGCTTCAGACTGAGCGGATGCTTGGAAGGGGCTTGAAAGAAGAGGAACGACGACTGTAAGGACGCGGATACTACGCGGAATCGTTCCGGATCTGCGCTTCGTCTTACGCTCCATCCCTGGCCCCACCACAATCACCAACCCCACTGCGCGCAAGTTTTGGCCAGAATCGCCGGAGAGGTGCTACGCCGCGATTGATACCACGCCGCCAACCGCAGGTCAACTTCTCCGGCACGATTCTGGCCAGTGAGGACCCAATCCCCCACGCCGACCGTACGCCGCCGCCGATCGCGAACACCGCGATGACGCCCCTCGTCTCGCATGTGCTACCTTCCGGCGCGTGGCGGGTCAGATCCCTTTTCACAAGCCATCGATCACTCAGGCCGAGATCGACGCGGTCGAGGCGGTGCTCCGCTCGGGCTGGCTCACTTCGGGGCCGAAAGCACGCGAGCTGGAGGCCGCTGTAACGAAATACGTTGGCTCGAGCGACTCGGCGTCCCCCTCGAGCGCGCCCGGCACCGAGCTCCACGGCGTCGCCCTCTCTTCCTGCACCGCGGCTCTCCACCTCGCCCTCATCGCGGCAGGGGTCGGGCAGGGCGATGAAGTCATCACATCTCCGTATACCTTCGTAAGCACCGGCGAGACCATCTTGTACCTCGGCGCCAAACCGGTTTTCGTCGACGTCGAACCTTCGACGAAAAATTTGGATCCCTCGAAGCTCGATTCCGCGCTGACCAAGAAGACGAAAGCCATTGTCATGGTCTCGATCGCGGGACACCCCTGCCGCACCCAAGAGGTCGCGAAGATGACCCGCGGCCGAAACATCCACATCATCGAGGACGCGGCCCACTCGCTGACCGCCCGCCTCGGCGAGACCCCGGTTGGAACGCAGGCCGACATCACCTGCTTCTCCTTCTACGCGACGAAGGGCGTCACCGCCGGCGAAGGGGGCATGGCGGTCATGGGGCGGGAGGACTGGGCGGACCGCATCCGCAGGCTATGCCTGCACGGCCTATCGGACGCGGCCTGGTCGCGCTACGGAAGCGGCGGGTGGTGGGACTACGACGTGACGGAGCTGGGGTACAAGTACAACCTGACCGACATCCAGGCGGCCCTCGCGCTGGCGCAGATGGCCCGCGCCGAGGAGATGCGCAAACGCCGCGAATCGATCGCGCGCCGGTACACCGAGGCGCTCCGCGGCGTCCCCGGCATCAAGACGCCGTCGGTCGCCCCCGGCGTTCGCCACGCCTGGCACCTCTATCAGATCGCGGTCGCGCGCGCGGCGCCGGTGCAGACGGTGGGAAACAAGGCGAGCCAGGAGGAAGGACGTGGGACCGGGCGCGACGCGCTCTCCCTGGCCCTGCGCGCGGACGGCATCGGAACCAGCGTCCACTTCAAGCCGCTCCACCTCTTCCGCTGGTACCAGGAGCGTCTCGGCTTCAGTACGGGCCAATTCCCAGTCGCGGAGCGGTGTTTCGAGGAGACGCTCTCACTACCGATTTATCCCGATCTCTCGGACTCGGACGTCGATCGTGTCGCGGATCGAATTCGAGCACACATGGGCGCCTCGAAGTAGCGCCGCGCGGGCTATGGCTTCGGGTGTTCAGCGATCGCACCGGCTCTAACGGAGAAACCCCGGCTGCGCTATTATCTTCTTCCCATGGCCGCCGAAGACCCCGATCAGCCGCTCAAGGACAAGCTGCGCTCGGCTCTCGAGGAGGGTGGTGGTGGCAGTGTGGTCGCGTTCATCCAGGGTACTCCCGAGCCGGAGCAGCGCCGGAAGCTCTACACGCTGGCGAGGCTCTCCTTCCCCGACCGGAAGAGCGCGGACCGGCGATTCGACGATTTGATCCGCGTCGCGCGCGCCGGAATCGTCGAGGGCTTGAGGCAGGCGGAGCTGGCGCGGGCGCGCGGCGACACGGACGAAGCGCGCGAGTGCATCGACTTCGCGAATCGCCTCTCCTACAACCTCTCCGCGGATCTCGCGGAGTGCTGGCCCGGAGACGAAGCGCCCCGCGAGCGCCGGCATTTCGAGTCGGGGCTGCGCGCGGCGTACGACTGCATCGTGTGGCGGCAGGAGCTGGGAAAACCCCCCGAGCGTCGCGCCATGGCGCACTGGGCCGCCGGCATGCACCAGCTTTCGCTGGGAAATCACATCGAGGCGCTCTGCGACTTCGAGGCGGCCTTCGGATTGGCGCTCCAGGGCGCGGTCGCCGCGGGAGGGGCCGCGGGCGCGGCGGGCGACCAGAGGCCCGAGGCGTTCGTGAAGGCGAACGGCGACTTCGGAGTGATTCTCTACTTCGGCTACGCGGGAACCGCGCGGCATCTTCTTGGAGATGCTTCCGGGACGCGGCAGTTCGAGCAGGCCTGCGCGGCCTTCGCGGGGACGCTCAAGGCGCCGCGCGACAAGCAAGCCGCTGAGGACGCAGAGTTCGGCCTGGATCAGCTGCGCTGGGTGGAGCGCAAGTTCATGGGAGCGGGCGCAGCGACAGCGCGGTGAAAGGCCGAGGCGGTGGCGGCTCGGTCGGAGGCGCCGGTGCGGGCGGGGGCGCCGGCGCGATCGGCGTCATCTCCGATACCCACGGGCTGATGCGCCCCGAGGCGTTGGACGCCCTGCGCGGAGTGGACCGGATCATTCACGCCGGCGACGTCGGCACCGGCAGCGTTCTCGAACAGCTCGAGCGAATCGCTCCCGTAACGGTCGTCCGCGGCAACGTCGATATCGAAGAGCTTCCGCTGACGGCTTCCGTGGAGTTCGGTGGGCGGAAGATTTTCGTGATCCATATTCGCGAGGCGCTGCGTTTCGACCCGAAGGCCGCGGGGTATTCGGCGGTGGTCTTCGGCCACTCCCACAAGCCGCTTGTCGAGAAGCTCGGCGGCGTTCTCTATCTCAACCCGGGGAGCGCAGGGCCGCGGCGGTTCGATTTGAAGCCTTCGGTGGCGCGACTCACACTCCGCTCAGGAGAGCTGCACGCGGAGATCGTCCCGCTCGCGCTCAGCGGTACAGCATCTTGATCTTCCCCCACGTGGTCGCGTCCACCCCGGTCATGGATCCTTCCGTCGCGCTGATCGAAGTCGTGTAGATCTTGTCGCCGGTGTTCAGATTATTGTTATTCGCCGCATTCCCTGCTGCATAGAACGTCACGGTTCCTGCGCTCGCGCCGGGGGCCGTCCAGCTGAACGTCCACGTCGCGCTGTCGGGTTGAGCCGGAAACGTTCCTTCCGCTCCCCTCTGGTTGGTGTGGCCCATGTAGGTCTTTCCATTGAGGACCTGGACATCAGTGAAGAGGGTCGTGTTCGTGAACACCCCTGCCATCATGTTGTTCGTCGTGAGCGGCACGAGCTCGAAACCCCACCGGTGCTGAGTGGGATGGCGAACGGTGACCGTAATCGTGTAGGTCTGGGTGGGAACGTAGGAGTTGGGTATCCCGCCTATGGAAACGCTGCCGCCCGCCTCGTTCAGAAGGCTTCCCCCGTGACAATCAATGCAAGTTCCTTCCGCAGGCGCGCCCGTCTTGGCAGCGGGGGGTTGGAATTCATAAGCCATGACTTCGCGGGGTGCGGGTGGATCCAGGTAGATCCATGCGGCGACAGACACTGCCACGATTCCGAGGAGAACAAACGTCCGATTCACGACCCGAGAACCTCACGAATGCGATCCACGATGCGTCTCGCGGCCTTCCCATCCCCGTAGGGATTCACCGCGCGCGCCATGGCGGCGTAGGCCTCCTTGGAGTCTAGCAACTCGCCCGCCTTGGAAACAATCGCGCGCCGGTGCGGCCCCACCAGCTTGACCGTGCCTGCCTCGACCGCCTCCGGACGTTCCGTCTCATCGCGCAGCACCAGGACCGGCTTCCCCAGGGAGGGCGCCTCCTCCTGGATCCCGCCCGAGTCAGTGAGGATGAGATACGCCTCCGCCATCAGGTCCACGAATTCCTTGTACTCGAGCGGCTTCGTCAAATGGACGCCCGGGACCTTGGAGAGCTCCTTCCGCATGGGCTTGTCGACGTTGGGATTCGGGTGGACCGGATAGACCAGATCCACGTCCGCGTATTGCTTCGCCAGATCCTGGATCGCGCCCGCGATCTCGAGCATGGGTGCCCCGAAATTTTCACGACGATGGGCGGTGATGAGGATGAGCCGTTTGCCGCGGAGCGGAAGCTTGGGGGCGCGCGAGGGCTTGATCGCGACCACTTCGAGGAGCGCGTCGATGACCGTGTTGCCGGTGACGAGGATCGACGATTCCGGCACTCCTTCCGCGAGGAGGTTGTTCCGTGCGCGCTGCGTGGGCGCGAAGTGATGCCGCGCGAGCACCGACGTGATGCGGCGGTTCACCTCCTCGGGATAGGGATAATCGGGATCGCCGGTGCGGAGGCCCGCCTCCACGTGACCGACGGGCACGCGTGCGTAGAAGGCCGCGAGCGAGGCGACCATCGTCGTCGTGGTGTCCCCCTGCACGAGCAGGAGGTCCGGTTTGGTCTTCTCGAGATAGGGCCCGAGCTGGGTGAGCGCGCGCGTGGTGATCTCGCCCAGGGTCTGTCCCGGACGCATGAGGTCGAGGTCCTGGTCGGGCTTGATGGAGAAAAGTCCCAGGACCTGGTCCAGCATCTCGCGGTGCTGCGCCGTGACGCAGACGAGCGAGCGAAGGGATTTCTCCTGGGCAAGGAGCTTTAGGACCGGGGCCATCTTGATGGCCTCCGGGCGGGTCCCGAAGACACTGAGGACGGTCTTCACGGGCGGGACTGTCGTATGCGCGGGGGGGAGGAGTCAATGGCGCTCCGTTCGCCCCCGGTCAGCGCCGCATCAAAACTTGTTGCGGCGGGGGGATCCCCATTTGGGTACTGGGGGTCGCACTGCAGGTGCTACCGGATGCTTCCCCGCGCGGATCTCCCGTTCCAAGGCCCGGGTTTCGCCATCCGGCTCCACATCGAGCTCCTCTCGGAGCGCTTCCTTGCATCGCTCGTACTGATGGATGGCCGACGCTCGATCGCCGGCGAGACAGTAGAGGCGCATCAAGGCGCGATGGGTACACTCGCGGGCGGGATCCGCGTGAAGCGCTTGTCCCGCGTAGGCAACCCCTGCGCTCACTTCGTGGTTGAACTCGCAATCGGAGATCAAGGCGTCGAGGGCCCTGAGATACAGCTGACGAAGGCGCTCGCGTTCCTCGAGGCACCATTCCTGGTACCAGCCCTGGAGAAGCCCTCCGCGATAGACCTCCAACGCGTCACGGAGACCCTTTGTATCGACGGAGCGACCGTCTTCGGTTCCGATCGATCGGTCTAGATTTCTTTACTGAGTGTTTCCCAGCGATGAGAGCGGCGAGCGACTCGCGTGGAACCGAGGACCGTCGACCAACGATCAGGTAGCAGAAGAGTTCCTTGGCGTTTCTCGAGGAGCGTTGCAGGAGCTCCTGATCCCCACCGCGAACCGAAAGCCTGTCGAAGAGGCGGATCACGATTCTTGGTTTCACGTTTCGCGCTCCCCGTGGGGCGGGAATGCCCACGCGCCCTTCGTCGATGGCAGAGGCGAACACGGGAAATAAAAAAGACCGTAGCTCGCCGATGCCATTTCACGTGGCGAACTGAACGGCCCGAAGTGGTGGGACCGCTACGTGGTTTTGCTTCTTGCGCCCAACACGCTCACGGGGCGAACGGAGCGTGTAGCTTCCGGGGACGCGGGGGGATCATGTGGCGCGATGAAAGAGGGGTCAATAGGTATTCTAAGAGGGATTCTGGTGAGACTCTCATGAGACGCTGGAAGAGACGCGTCAGAGACGATTGGGTGATAGGGGCGCTCCTGCGCGGTTCAGAAGCGGTGGGCTACTGCGTGTGCTCCCCTCCTACACCATCCGCAAACTCCTCGGCGCTCAGGCCCGCGGCCCGGCGGCGAGGCAGGGAGAAGGAGAAGGTCGAGCCCATCCCCATCGTGGACTCCACCCAGATCCTCCCGCCGTGCTGCTCCACGATCCCCTTGGAGATGACCAGGCCCAGCCCCGTACCCCCCGCCTTCCTCGTCGTGGAGGAGTCCAGCTGGGCGAACCTCTGGAACAGGCGGCTCAGGTCGCGCTGGGAGATCCCCCTCCCGAAATCTCTGATGTCCACCGTCACGTCTTCCTCGGTCCCGCGCGCCCAGACCTCGATCTTGCCCTTCTCGGGCGAGAACTTGATCGCATTGCCGAGCAGGTTCGTGATCACCTGCGCCACGCGCATCGGATCGGCCTCCACGCTCCCTGCCGTGCCCTCGATGTGGACGTCGATCGTGATCCCGCGCATCGCGGCGAGGTTCCGGATATGGTCCACCGCCTCGGGCACGACCCTTCCAACGTCGAAGGTCTCGAAGTTCAGCGACAGCTTCGAGGACTCGAGCTTCGAGAAATCCAGGATGTCGTTGATGAGGCTGATCAGCCGCTCGGTGTTCGCCTGGCAGATGCTCAGAAGCTCCTTCTGCGGCGGCGGCAGCACGTGGAAGCGCTCGTCACCGAGGAGCTCCAGGGACCCCTTGATCGAAGTCAGCGGCGTCCGCACCTCATGCGACACGACCGCCACGAACTCCGATTTCATGCGGTCCAGCTCCTTCGTCCGCTCGTAGAGGATGGCGTTCGTGAGCGCGATCGATGCCTGGCTCGCGAACATCGAGAGCTGCTCCTGGTCGTCGGGCGTGAACCCGCGGCCGCTCCGCCGCAACGCCGTGATGGTTCCCAGGACGCCTTCGTTCGTGAGCAACGGCACGATCAGCGCCGACCTGACTCCCAGCTCCGAGAGGAAGGGCTCGATCCCGATCGTCTCGGCGATGGCGGCGCTTCGGACGGGGGACATGTTGCGCACCGCCTGCCCGTGGAGCCCCTCGCCGACGCCGAACCGGTACTCCTTCAGGCCCTCCTGGGGCGCCCCCGCGCCCGCCTCGGCCACGTACTGCCCGGCGTCCGTGTCGTACAGGAACACGAGGCTGGACTCGGCTCCCGCGAGCTTCGCGACCTGGTTCACGATGACGTCCAGGGTGGCCTGGCGGCTCAAGCTGGTGCTGATCTCCTTGCCCGATTCGTAGAGGGCGGTGATCCGCTGCGTGGCGTCCTTCACCATGCGGCTCAGGATCTGCTCGTGGTGATGGAGCTCGAGGTTCGCCTTCTCGAGGCTCTCGACCAGCCGGCGGTTCTCGATGACGAGGAAGCGACTCTCGAGGCCACGGTCGATCGCCTTCGCGGTCTCCCAGAGGTCGAAGGGCTTCGTGATGTAGTCGTAGGCGCCCTGCCGGAGCGCATCGATGGCGGTCGTCGTGGACGCGTAGCCGGTGATCAGGATGACGCACGTGTCCTTGTCGGCGGCCTTGGCCGCGCGCACGACCTCCAGCCCGTCCACGCCCGGGAGGTTGATGTCGGTGAGCACGAGGTCGAAGCTCTCGTTCGTGACCTTGAGAATCGCGTCGTCGCCGTTCGTGCTGGACACGACCTCGTAGCCTCGCTGCGCCAGGAGATCCTGGAAGATCTGGACCACGTGGGGCTCGTCGTCCACGACGAGGATCCGGGGCTGAGGACGGGGCGCTTCGGACAGCACCGCCGCGGCCGCCCCGGACGGAGCCGCCACCGGAGCCGGTGCCGGGCCCGGGGGAAGGGGCTTCCCCGCTCCGGCGTGGGCAGCCGGATCCGACGCCGACGACCTTCCGGCGGAGGCGGTCTTCTCCGTCTCAGCCTTCGTGGCGGCGGACGCTTCCCGTCCCTTGGATGGCGCTGGCTTCTTGGTCATGAGCTTGAGCTCGGCCCCGTTCCTGGGACCTCAGTTGATCGTGCTCTCCGCGTCGAATGCGGGCGCCGGCTGCGGCTTCGGCGGCGCGTGCCGTGACTGATAGAGCGATTGATCGGCCCGGACCAGGAGCGCGACCGGGTCGTTGGCGTCCGCGGGGAAGGTCGCGATCCCCACGCTCACGGTGATCCGCTTCCGGCGCGGGAACGAATGCGCCTCGACCACCGTGCGCAGGCGGGCCGCGGCGATGCGCGCTTCGGGAGCGTCCGTGTGCGGAAGCAGGATCATGAATTCCTCGCCGGAGTAGCGCGCCACGCAGTCCGTGCCGCGCGCGAACTTCTTCAGGAGCTTCCCGAAATCGCAGAGCACCTCGTTTCCGACCGGCTGTCCGTGGCGCTCGCTCAGCGCCTTGAAATTATCGATGTCGAGCACCATGACCGAGAGCTTGTGGCCGTACCGCTTCGCCTTCTCGATCTCGGCCTCGAGGCTCTTGTCGAAATGTCGCTTGTTGTAGAGCGCCGTCACGTCGTCCATGATCGCAAGACGCTCCATCTCGCGGCGCAGGATGACCCGGTTCACGATCCCTGCGATCTGGTGTCCCATGAGCGAGAGGAGCTTCTGGCTCTCCTCGTCGAACGCCTCGGGGCGCGAGTGGCTGAGGTTGATCACCCCCATCGATTCCCCCTGAAGCACGATCGGCACCGACAGGAAGGAGCGCACGGAAGGCGCCCCCGTTCCGCCCTCGCGGTGAAGGTCGTTCAGGAGCACCGGCTTCCGCTGCTGCGCGACCCAGGAGGAGAATCCCCTCCCGCGCTCGAACTTCACGTGTCCGATGAGATCGATCGGCTCGCCCACGGTCGCGACCGGCGCGAGCTTCCCCGTGGCGCGATCGGTCACGAACAGCGTCGCGTTCTCGAACGGAATCCCCTCGCGCATCCGCACCAGCATCTGCCGGAGCGCCTCGGAGGGATCCTCCACCGTCTGCACGACGCGGCTCATCTCATGGAGAACGTCGATCGCGGAGGCCTTCACGCCACGCGCTCCGGACTTCGAGCTCCCGAGGACGCCCATGAGCTTCTTGTTGATGGCGATGGCGCTCCCGAAGACGTCCGAGGAGCGCTTCTTGGACGCGGAAAGATCGAGATCCTTCGCGAAGTGCTCGCAGTCCCCTTTCCGGAGAATGCGGCGGCTGAACAGAACCTCGAGAAGCTTCTGCTCGGAACGGATGAACCGGTGGGTCGCCTCGACGAGACGCTTGCTCCCTGCTCCATTACGCTGCTTCATGTTCGCCTCCTGGCACGACCGCGGAATCCACCGTGGTCACCGACGTCCCGTCCAGCGTGCGGTCCTTCACCCGCGCGAGCACGAGCGGAGGACCCAGCTGCTTCACGTACACGGGGAAGGTCTCCCCGGGCTTCCATTCAGGCGCTCCGTGCGTCATGAGCGTGTAGCCGTGGTAGCGGAGCAGCGTGCGTCCCCTTCCCAGCGTTCGCGCCACCGTGAGCGGCGCCACCTCTCCCTGCTTGAGCGACGCGTAGAGTGCCACTCCCAGTCCCGGCTCGAAACGCACGCGGATCTCGAAAGCACGCTCCTTGTGTTTCGCCGCTGCTACCGTCATTTCCCTTCCTCCTGCGGATCGCGGAAGTGGCGGAAGAGCTCCTGCTCCTGCCGCACGGCGCGCTGGATGAAGGGGACGAGATCCTCGAGCAAGGGCTCGCGATCCTCCTCCTCCACCTCGACGCACTCCCAGGCGAACTGCGATACCGATCCCGGCATTCCTCCGTGCGGCCAGGAGTTTCCTGTCCGCCCGGCGAGCCAGTCGGCAATGTGTACGAGCGACGTCAGCTCGGTGTTGAGCCGCGCCTGCTCGGGCCGGTGGTGGCAGGCGATGGCCTCGACGAGATCGCCGGGAAGTCCCCAGCGCTCCGCGAGCCAACCGCCCACCTCGGCGTGGTCCGAGCCCAGAACGCCGCGTTCCGCCACGGACATGGAAATCCCCTGCTCGCGCACCAGCGCCACGGCGGCGTCGAAGCGGTCGGGGTAGGTCTGGCGGAGCGCGACCTTGCCGATGTCGTGGAGCATTCCCGCAGCGAAGGCTTCCGACTCGAGCCGGTAGCGGATGCGGTCGGCCAGCGCCCGGGCGGCCACGCCGCACGCGAGCGAATGGCTCCAGAGGCCGGTGAGGGTCTTCCACGAGGGATCGAGGGTCTGGAACACGGCGGCTCCCAGGACCAGATCGCGGATCGTGTCCGGGCCCAAAACGACCACGGCGAGATCCACCGTGCCCACCTTGCGCGGGAACCCATAGAAGTCGGAATTGGCCAGCTTGAGGGTGCGTGCGGTAAGGGCGGGATCGAGCGCGATGACCGCGCCGATCTCCTCCGAGCTGGCTGCTTCGGGATCGGCGATCGATTCGAGGAGCCTCGAGGCGACGAGCGGAAGCGTGGGGAGCGCGACCATGGCCTCGGTGACCTTCCTCAGATGGACGACGTCCATCGAGGTCAGGGACGTGCTTTTCATCGCCCTAGAGCACCCTGCCGAGCCGCGCTTTCAGAGTCTTCACCGCGCGCGTGTGGATCTGGGACACGCGCGACTCCGAGATGTGGAGCGCTTCCCCGATCTCCTTCAGCGTCATCTCTTCGTAGTAGTAGAGCGCCACCACGAGCCGCTGCTGCTCGGGCAGGTGATCGATCGTCTCGAGCAGGACCTCGCGCGATTCCTCGGTCTCCATGATCTCCAGAGCGTCCTTGTGCGCGGGGTCGTCCACGATGTCTTCGAGCTGGATGAAGTCCTGGTCCTCGTCGCCCGTCACCGACTTGGAGAGGGAGAGGAGTGCCGTCCCGTGGACCTCGTCCATCAGGCGCGAGAGCTCGGTGGGGCTCAGGTTCAGGGCGTCGGCCACCTCTTCCTCCGTCGCGGCGCGTCCCAGGCGCTGGCCCAGGTCGCGGGCAACCTCCTCGACGTTCCGCGCCTTCCGGCGGATCGATCGCGACGCCCAGTCGAGGGAGCGGAGCTCGTCCAGGATCGCGCCTCGGATCCGCCAGATGGCGTAGGTCTCGAACTTGGTCCCCTTGGAGGAGTCGTATTTCTCGAGCGCGTCGAAGAGCCCGATGATGGCGGCGGAGACGAGGTCGTCCCGCTCCACCGACTTGGGGAGATGGAGCGCGAGGCGGTCCACGACGTATTTCACGAGCGGCGCGTACTTGCTGAGCGCCGCCTCCTTCTTCCGCTGCTTGCGGTTCTTCGACCGCGGAGTCTGACTCTGCAGCCGGTGCAACACCGAGGAGCTGGACGACATGGTGGTGGGCCTCCGACCCTAGCGTTGCGACCGCGGTCTGGACTGGACCTGGGACGTCTGCCGCTGCTCGTAATGACGCCGCAGCGCCGTGCGCATGAGAACGAATCCGGCAAGCCTTCCTACGAAAACGATCACGACGCACGCGATTCCCGCGCGAAGCGCCACGAGGGGACCCCGGGTATGGCCCGCGGTGTCGAGCGCGGCCACGATCACCGTGACGAGCACGGCCAGGACGGCGGTCCAGGTGGAGATCAAGGAGCGCATGCCCTAGACCCCCTCCGGGATCGTGTCCGGCGTGACGAGCCGGTAGGGCCCGGGCCCCGGATCCCCCTTCTTCTCCGGACCCTGGCCCAGGACGCGGCGCGCGAGCCGGAGGATGCAGCTCGAGGCGGGCGAATACGGGTAGGTCGTGAGGAAGGGCTCCTGGCGGATCACCGACTTGGGCACCGACTCGTCCGCGAGGACGAAGCCCCAGTAGGGAACCTCGAGATTGAGGAAGCGCTTCGCCACGGACTGCACGCGGCGCGCGACCTCGCTGGCTTCGTTTTCGGAATTGGCCTGGTTCACGAGAAGCGCCGGCGTGCACCGGAGCGGGCGCTGGGAGAGCACCTTGATCATGGCGTAGGCGTCGGAGAAGGCGGTCGGCTCGGGCGTGGTCACGACGATGATCTCGTCCGCGGCCTGCGAGAGGGAGACCGCGTGCGAGCCGATTCCGGAGGGCGCGTCGATCAGGATGAGGTCGGTATCGGCCTCCACGCTCGCGAGCGAGCGAAGGAGGCACTCGGTCCGGTACTCGTCCAGGTTCGCCAGCTCCTCCACGCCGCTGCTCGCGGGCACGACGCGGATCCCCTCGGGCCCCTCGAGCACGATGTCCTCGATGCGGCGGTCCCCCAGGATCGCGTCCTGGAGGTCGTACTGGGGCGAGATGCCGAGCAGGAGGTCCACGTTCGCGAGCCCGAGATCGCCGTCCAGCACCAGCACGCGCGTTCCCTGTCTCGCGAGCGCGATCGCGAGGTTCGTCACGATGTTCGTCTTGCCCACGCCTCCCTTCCCGCTCGTCACCGCGATCACCTTGCGGCGCGGGCGCGACTCGGGAGGGGCTTCGGTATGACGTCGCGCGAGCGTGGCGCGGGACGTCTTCTGCCCGCGTCCGCCTTTGGCGCCGCGTTCACGTACGCGGCGCTTCGAGACGACGCCCGTCTTCGTGCTCGTCATGAGTCTCAGATCCCCGGGTTCGCGTGGCATAACCGTCCTGTTTTGCAATCGGTGTGCCGTGGAGTTAAACCGCTGATTTCACTCGGATTGACTGCGTTTCCGTGTGCCGCGCCGCGGCTAGAACCGGGGCGCTGACTCAACTGAACCGCCCAGATTCCATCCGGCCCCGAACCGGATGGATCGCACAGCCTTCGCTACGAGCCCTTCCGTCCTCTGCGCATCCGGTCCGCGTGGAGCGCGCGATTCAGCTCCGCGTCGATCGCCGAAAGCGTGTCCAGATGCTTCTGCTCCGCGGTGCGTCCGAGGTCGGCGAGCGCCGTCCATTGCCCGCGCGTCACGCCGAGCAGGATGCGGCGACCTTCGAAACGGACGAGCACCAGCGCTCCGCCGAAACCGAACCGCTTGCGGCTCACGATTTCGATGGGCGACTCCTCTTCCGGTTCACGGCCGGGCGGAACCGGAAGCTCGACGCCCTCCGATCCGCGGTGCACGATCGCGGTGGTGGTATCGCCGGGGCCCCTGCCGAAGAGCCGGACCGCTCCGAAGAGCGTGCACACGGCGGCCATTCCCGCGATCGCATAGACGAACGAGGCATTCATCAAATCAGCTCCTCGGCGGCTTCCGTACCGCCCGCCGCGCCCGCGGCTCCTTCGCCGGCTCGCTGGCCGGCCTTGCCGAGCGAATGGATCCGGACCGTGAGACGTCCGCCCTCGGAAACGAGGTGTCCATACGCCACTGTTTTTCCATCGATGGTGACTTCGACGGCGTCACCGATCCGGATGCGCTCCGTGGGGTCGGACACGATGGGCCCGCTCGCGAGGAGCGCCTCGATCTCTTCTCTCGTCAGAACTCGCGACATGGCCCTAGCGCGCGGAGCGGGCGGCAAACCCGTTCACGATGGCGCGGACAAAGGCGAGATAACGGCGGTTCTTGATCTCTTCCATGAGCCGCGCATCGCGCGGAGCGGCCTGCTGGCGATTCTTCTCGGGGTGCTTGCGTCTCTGCCTGGAACGCGACATGGCGGCCTCCTTTGGATGTCCTCACCACAGCATCCCCACGTGCGCCGCGCCTTCGGAGACCATGGCGCGGGGCGCCTTCGCCTTACGCAAAAGGCAACGCTCGTGCCTGTGTCGCGGTGTTGTGGAGCGGGGCTACGTAAGTCGCGGTGCGAGGTCTAGTTGAGGCTGATTTTTTGGGGCGGAAGGAGAGGCGCCATCTTCGGCAGGTCCGGCGAAAACTTGAGCGAAATGCGAGGCATCGTGCAGAACGAAATCAGCCACTTGTACTGAGTCTTCGGCCCGCTCACGTAATCAGCATGGCATCTCCATAGGAGTAGAAGCGGTAGCCCTCCGCGACGGCGACCCGGTACGCGTCGAGGACTCTCTCGCGTCCTGCGAGGGCGCTCACCAGCATGAGGAGGCTGGAGCGCGGGAGATGGAAGTTGGTGACCATGCCGCTCACGATGCGAAACTCGAAGCCAGGCAGGACGAAGAGCGACGTGTCGCGCCACGCACCGTCTTGGGGCTCTCCGTCCCGCGCCCAGGACTCGAGCGCGCGAACCGAGGTCGTGCCCACCGCGATCACGCGCCCGCCGCCACGCGCGTGGGTGCGCTCGAGGGCAGCGGCGGTTTCGGGCGGTGTGCCGCGACCGACCCGGAATCGCGCGCGAAGACCGTCTGGTAGCGCTCGCGGTCCTCGGGCTCGTCTGGGCGCTCGATGTAGGGCGGAAGGGGAACGTGCCCCACGCGCGAGAGCCAGGCTTCGAAAGGTGGCGCCTCACCCGAGGACGCCCCGGCCGTAGCTCCGGCCGGGCGGAAGGCGATATGGCGCACGCCTCGATCTCCCCATCCCAGCACCTCTCCCTGGAAGCCCGGATCCACGAAGGAGAGCCGGACGCCGGGCTTGAGCGCCTTTGCCGGCTTCGCGAGCGCGGACCAGATCTGCTCCTTGGCCGCCGAAGGCTCGCGGCGCAGGAGAAGGACCTCGACTTCACGAGGCTTCGAACCGCCGCTCTCAGCCCCACCCTTCCCGGAAACCATCGCGAACAGCCGCGCCGGCAGCACCCGGGTGTCGTTGGCCACGAGAAGGTCGCCGGGCCGGAGCAGCGCAGGCAGCTCATGGAAGCGATGGTGCGTGACCGCGCCCGCGGCGCGATCCAGCGTCATCAATCGCGAGCCGTCCCGCTCGGGCGCCGGATGCTGCGCGATCCTGTCCTTGGGAAGGTCGAAATGAAAATCGGATGTGCGGAGACTACGTTCCTGGCGCAGCGTGGATCCTAGAAGAGGTTGCTCTGCGGCGATTCGGGATCCGCCGCCACGACGCGCTTGGGCGGCGGGAGACCCAGGTGCGTGAAGGCGAGGTCGGTGGCTTCCCGGCCGCGGGCCGTGCGCTTCAGGAAACCCTCCTGGATGAGGTAGGGCTCGTAGACGTCCTCCAGCGTGTCCGGCTCCTCCCCCACCACGACCGCGATGGTGGAGAGCCCGACCGGCCCGCCCGCGTACTTGACCACGATCGCCTCGAGCATACGGCGGTCCATGTCGTCCAGCCCGCGCTCGTCCACCTCGAGGAGCTTGAGCGCGTCGTTTGCCACCTTCGCGGTGATCTTCCCCTCGGCGCGGGTCTCCGCGAAGTCCCGCACGCGGCGCAGCAGGCGATTCCCCACGCGGGGCGTCCCCCGCGAGCGCGAGGCCAGCTCCTTCGCGCCGCCCGAGTCGATGGGCACCCCGAGGAGCTTCGCGGACCGCGTGATGATCCGGCCCAGCTCTGCGTCCGAATAGTAATCGAGCCGCGCCGTCATCCCGAAGCGTCCCCGCAGGGGCGCGCTCAGGAGCCCGGTGCGCGTGGTCGCGCCGATGAGGGTGAAACGCTTCAGATCGATCCGCACCGAGCGGGCGCTGGGCCCGCGGTCGATCATGATGTCGAGGCGGAAATCCTCGATGGCGGGGTAGAGGTACTCCTCCACGACCGGATTCATGCGGTGGATCTCGTCGATGAAGAGGACGGCGCGCTCTTCCAGGTTCGTGAGAAGCCCCGCCAGGTCCGCCGCTCGCTCGAGGACGGGGCCCGAGGTCTGGACGATGGAGACGCCCATCTCATGCGCGATGATCGAGGCGAGGGTCGTCTTGCCGAGACCCGGCGGGCCGTGGAAGAGGAGATGATCCAGCGCTTCGCCGCGGCCTCGCGCCGCCTCCACCGCGATCCGGAGCTGCTCGCGGAGCGACTCCTGCCCCACGAACTCGTCCAGCGACTGCGGACGGAGCGTGCGGTCGAGGTCGCGCTCGTTTCCGGCCGGCTCGGGGTCGGTGATCCGTTCGTGTTCCTTCGCCACTACCGCACCCCCCTCGCCACTACTTCGCTCCCTGCCTCAGCGCTCTCCGTATCACCGCCTCGACCGTGGCCTGCGAGCCCAGCTCTTGGAGCGCCTCCTGCACCGCGCTCTGCGCCTGCAGGCGCGTGAAGCCCAGCGAGACGAGTGCCGAGGTCGCGTCCCCTCCGGTCCCGATCTGGAGCGCTCCCGGCGTGCCGGACGATATGGGCACCTTGGTCAGGGAGCCTGGCGCGAACTTCTCGCGCAGCTCGACGAGGAGCCGCTGCGCCAGCTTCTTCCCCACGCCCGGGAGCGTGGTGAGGAACTCCGCGTCCCCCGCCTCGATCCCCTCGCGGACCCTCCCGGCGGTCGCGCCGCTCAGGATTCCGGTGGCGAGGCGGGGCCCGATCCCCGAGACCGAGATCAGGTTCTCGAAGAGGCTTCGCTCCGCCTCGTCGGTGAAGCCGAAGAGCTGGAGCGCGTCCTCGCGCACGTGAAGGTAGGTGGGGAGATGCACCTCGCGTCCCACGGCGGGCAAGGTCTCGAAGCAGGAGACCGAGATATGAAGGCGCAGCGTGATTCCGCCCACCTGCACCAGAGCGGCGGTGGGCATCTTGGCGATCAGCGGCCCCCGAACCGCCGCGATCATGGGCGCCTCCCGATTCCCAGCGCGCGCATGGTGCCGCGGTGCAGATGGCAAAGCGCGACCGCGAGCGCGTCGGCCTCATCCTCCCGGAGCTTCGAGAGCCCGGGCAGGAGGCGCCGGACCATGAACTCGACCTGAGCCTTCTGGGCGCTCCCGTTCCGCACCACCGCCATCTTCACCTCGGGCGCCGTGTACTCGTACACCTTGGCGCCGCTCTTCCGGGCGGCGACGATCACGACGCCCCGCACGTGGCCGATCATGAGCGCGGCCAAGGCGCTCTTCCTCACGAAGGCGGTCTCCACGGCCACTTCGCCGGGGCGCATCTCGTCGAGGAGCGACTCCAGCGCGTCGTGGATCTGGAGCAG
This sequence comes from Candidatus Eiseniibacteriota bacterium, assembly GCA_005893165.1. GTDB lineage: Bacteria > Eisenbacteria > RBG-16-71-46 > SZUA-252 > SZUA-252 > WS-7. Next base: position 28,173 of record VBOR01000026.1, on the reverse strand, counting down.
GCGGTCGGGAAAGGAAAAGCGGGGACGCGTCGCGATGACCCCGGAGCGCTCGCACCGGGGAACGCCGCGCTCGTGGCTGATGAATCCGTAGCCTGTGACCCGGCTCCCGGGATCGATACCGAGAATCAGCGAGCCGGCCGCGCCGCGCGCGTCCGCCCGCCCGGAAACGCTAGGCCTGGATCTTTGCGAGGATCTCGTCCGGAATGTCGAGATTGGTCGAGACCCGCTGGACGTCGTCATTGTCCTCGAGCGCCTCCATGAGCTTCAAGGCTTGCTCGGCGTCCCTCTCGCTGAGCGCGATCGTGGTTTGCGGAACCTTGGCCAGCTCTGCCGACTGCGTGGGGATATTCTTCGCCTGGAGCGCTACTTTCACGGCCTCGAACGAATGGGGCGACGTGGTGATCTCGTAGACCTCGGGATCGTCGGTGCTCGCGTCCTCGGCCCCCGCATCCAGGACGAGTCCGAGCAGGGTGTCCTCATCGGCCGCGGACTTGGCGACCGAGATCGCGCCTTTCTGGTGGAACATCCACTGCACGCTGCCCGCCTCCGCCATCCGCCCGCCCCCCTTGGTGAGGATGTGCCGGACTTCGCCGGTCGTGCGGTTCCGGTTGTCGGTCAGCGTGTCGATCAGAATGGCGATCCCGCCCGGTCCGTATCCTTCGTACGTCACTTCCTCGTAGCTCACGCCCGGAAGCTCGCCCGTGCCCTTCTTGATGGCGCGGTCGATGTTGTCCGCGGGCATGTTCACCGATTTCGCCCCCGCGATGGCGGTCCGGAGCCTCGGGTTGCTACCCGGATCTCCGCCCCCCGCGCGCGCCGCGACCGTGATCTCCTTGATGTACTTGGTGAAGATCTTCCCGCGCTTGGCGTCGGTAGCGCCCTTCTTGCGCTTGATGGTGCTCCACTTCGAATGACCGGACACGGCGAGCCTCTCGGCGCCTCGTGAGCCAAGGCGCGTTCGGGAATCAGGGACGGCTGTGGATCAACGCAACACGACCATGCGACGGGAGGTGTCCCTTCCGGACACCGTCAGCCGATAATAATAGATTCCTGAGCCTACGCGTTGCCCCTTCTCGTTCTTGCCGTCCCACTTCGGCGCGCGAACCGCGGGAAGGGTCTCGGCTTCATTCTCCATGAGCGTGCGCACGAGGCGGCCCTGGGAGTTGAAGATCCTCAAGGTGACGCGCGCGATGTCCCCTTGCGAGGCGCCTGTGATCGCGAACGGGATCACTGCCGAGGACTGGACCGGGTTCGGACGGCTGGGATAGAGCACCACGCCGGGGGTCGCGGGCGGGGTGATGTCCACGCCGCTCGAGGAGCTGGTCACGAACGTGAACCGGTCCCGGCTCTCGCGCTCGTGGCTCCCCGGATCGATGGCGCTGACGTACCAGCGGTACGTGGTGCTGGGCCCGAGATAGCCCGGATAGGTGATCGTGGTGTCCGTCGTCGTCGCGTCGTAGATGAGCGAGTCCAGGGGCGTCTTGAAGATCCGGATCCGGTACGTGAGCGGATCCCCGTTGGGATCGCTCGTCGGCCTCCAGCGGAAGTTGTAGGGCGCGAAGGTGACCACGCCGCCGTTCGCCGGGGAGGCGAGATTGAAGGGTTTGGGATAAATGGGTCCGCCCAGGGGTGAGCTGTAGATCGCCCAGACCACGTTGGGCCGTCCCCATCCGAAATTCATGCTGTCCGGCGCCGATGCCTTGTCCCCCGAGAGCTTGTCCGTCAGCGGTGGGGCCTCGTCCCGAGAAGCCGGCCAGGACGTTGTTCAAGTCCACGGCGCCGACCGAGAGAATGCTGTCCGCATCGGCCGGAGCCGAGAGGGATCCCACCGGCGGCCCCGCGTTCCCCATCGCGCTCGCGACCACGATCCCCCTGCGGGCGGCGAGGGCCGCGGCCTGCGTGACCACGGTGGTCCTTCCGTCCAGGTCGGCATACGTGTGGCTGGGATACGGAGCGTCGAAGGTCATGTACCCGAGAGAGGAGGAAATGACGTCGACCCCGATCGAGTCCGCCCACTCCACCGCCGCGAGCCAGTTGTCCTCCTCGACGGGAGTCTCGGAGCGGTTGTCCTCGGTTTTCGCGAGAAGGAAGGAGGCGTTGTACGCGGGACCGATGAGGTTCCCATCGGCGTAGCCGCCCGCCACGGACCAGGTACCCGTGCCGTGGTCCCACTGGGTGGTCAGGTCCCCCGCCTGATTCGCGGTCTCGCCGTCGTGAAACACGAAGTCATACTCCGCGATGCGCTTCAGCGGCGCCACGGCGGGGTGGGCCTTGTTGAACCCCGTGTCGAACATCGCCACCACGACCCCGGCGCCCGTGTAGCCGGAATCCTGCGCCGCCCTGGAATTGATGCTGGTCATCTGGTTGACGGAGCCGCCATAGCTCGCCGGCGGACCGAGGGTGGCTGCCAGCCCCCGCCGCGTGCCCGCCGAAGGAAGGACACCCTCCTCGAGGGGGGTCGCGGGTGCGGGGCGGGTCTCGAGAGGGATGACCGGGCCGACCGGCTCCACGCGCTTGGAAAAGGCGATCGCCGTGACCGAGCGCACGAAGGGGAGCGAGGCGATCCTGGCCGCGGCGGCCGGATCCGCCTCCACGCTCACCGCGTTCATCCACCGCGAGACGTTCCGGATCTTCGCTCCCGTGGACCGGACCGCGTTCACGTAGCGCTCGACTACGGGAACGTCGTAGTAGTCGGGAGCGAAGACTCCACCCGTCTCGCGGGCACGCCGGTCGCGCGCATGCCCCTGCACCCGCTCCCCCGCCAGCCTCACCGCGCGCACGAACCCGCGCGCGTCGGTCTCTCCCTTGTCGGCGAAATAGACCCAGAGCGCCGCCCTCCCCGCGCTCGCGAGACGCGCCTGCGCCGCAGGGGTCACGACCGGACCGGACCGGGGCGAAGGGGGCGCGTAGCGAGCGTGAGGATCTTCGCTCGCGCCCGCCGCGCGAGCGAAGGGTGCGGGCGCCGCAAGCGACAGCGGCACGAGCCCAAGAAGCGCGGCCGCGAGGAGGGCAGGCACGCGAAGATGTGTGGTCAGGATGCGGTGCATGGAAGCTCCACGGCCCGGGCTCAGGCGGATGCCATGGCCTCTTTTTCGGCCTTGGCCTGGGTCACGACTTTTTCCGCGAACTCGCGGGGGATTTCCTCGTAATGCGAGAACTTGGTCCGGTGTGACGCGCGTCCCTGGGTCAGGGAGCGAAGGTGCGTCGAATACTTGTAGAGCTCCGCCTGGGGGACGTGGGCGCGGATGACCTCGTAGCGCCCTTCTTCTCCCATGCCCAGGATCTTCCCCCGCTTCGAGGAGAGGTCGCCCGTCACGGAGCCCACGAAATCCTTGGGGACGCGGACCTCCACTTCCACGATCGGCTCGAGCAGGATCGGGCCCGCCTCCTTGGCGCCTTCCTTGAAGGCCATCGAGCCCGCGATCTTGAAGGCCATTTCCGAGGAGTCCACGGTGTGGTACGAGCCGTCGTAGAGCGCGGCCCGCACGTCCACGACGGGATAGCCGGCCAGCACACCCTCGTGCATCGCCTCGATGATTCCCTTTTCCACGGCGGGAATGTAATTCCGAGGGACGGAGCCGCCGACGATCTCGTCCACGAACTCGAACCCCGAGCCCGACTTCAGGGGCTCGAGCCGGACGTGCACATCGCCGAACTGGCCGCGGCCGCCGGTCTGCTTCTTGTGCCGTCCCTGCTTGCTCACGGATCTACGAATCGTCTCGCGGTAGGGAATGCGAGGCTTCGCAAGCTCCACGTGGACCCCGAAGCGGCGCTGGAGCTTCTCCACGATCACATCCACTTGCAAGTCGCCGGTCGCCTGGAGCAGGGTCTGGTGGAGTGAGGAGTCCACGTGCACGTGGAGCGTCGGGTCCTCTTCGCGCAGCTTGTGGAGACCGGAGCCCATCTTCTCCTCGTCCGCCTTGTTCTTCACGAAGATCGCGACTTCGAGCTCGTGGTGCGGGAAGGGAATCGGTCGAAGCAGGATGGGGAAGTTCTTCTCGCAGAGGGTCTGGCCGGTGTGGCTCTCGCGGAGCTTCACCGCGGCGCCGACATCCCCCGCGATGAGGTTCGGCGCGTCCTTCCGCTCCTTGCCCGAGACGTGGAAGAGCTGCCCAATCTTCTCCGCGCGCTGGGCGCTCGCGTTCCAGACTTCCTTCCCGGGAACGAGCGTGCCGGCGAAGACACGGATCATGGAGAGGTCCCCCGCGTGGGTCTCGCTGCTCGTCTTGAAGATGAGCGCGGCCAGGTGCCCGTGGGGCTGAACCGGAAGCTCGACCTTCTCCTCGGTGCCCGGCTTCACGCCGGTCACGGGACCGCAATCGACGGGGCTCGGCAGGAGCCAGACGAACGTGTCGAGCACGTGATCGATTCCCATCATGGGATAGGAGGCGACCGGGAGCGCGGGCACGAAGCTCTTGTTCAGGAACCCGCTGCGCACTCCGCGCCGGACCTCCTCGACAGAGAGCTCTCCCCCGCCGAGAAATTTCTCGAGCAGCGCGTCGTCCGCCTCGGCGGCCGCGTCCACGAGCGCGCCGCGGGCTTTCTGCGCGTCCGCCTCGACCTCGGGCGGAAGGGGCGCCTCCTTCGCGGAGCCGTCCTTCTCGAAGAGGTATCCCTTCATCGATAGGAGATCCACGAGACCCCGGAACTTCTCCCCTTCACCGATCGGAAAGGCCAGCGGAACAAACCGCTTCCCCAGTCTCGAAGTCGCGCCGTCCAGGGCCTTCGCAAAGGCCGCGTGCTCCTTCTCCATCTGGGTCACGAGGCAGATTACGGGACAGCCCCGCTCCTCGACTCGATCCCACACCATCTCGCTTCCCGCCTCGATTCCCGCGGAGGCTTTGATGCAGAACGCGGCCGCGTCCGCGACCCGGAGCCCCGCCACCAAGTCGCCGACGAAATCCGCGTATCCGGGCGTGTCGAGGAGATTCACCTTCGTGTCACGCCACTCGAGCGGAGCGACGCCGAGGCTGACGGTGATCTTCCGGTGAATTTCCTCGGGGGAGAAGTCGAGGGCGGTCGTGCCTTCCTCCACCTTGCCGTGCCGCGTGGTCACCTTGGCGCGATAGAGGAGCGATTCCGCGAGCGAGGTCTTCCCCGTTCCGTGCGGTGAGCAGAGCGCGATGTTACGGATATTGGAGGGTTGGAGGTCCTTCACGGGCATGCCTCGTGTGGATGGTTAAATGTAGAGGGGTCAAGCGTATAGCTCAAAGTAGAGCCTACCATACGGTGGCTCTCATGGCAAGCGAACCCGATCATGATAGGCCCGTAATGTAACCCCGCGGGGCGCCTGAAATCGGCCAAAAAAAGAGCCGGAAGGTTTCCCCTCCGCCTCGAATCCCCACTCCCGTTCCGAGTTGAATCGCGCGAAAGGACAGACGAGACTACCGTTCATGCCCCAGACAGGCCAATCCCTTTCGATTCACGTGCCGGGCCGCGACCCCGAGATCGTCCGCATCGAGGGCGACGGCCCGTTCCCGCTGGGGCGCGCACCCGAGAACGAGATCGTCGTCAACGATTCGGCCGTCTCGCGCAAACACGCGGAGATAAGCCTACGCGGGGAGGGCTACTGGATCCTGGATCTCAAAAGTAAGAACGGGACCAAGGTGAACGGCACCGCGATCCAGGAGCTCACGCATCTCCACCCGGGGGACCGGATCGAGATCGGTCCTTGCCAGATTCACTTCGGGCGGGAGAAGGAGCCCGACAGCTCGGCACGCGTCGCCGACACGAAGGCGCCCGGCACCGTCCACGCGGTCCCGCTCGCGGAGCTCGTCAACGCCGCCCAGTCGCCGTCGAACCTCAAGGCGATCGCCGCGACCGGCGCCTCGCCGCAGCGCATGGCCCAGTTCTTCGAGGGAATGGAGCGGCTGGGTCCCGCACTCCTCGCGCACAAGACGATGGACGAGCTCTTTCAATTCATCGTGGATCTGACGTCCGACGTCCTGCGCTCCGATCGCACCGTCATCATTCTCCGAGGCGACGGCGGGCAGGAGCTGGTTCCCATGGCCACGAAGCAGCGGGGAACCCTCGCCGGCAAAGAGATCGTCGTGAGCCGGAGCATCGCGCGGCGTTCGATCGAGGACCGGGCCGCGATCCTGACGAGCGACGCGCAGCAAGACGAACGCTTCAAGGAGCAGCAGAGCGTGATCCGGCAGCGCATCAATTCGGCGATGTGCGTGCCCCTCTGGCACGAGGAGGAGGTGTTGGGGGTCCTCTACGTGGACAACATCGCGGCCCCGGTGCCGTACGAGCACACCGACCTTCTCATCCTGACCCACATCGGACATCTCGCGGCCGTGAAGATCCTCGAGACGAAGTCGTTCGAGGAGCTGCAGCTCAAGCGGCAGATGGAGGAGGAGCTGAAGCGCGCCGCGAATCTGCAGCAGTCCCTGCTTCCGACCGATCCTCTGGTCTCGCCCCCCTACCGGATCGCCGGGAAGAACATCCCTTCCTCCGACGTCGGCGGCGACTACTTCGACTTCATCAACGGCGACGCCGCGGTGCTCACGATCGGCCTGGGGGACGTGGCGGGCAAGGGAATGCCCGCGGCGCTCCTCATGACCAACCTGCACGCGAGCGTCCGGGCACACGTGGAGTCCGAGCCGCGGCTCCCCATGGTGATGGCCCGGCTCAATCGCTCCATCCACCACGCGGTGCGCGGGGACCGGTTCATCACGCTCGTCCTGATCGCGATCGACCGGAAGACCGGCGAGGTGCGCTACGTGAACGCGGGGCACAATCCGCCCTTCCTCGTCCACGCCTCGGGCGAGACCGAGAAGCTCTCGGTCGGCGGGCTACTCCTCGGGATGTTTCCCGAGGCGACCTACGAGTCGGCCGAATTCCGGATGGGCCCGGGGGACGTGCTGGTGCTCTACAGCGACGGGGTCACGGAGGCGCGGGACGCCTCGGACGACGAATTCGGGGAAGAGCGGCTCATGGCGTTCTTGCAGAAGCACCGCGCGATGGAGCCGGAGCGTCTGGTGGAGGCCTTGATTCGCACGGTTCACGAGTTTTCGAACGAAGGAAAGCCGGGGGACGACGTCACCGTCGCGGTGATCCGCCGCGACTAGCCGGAACGGGGACCTGCGGGACCGGCCGCGTTCACGCTCCGCCGGAGCGGGGGCGCCCCACGTCCACGGCGTGCTCCACGTGGCGCTCGACCACCTTGGCCTGAAGCAGCGCCGACCGGTAGCTTCCGCGGCTGAAGGATTGCCTCGCCTTGGCGAGGTATTCGTTCGCGAGCCTCACGAGGCGCACCGCCTCGATGCCGGGCTTGGGGCCCAGCTCGCGGTTCGCCTGCTCCAGCGCCATCTGGGCGCCTCCGATCGCCTTCTCGGCGGTCTCGCGCGGAACCGGCAGATCTTGCAGCTGCCGGAGGAGCGCCAGCACACCCTCGCGGACCCCCTGGGTCTCGCGGTACGCCCCACCCACGTCGCCCGCCTTGAAGATCCTCCACGCTTCCTTCTGCTCCGACTTCAGATCTTCGTGCTGGTTCCAGGCGTTCCGGGCCGCGCCGGTCCGGAGCACGTCCTTCGCGCGCTCCAGCGCGTCGTCGGTTCGCCTCAGCACGTGCTCCACGTAATCGGGATCCTCGCGCGGGGGTCCGACCATCCGCGACGCGCGGTCGGCAAAGTCGCGCGCGGCAAGCGTGAGGCGCTCCGCGCGCGCGTACTGGCGCACCTTGGCCGCCTCGCGTGAATCGGATTGGAAATCGAGGGCGGAGGTGAAGAGCTTGATCGCCCGAGTGTTCTTGGAGGAGAGGATCGACTTCTGAGCGCGGCCCACGAAACGCTCGGTGCGCTCGAGCTCGGTGGCGACTCGGTCGGATTCGGTGAAATCGTGAAGGGCGTTGCGGGGAACGGCGCCGATCTGATTTCGAGGCGTCGCGCCGCCACGGATCCCCACGCTCACATGCGGCTTCCGCGCGGGGCCCATGCCGGGAAGAGGCTCCGGGACCTTCGAGGGAGCGTCGGGGGGCTTCGCGACACCGTTCGGCGCGGCCGCCGGCGCCACCTCGGTCGTCTTTTCGTTCTGGACCGTCACCGCGTTCTCGATGTGCTCGGCGGGCTGGCCCTCCTTCGCGGCGCTGCCGGGCGCATCCGGAGCCTTCGCCGAGGAATCCCGCACCGCCGGCGCGGCGGTGGCGATCGAATCCGCGACCATCTTCGGCGCGGGCGCCGAAGCGCCGCCTGTCTCGGGCGCTTCCGCGTTCGCGCTGAGCTCGATTTTCGCGGCTGCGTTCGAGGGCGGGGGCGTGGCCTCCGCGGGCGGGGGCGGACTGGTTTCGTCCGCCCAGGCGAGGAGGGGATTCCAGTGCAACTGGAAGAAAAGCCAGAGGAGACACAGCAGCCACAAAGGCGCGAATTCGGTGATGGGTCGCGCCCCGATGCGTGCTGTGGACATACTCCGGCGGCTCACCGGTGTTACCGGCACATGGAGGGGGGCCACAGCACGCGAGGTTCCGCAACTCCTATGCCACATTTGAGCTTACGCTCGGAAGCCAGCGTTTTCCGGAGAAGGTTCGGCGCCCGATGGAGTTACGAATCGGGCGGGCGGCCCCCGGCGCGGGCGCACGGAGGAGCCATGGCGCCCCTGCCCCCCGCCGTACTCAGGTACGTACGGATCGGTATTACGCAAGCCTTCGCCGCTCCACCCCGTAGAAATACCTACTCGACCGGATCCGCCTCCGCTCCTCCAATGGGAATGCCGTGGCTCTCCATGCGCGAATACAGGGCCCGCCGCGAGATACCCAGCAGCGAGGCCGCCTTCGTCTTGTTTCCCTGCGCGCGCTCCAGCGCCTCGCGGATCAGGCGCTTTTCGATCTGGTCGAGGCTCAGCCCCAGGGAGAGAAGATCGCCGGGGTCCGCGGTCAGGCGCGTCTTCCCGATCGGGAAGTGCCGGCGCTCGATCGGCCCGGTGCCGGCGAGAATGCACGCGCGCTCGATCAGGTTCTGGAGCTCGCGGATGTTCCCCGGGAACTCGTAGTTCCTGAGGTGCTCGAGCGCTTCGGGGGCGATGTCGTTGACGGAGCGTTCTTGCTGTCGCAGGAAGAAATCCACCAGCTCGGCGATGTCCTCCCGGCGCTCGCGCAGCGGCACGAGACGGATCGGAAACACGTTGAGCCGGTAGTAGAGATCCTCGCGGAATCTTCCGTTGTGGATCATCTCGTCCAGGTTCCGGTTCGTCGCCGCGATCACGCGCACGTCGGCGCGGCGCATCTCCTCGCCTCCCACCCGGACGTAGGTGCGGTCCTGCAGCACGCGGAGGAGCTTCACCTGGACGCTCTGCGGCACCTCCGCGATCTCGTCCAGGAATACCGTTCCCCCCTCGGCGAACTCGAAGCGGCCGGGCTTGGTCCGGATCGCTCCCGTGAAGGCCCCGCGCTCGTGCCCGAAGAGCTCCGACTCGAGGAGGGTTTCGGGGAGCGCGCCGCAGTTCACCGGCACGAAGGGCGCTTCGGCGCGCTTGCTCGCCGCGTGGATCGCCTGGGCGAACACCTCCTTCCCCGTGCCGCTCTCTCCCAGGAGGAGCACGTTCGCGTCGGTTCGGGCCACGCGCTCGGCCAGGCCCAGCGCGTCGCGCATCGCGCGGCTCTGCCCCACGATCATGTCGAACTGATGGAGGGGGACCTGCTCCTTCAGCGTCTCGATCCGGTTTTTCAGGAGGGTGGATTCCTGCTTGAGCCTGCGGCGCTCGAGCACCTGCCCCACGCGCGTCACCAGCTCCTCCGGATCGAAATCCTTGAGGATGTAGTCCGCCGCCCCGTCCCGCATGAGCCGCACGGCCTCGCGCGTGTCGCCGAAGGCGGTCATGAGGATGACATCGGGCTGGTACTCCTGGGCCCGCGCTTCCTGGAACACGACCGATCCGGAAGCCCCGGGCATCCGCATGTCGGAGATCACGAGATCGAACGGGTGGGACTTGATCTCGTGCACCGCGGCGTCCCCGCCCAGCGCCACCGCGACCTCGTAGCCTGCCTCGCTCAGGGCGCTCTCGAGAATCCGGCACAGGTTCTTGTTGTCCTCGGCGATCAGGATTCGGTCACTCATCTCCCTGTCTCATTTCCCTCTCACGTTCGATCGGCAGGTGGATCTGGAACTGGGCGCCGCCGCTGGGTGAGCTGCCGACGGAAATCGTCCCTCCATGCTCGAGGACGATCCGCTCCACGAAAGCCAGTCCCAGGCCGGTGCCCTGGGCGCGGGTCGTGAAGAAGGGCTCGAAGATCTTCGAGCGGATGGTCCGGGGCACCCCCGGGCCACTGTCCTGAAAGTATATCCGCAGTTCGGATTTCTTGGCTTGGACGAGGATCGTCAGCTCGCCCCCCTCCGGCATCGCGTCGCGCGCGTTCAGAGCGAGATTCAGGAACAGGTGGTGCATGGCCTGGGGCCTTCCACGGATGGATACCCAGTCTTCGGCCTCCCAGCGCACCGCGGACCGGACCCCGCACCGGGAAAGCTCGACGTTCATGATCTCCATCGAGCGCTCCAGCACCGGGCGGAGAGGAAACACGGTCGCCTCGGCGTCCCGCCTCTTGGAGAGGTCGAGGAAGGTCTGGACGACGTCCCCCATCCGCTGCACTTCCTCGTCCAGCATCCCCAGGAGCTCGCGGCGCTGCGCGTCGGTCAGCTGCTCCACGCGTTGGAGGCGCGAAGAGGCGCCGCGCAGCACGGCCAGCGGATTTCGGATCTCGTGCGCCACCCCGGCCGCGACCTGCCCCACCGTGGCGAGGAGATCCGCGTGGTCCATGCGCTCCTCGATGCGGGCGAGGCGCGCCTGGGTGCGCACGTACCCCAATCCTACCAGCACGACCAGGATCGAGGCCAGGAGCGCGGCACCGTAGAGCGAGGCCCGGACCTGCACGAGCGGCGTGAAGGCGCTCGACCCTCCCTCCACCACCACCGCTCCGACGATGCGTCCGTCGTACTGCATCACCGGCGCGTAGCCGGCCTTGAGATACGTCGCCCCTTCCTCGAAGAGCTTCGAATGGGCGGCCTCGCCGATCATGGCGCGCGTGAACGCGGCCTCGTCCAGCGTGGCCCGGTCCACCATCGTGGTGGACTGCCGCAGCGCCAGGACGACGCGGTGGTCGGGATCCAGGAGGAGGATGTTCGAGGCGCCCGCGCCGTCGGCCAGCCTTCGCCACTGCTCGCGCACCGCGTCCGCCGCCTCGACCGCGTCCATCGTCGCCTCGAAGTCGGCGCGAAGCGAATCCGCGGTCCCGGGAAAGAGCGCGTCCAGCTGATCCGACTGGATCAGGAGCGCCGCCGTGTGCGCGGTCGCCTCGAAGCGCTTCCCCAGCTCCTCGTCCAGGAAGTGATGCGCGGTCTGGATCGCGTAGATCACGGTCCCGTTGACGAGCACGAGAAGCGCCCCCAGGAAGAGCAGCGTCCACAGAAGGCGCGAAGGTTTGATCGGAGGTAGGTTGACCATAGCCGGTGTGGCGGGATGAGCGTAGCGACCGGCGGCGCGCATTGTCAACGCGCGCGAGCGGAAGTTGTGATACGGTGCGCGCTTCCATGAGGACGACCGCCGTGCCCTTCGTCTTCGGATTCTTGGCCGGCGCCCTGGGAGGCCTCATGGGCGTGGGGGGCGGCATCCTGCTCGTCCCGCTCCTCGTTCACGCCCTTGGGACGCGCCAGCACGAGGCCCAGGGGACGTCCCTCGCCTTCGTCACCGCGACCGCGCTCGTCGCGGCCGTTCCCTACCTTCGACAGGGCAACCTCGATCTCTGGCTCGCGCTCTACCTCGCACTCGGCGCCGTCCCGGGAGTGCTCCTGGGCGCGGCACTCGCGCGAAGACAAACCGCGAGGAGACTCCGCCAGGCGCTCGGCCTTCTCATGGTCCTGACCGCCGTGAAGATTCTGATCACGGCCCCAGCCAACGCAGGACCGCCCCACCCCTGGCCCCCGCCGCTGAACATTCTGCTGGGCGCCGTCGTGGGCATCCTCGGGGGACTCCTGGGCGTCGGCGGCGGCACGATCCTGGTCCCGATCCTCGTTCTCGCGGAGCGTGTTCCGCAGCACGTGGCGCAAGGGGTGTCGCTGCTCATGATCCTCCCGACCGGGATCGTCGGCGCCTGGACCCACGCGCGCCACGGCCACGTGGTCCGGGCGCTCCTCCCATCGCTGATGGCGGGCGGAGCCCTGGGGGCGCTCCTGGGCGCGCTCCTCGCGCATCGAATCGAATCCGGCACGCTGTCCCGTATCTTCGCGATCTTCCTCCTCCTCGTTTCCGTCCAGATGATTTTCGGACGCGGCCGTGATACCGTCGCCGACTCGGCCGAACTTCCAGGAGGAACCCAACGATGAGCCGCTTTCGCGCTTTGCCCTGCACCCTTCTCGCGCTGATTCTCTCCACCGGTCTCTCCCAGGCCGCCGATCCGCTCGCTCCGGTCACCCGGACCGGGAACCCCACCGAGAAGCGGCTCTCCGCGCTGGCGAGCCGCTACTTCCACGGCTATTACGCGTTCGCGCCCGGGTGGGCGACCACGTCGGGGCTCCACCAATACGACAGCCTTCTCACGGACCTTTCGCGTCCCGCGATCGACCGGGAGATCGAGCGCACGAGGAGGGTGCTCGACGAAACGAGGAAGATCGATGCCTCCAAGCTCAGCGATTCCGCGAGGGTCGATTACGACCTCTTCGCGCGAGGCGTGGAAGGCCACCTCTTCGATCTGACCGAGATCCGGGGCTGGGAGAACGACCCCAGCACCTACAACTACGGCCACACGATCTTCGCCTTGATCGCGCGCAACTACGCGCCTCCGGAGCAGCGGCTGCGCATGGTGACGGCGCGCCTCCGCCAGGTGCCCCGCCTCCTCGCGAGCGGGAAGGAGAACGTGAAGAACCCGCCCGAGATGTTCGCGCGCTTCGGGGCCGAGGACCTGGGAGGCACGATCGAGTTTCTCGACAAGGAGGTGCCCCCGGCGTTCTCCTCGGTGAAAGATCCGGCGCTCTGGAAGAGCTACGAAGAGGCGAAAGCGGCCGCGGTGGCGGCCACCCGCCAGTACATCGATTGGATCCAGAAGGACCTGATGCCCACGGCCCATGGATCCTACGTGCTCGGCGAGGAGCGCTACCGGAAGAAGCTCCACTACGACGAGATGGTGGACCTCTCGCTCGATTCGCTCCTCGAGGTGGGAGGTCAGGAGCTGAAGCGGCTCGAGGCGCGCTACGCGGAGACCGCGAAGAAGATCGATCCCAACGCGACGCAGGAGGAGCTGCTCCAGCGCATGCGCGCCGATCATCCCACGAAGGCGGAGCTGATCCCCTACACGAAGGGGCTCCTGGAGGAGATCCGCTCCTACTGCATCTCCTCCCGGTTCATCGACGTTCCCTCCGAGGTTCGCTGCGAAGTGCGCCCGACGCCCTCCTTCGCGGCCGAGCGCTCGTTCGCGAGCCTCGATGCGCCCGGGCCCTACGAGAAGATGGCCAGCGAGGCCTACTACAACATCTCGCTGCCCAACGCGGCCTGGGATTCCGCGCGGGTCGAGCAGCATCTCCAGGGCTACAGCCGCTGGATGCTGCCCTCCACCTCGATCCATGAGGCCTATCCCGGCCACTACGTTCATTTCCTCTATGCGAAGCGGGCCCCGAGCCTGGTGCGCCAGAATCTGTACTGCGGGAGCTTCGCCGAGGGGTGGGCGCTCTACTGCGAGGAGCAGCTGATCGACCACGGGTTCCACAAGGACGATCCCCGGGCCGAGTTCGGCATGCTGCGCTGGTCGCTCGTGCGCGCGTGCCGTTTCCAGGTGGGCATCCGGGTGCACACGAAGGGCATGCCGATGGAGGACGCGATCGCGCTCTTCATGACGCACGCCCACATGGAGCGCGGCAACGCCGAGCGCGAGGCCTACCGCGCCGCATTCGATCCGACCTACCTCGTGTACACGCTGGGCTCACTCCAGATCCGGAAGCTCCGGGACGACGTCGCGAAGGCCGAGGGGGACCAATTCGACCTCGCGCGCTTCCATGCGCGGATCCTCTCTCAGGGCGCCCTTCCGGTCGTGCTGCTGAGGCGGATCATGCTCCACGACTCGGGCCCGACGCTGTAGGGAGCAGACCACCCCCGGTGCGCCGCCTCCTTCTCGGGCTCTTCCACGCCACGGAGGCGTGGAGGGTCCCCGAGGAGGAGGTGGACCTCCTTCGACGCGACTTCCCCGACGTCGAGGTCACGCGCACCCATTCCAAAGAGGAGCTCGAGGAGAAGGTCCGCGAGACGGAGATCCTCTTCTCCTGGGCGCCGGGCAATGCCTTGGTCGCGCGCGGCACGCGCCTGCGCTGGATCCACGCCCCCGCCGCCGGCGTGGGCACCTTCATCACGCCCGCGGTGCGGGAGCGCGGAATCGTCCTCACGAATTCGCGCGGCGTCCACGCCGTCCCCATCGCGGAGCACACGATGGGAATGCTGGTGGCGCTCGCCCGCCAGCTCGATCGCGCCATCCAGGACCAGATCCAGAATCGCCTCGACCGGGAGCGATGGTGGGTCGGCTCCGGCCGGCCCCAGGAGCTTCACGGGCGCACCCTCGGGCTCTTCGGCTACGGCGCCATCGGTCGCGAGATTGCCCGCCGCGCGCTCGCGTTCGGCATGCGGGTCATCGCGGTCCGGCGGAATCCCCTCTCGGCGCCCGCCTGGGAGCCCGATCTCCTGCGCGCGCTTGGCCTCCCGGCCGAGGAGCCGCGGATCGAGGGCGTCCTGGGACCGAGCGAGCTCGGCTCGATGCTCGGGGAATCGGACGCGGTGGTGGTCGCGGCCGCGCTCACGCCGGAGACGGAGGGAATCTTCGACGCAGCCGCGTTCCGGCAGATGAGGCGCGGCGCCTGGTTCGTGAACGTGGCGCGCGGGAAGATCGTGCGCGAGCGGGATCTCGCGGCGGCGCTGCGCGAGGGGCAGGTCGGCGGGGCGGCGCTCGACGTCTTCGAGACCGAGCCCTTGCCCCGGGAGAGCGAACTCTATAACGTAAGGAACGTGATCCTCACGCCCCATATCTCCGGCGGCTCGACGGGCTTCTGGCCCCGTGCCATGCGCCTCTTCCGCGAGAACCTGCGCCGTGACGGCGCGGGCCTGCCGCTCCTGAATCGCGTCGATCTCGAGCGGGGCTACTGATGGCGCGACCCGTCATTGGAATCGCTCCCACGTTCTCGATCATCGACGGGAAGAGCAAGTACTCCCTGAATCCCAATTACGTCTCGCTGATCGCGGAGAACGGCGCTCTTCCCGTCATCCTGCCCCTCGTTGGAAACCGCGAAGAGGCGCGGGAGCTTCTGGAGCGCGTGGAGGGACTGATGCTGACCGGCGGTCTCGACATCGATCCCTCCCATTACGGCCAGACCGCCCGCCACCCGGACATGATCGCGCCGCGCGAGCGCACCATTTCCGATTTCGCGTTCGCCCGGGAGGCGAAGGACCGGGGGATGCCTGTTCTGGGGATTTGTCTGGGCACGCAGACCCTGAATGTCGCGTTCGGGGGCACGTTGCTGCAGCACATTCCGGACGATGTTCCAGGGGCGCTGCCCCATGAAGACGGCGCCCAGCACACGATCCGCATCGAGCCCGGCACCATCCTCGCCCGGGCGCTGGGCGTGGAGTCCGCAAGCGTGAATTCCTTCCATCATCAGGCGATCGGCGACGTGGCACCTGGATTCCGTGTTTCCGCGCGAAGCCCGGACGGCATCGTGGAGGCCATCGAGCGCACCGACCACCCATTCATCCTCGGGGTCCACTGGCACCCGGAGCGGATCTCCTCGTCGGATACCACGCGAAAGTTGCTGCGCGCGTTCGTGGACGCGACGCGCGGCGCCTGGGCAACGGCGCATTAGGCGTACATCAACGGCGGAACGAAGCTGTTTCGACGTGCTTCCGGCCCATCTCCGCTACCAGTCGAATTTCTTCCGGATCGCCTTGATCTGATCGAGGTGGTTCAGGTCGTGCCCGGCGATCAGCTCGAGCGTCCGGCGGACCGTCTGCTTTCCCCGCTCGCTGTGCATTCCGTAGCCGCGCTTCCAGCGCGGGCGCGGCACCTGGCCCATCACGTCGAGCGTCCCCTCGCGAAGGGCGCGGATCCGCTCCACCAGCCTCCTGCCGTTCCCGCGGCGGTGGCGAAGGCGCTCCGTCCAGGCTTCCTGGTCGTATCCCTCGAGGTTCGCGCCGGGCTGGGCCAGCGAGAACCGGAGGCGGTATCCGTAGACGACCTCGGTGTCCTGAAGATGGCCCAGGATCTCCACGATGCTCCACTTTCCCCGCGCGGGCCGTTTTCGCATTTGGTTCGGGCTCAGGCCCGCGACGGCGCGCGCGAATTTCGCCGGCGCTTGCTTCATGAGCGCGATCGGGTCGCGGCCTGCGCGATATTCGTCGGTCTTTCGCAGGTACGCGCGGAGCGCGG
This sequence comes from Candidatus Eiseniibacteriota bacterium, assembly GCA_005893165.1. Taxonomy (GTDB): domain Bacteria; phylum Eisenbacteria; class RBG-16-71-46; order SZUA-252; family SZUA-252; genus WS-7. The sequence continues at coordinate 11,789 of VBOR01000026.1, read as the reverse complement.
GAGTGATGGGGATGCGTTTCGAGGATCGTGAGCGCGGCTGTGCGCCTCGCGGGCGGGCACGGCGTGCTTTCGCGCGCCGCGCGCTTGGGAATCGTTTCACAAGGCTCTCCCTCTTTTGGTAGGATTCCGGCTTCCGTCCGAAGTCGAGGGACATCCTAAAGGATTCCGATTCCCTTTGTTTCCGAAAGGTTCGTCGATTGATCGCAGGCATCGCGAAAGAGATCGGATCGAACGAGCGCCGCGTCGCGGTGACACCCGAATCGGCGAAGCAGATCAAGGCCGCGGGCTGGGACGTGATCCTCGAAACGGGCGCGGGAAAGGGCTCCTTCTTCGAGGATCGCGCGTACGAGGAGGCGGGAGCGTCCCTCGTCTCGAGCGCCGCCGAGCTCTGGTCGCGCTCCGACGTCGTCCTGAAAATTCAGCCGCCGCTCCCCAACCGGGCGCTGAACGCGCACGAGGCCGAGCTGATCCGCGAAGGGGCCGCGCTCATCTGCATGCTCCGGCCGCTGAGCAACATCGACGCCGTGAAGATCCTGGCCCGGCGGCGCATCACGAGCTTCAGCATGGACATGATGCCGCGCACCACCCGCGCCCAGCGGATGGACGCTCTCTCCTCGATGAGCACCATCGCCGGATACAAGGCGGTGCTGATCGCCTCCGATACGCTCCCCAAGATCCTCCCGATGCTCGTGACGGCGGCGGGGACCATCGCCCCCTCGCGCGTCCTGATCGTGGGCGCGGGGGTGGCCGGGCTCCAGGCCATCGCCACGGCGCGCCGGCTCGGAGCGGTGGTCGAGGCCTACGACGTGCGCCCCGCGGTGAAGGAGGAGGTGGAGAGCCTCGGCGCCAAGTTCGTGGGACCTCAGCTGAGCGAGCGCGAGGCGCAGGACGAGCAGGGCTACGCCAAGGCGATCTCCCCCGAGGCGCAGCGGCAGGGAATGGAGATGCTCCAGCAGCGTGTCGCGCAGGCGGACGTCGTCATCACGACCGCGCGCGTCCCGGGCCTCAAGGCCCCCCGGCTCATCCCCGCCGATTCCGTCGCGAGGATGAAGCCCGGATCGGTCATCGTGGACCTCGCGGCCGACATGGGCGGGAATTGCGAGCTGACGCAGCCGGGAGAGACCGTGATCCGGCACGACGTGACGATCCACGGCCCGGTCCGGCTCGCGAGCACGGTCCCGGTCCACGCGAGCCAGATGTACTCCCGGAACGTGACCGCCTTTCTCCTCCATCTCACGCGGCAGGGCTCCCTTCATCTCGACTGGACGGACGACATCACGAGCGGGACCTGCGTGACGCGCGACGGAGAGATCGTCAACGCCGCCACGCGACAGCGCGTGGAGGACGCGGCGACGGCCACGGCATGATCGCGCGAACGGAACTCACGTGATCGAGCAGCTCCTCACCGACCTCACCATCTTCATCCTGGCGATCTTCGTCGGGTACGAGACGATCTCCAAGGTTCCGGTCATCCTCCATACGCCCCTCATGTCGGGCACGAATGCCATCCACGGGATCGTTCTGGTCGGCGCCATGCTGGTGGCGGGAATGCCGGAGGGACCCTTCGTGACCGCGCTCGCGTTCGTCGCGGTCGTGCTGGGCACGATCAACGTCGTGGGAGGATTCCTGGTCACCGACCGGATGCTGCGGATGTTCGCGGGCGGGCGGCGCTAGCGGTGCTCCCGCATCCCCCGGCGAGCGCGATTCGGGTCGCGTATCTCATCGCGTCGGTCCTCTTCATTCTCGGGATCAAGATGCTCAGCTCTCCCCGGTCGGCCCGGCGAGGGAACACGCTCGCGGCGGCGGGGATGCTGCTGGCCCTCATCGCCACCCTCCTCGACCGCGAGATCGTGAGCTACGGAACGATCCTCGCGGGAGTGGTCGTGGGAGGGGTGATCGGTACCATCGCCGCCCGGCGGGTCGCGATGACCGCGATGCCGCAGATGGTCGCGCTCTTCAATGGATCGGGCGGCGGCGCGGCGGCCATCGTCTCGAGCCTCGAGTACCTGCGCTTCGCGCGCGCGGACCTTCCCGTTCCCCCGGTGATGAGCGTCACCATCCTGGTCGGCGCGCTCATCGGTGCCATCTCCTTCACGGGAAGCATCGTGGCCTTCGGAAAGCTGCAGGGGCTCGTCACCGAGCGCGCGGTGACCTATCCGCTCCAGAAGCCGCTCAACCTCGCGCTGTTCGTGGCGATCGTGGGAATCGGAGCGTGGCTGGTCTGGACGGGACAGCCGAATCCCACCGTCTATGCCTGGTTCGCGGGGCTCTCGCTCCTCTTTGGGGTCCTGTTCGTGATCCCCATCGGAGGAGGGGACATGCCGGTCGTCATCTCCCTGCTCAACTCCTTCACGGGTCTGGCCACCGCCGCCACGGGGTTCTCGCTCCACAACCACGTGCTCATCATCAGCGGCACGCTCGTGGGCGCTTCGGGAACGCTCCTCACCTATCTCATGTGCAAGGCCATGAACCGGCCCATCACGAACGTGCTCTTCGGAGCGTTCGGCGCCGTGAAGGCGGGGGGCCCGAAGGGCGCGGCCCGGCCGGACGTCGCCGAGGGCAAGCAGGTCCGCGACGTTTCGGTGGAGGACGTGGCGACGATGCTGGCCTACGCGCGCAGGGTGATCATCATCCCGGGCTACGGGCTCGCGGTCGCGCAGGCCCAGCACGGCGTGCGCGAGCTGGCGGAGCTTCTCAAGTCGCGCGGCGTGGAGGTGAAGTACGCCATCCATCCCGTGGCGGGCCGCATGCCCGGCCACATGAACGTGCTCCTGGCGGAGGCGAACGTTCCCTACGAGGAGCTCTACGACCTGGACGCGATCAACCCGGAGTTCGACGAGACCGACGTGGCCCTGGTGATCGGCGCGAACGACGTGGTGAACCCCGCCGCAAGGAGCGATCCGGGAAGCCCCATCTACGGCATGCCCATCCTGGACGCGGACAAGGCCCAGCACATCGTCATCATGAAGCGGAGCATGAAGCCGGGGTTCGCGGGCATCGAGAACGAGCTCTTCTACGATCCGAAGGCGATGATGCTCTTCGGCGACGCGAAGGACTCGATCTCCAAATTGACTGCTGCAGTCAAATCCGTGTAGGAGTATCCTCCCAGGAGCGCGATGTCCACCCGTCGCTCGTGAACGGCCAGCCGAGCGATTCACGGAGGTGCACCTTGCTCCGCCCACGATCCCGTCCCGCGCGTTCCCGGTTTGGTTTCGCACGCCCTGATTCCGCCCTACGTCTCCTGACGCTCGCCCTCGCCCTGGGCCTTTGGGCCCCTCCTGCCTCGGCGACGTTCCATCGCAACGAGATCACGAAGCTCCTGGTCGGGTTCGACGGGAACACGAACGTCCAGGCCGTCGAGCTGAAGATGCTCACGGACGGCGAGAACCATGTCCGGGGACTTCGGATCGACGCCTACGACGGGGACGCGGTGCTTCTGGCTTCGCTGGGCACCTTCAACGACTCCCTCCCGTTCGGTATCGCGGGGCGGTTCTTTCTCTGCGCGACGTCGTCGTTCGCGACCCAGTTCGGGATCACGCCCGATCTCGTGATCACGCCTGGAATCCCGGTTCAAGACGGACAGGTCGCATTCGAGCAGAATCCGATCCTGCCCGCTCCGTGCCTCGTGAACTCGCTCCCCTACGGAAACGTCACGACACCCATGGGCTCCGCCAGCGTCGCGCCTCCGCTTCAGGCGGTTGGCGCCCGGGCGCTCATCCGCGTGATCGATCTCGCCGGCTCGCCGAGCTGTCCCCTGGCCGAGGACGCCGGGCATACCTTCCATGAAACCTGGGGCACGAGCGCGAAGCCGGTCGTCTTCAAGAACAATCGCGGGGACAGCGTGAGTGTCTTTTCCACGACGACGGCGGTGGACGCCGACATCCGCGACGCGCTCGGCAGGCCGCGGATCTATCCAAATCCGGTGTTCTCGAGCGCGACCATCGAATGGCCGGGCGTGCCTCTGAGCCACGTGGCGATCTACAACGTGCGGGGACAGCGTGTGCGGGAGTGGGGGTCGGCCGGCGCGCGGGGTGCGACCGGCGGACCGGCGCAGATCCGGTGGGACGGCACCGACGAGAACCGGCGCCGCCTCCCCTCCGGACTCTATTTCATCCGGATTGGAGCGACGGCGCGACAGTTCCCGGTCGTTCTGCTTCGCTGAAGCTGCGGCTCGTCTCGCGCGCCTCGCCCTGAGGCGCGCGCCGCGCTAGGACTTCTTCGCCTCGGATTTCGCCGCCGCGTGCTTCGCGGGCCTCGCCTGCGAGACCGTGCCCTTCATCGAGGCGACGTCGATCGCGTTCATTCCGCCGCGCATCATGACCGCGCCCGTCACGCTGACCGTTCTTCCCGCCATCGTCTTCAGCTTGTTGTAGGGGTCGGGATTCTCGTGGTTCATCGTGAGCAGATAGACCGAGCCGTCCGAGGTGAGCAGGCACATCGGCATGCCTCCCGCGACGCACTGCTTGGCACACTCGGCGTGCTTGGGACCGCGTTCGCCGTGTCCCAGATAGCAGCCCGCATCGACGATCTCACCGGTGATGCTCGCCGGCGCGGATGGCTTGGCCGCAGGCGCGGGCGGGAGGTCCGCTTTGGTGACCGCTGCGCTGTCCTTCGCGGCAGGCGCGGCGTGCATTTCGTGGGCGCTCGCCGTGAACGTGACGCCCACGAGAGCCAGCATGGCCAGGATGCCTACGAGTCGTTTCATGGTTTCGACCCCTTCCGAACGAGTGTTTCGTGCGAGCGAAGGCGGTTCGAGACGCGCCTGCCCCGCCCGATGGAACCGTTCCGCCACCCCCGATTCCCCCAGTGAATCGGCAAGTGCCGGCGGTTTCGTCAGCATCGATTTCGAGAGACTCCCTCGGCGTCACAGGGCGGCCCTTGCGAAAAGCATCACGGCCGCGGCCCCCTCCCCGTAAGCGTCTCGAATGTCGCGCGGCATGCCGATGAGGGTTCCCAGGATCCCGATTCCCAGGGTCGGCTCCCCAGGCCGGTGGAAGTCGAGCCGGTACCCGGCGCTCCCCTTTCCGACCCAGTAGCTTTGCCCCGCCCGCGGATCGGACTCGGGAAAGAGCTCGTCCTTCTCGACCCGCTCCAGCCTCGCGAACAGGTTGTGCTTCTGACGGAGCTCGATCGCGGTTTCCGCGGCGAACGCGTCCGAGGCCGGGCCCGGCCTCTTGTGGTTTCTTCCCCAGGCGAGCGTCGATTCCCAATGCCCGCCGGCCCAGTCCCGGGCATGCATCACCGAGGCGGTGGTCCGGTCGGTATCGATCTCGGGCTCGAGCTGCTCCGGAGAGTTGAGCCGCCCGCGACTGACCTGGAACGACCACGCGGGCGCGGGATTCAGGGAGAGCCGGAAGGAATGCGAGTCGAGCTTGGGCGATTCGATGTCGAAGCGATTCTGGTCCGGCTCGCGTCCCCGGAACGCCGACGCCTCGAGCTTGAGGCCTCCGGCGACCATCCCCGCCGTCAGCACTCCAAACGTGATGTGCGAGGAGTCGAGCCAGTGATGGGTGATGGGCGCCTCGGGAAGCGCCACGCCCGAGAAGCGATGCATGAAGGCGGGAGGTCCCAGGGCGGGCTCGCCCGGCAATCCCGCGTAGAGAAATGCCGATCGGTTTCCCTTCGAGATGCTGTAGGTCCCCGCAAGCTCCATGAAGAGGTCGTGGGGATGCTGCCGGTCGATCAGGCGCGTGCTGCCGTCCGCGGTCTCGCCCGTCTGCAAGAGAAGGGGGTACCCCTTCTTCCCGATCGTGGCCGGCTCGGCCGAGAGCATGGCGCGCAGCCCGAAGGCGCCCGGCCCGAGCGGCCGCCGGGCCATCCCCATCGCCATGTTGGAGCTGAAGATCTTGTCGTCGCCGCGCGGGCCCCCCTGCCGGTCGTAGACGAGGTCGGCCGCTCCGTGGAACATCAGCATCCACGGACCCTTCATGAGATGGATCCCGCCGTGCCTCGCGAGGTCCGGCTGCCACGCGGTGCCGGAGGCCTCACGCGTCATGGTGTAGGGGCCGTAGAAAGCGCCCATCTCCATCTCATGATGATCGTGACCCTCGTTCCCCATCGCCGCCATGTCGTGCCCCATCCCTCCCCTATCGTGCGCGGGTGCGACTCCATGCGCGGCCGCGCCATGATGGTGCTCGTGCGCGGTGGAGTCCGGAGCCGCCGTGGTATCCGCGGCCATAGGCATGGGGTGATGATGGTGCGTCTGCGCCATCGCCGGCCGGCCGGCGCCAAGCGCTACGAACGCCGCAAGCGCCAGGACGCCCCTGGCGACACTCTGGAATGCCATAGTCCCTCTCAGCTCAGGTGGGTGAGGTGTTTCGATCTCGCGCGCGTGTGCATCACGCGGCGATGGAGGAGCCGAGGCGGACTTCTAGAGGCGGAGGGTCGTTCCGAGGATGAGGGGAGAGTTGGTACTTCGCAGGGGTGCGCGCGCGGATCCAAGGTATTCCCTCACCGCAACGCGATCGCGCGCCGGATCCACGGAGGCGATCGAATCGAAGGCGGGCCAGGGGCCCGGCGTCTTCTGAGCCGTGGGAACGACGCCGGGAGTCTGGGAGGACGGATTGGCCGCCTCGAACCTGCAGCAGGAGGATGCCGAGACCGCCGTCGAGTGCCCGGGCACCCCGCCGAACTCGCACACGCTGCAGAGGGAGACGCCCGGTGCCCGCATCGGGCAATGGCTGCCGGTCGCCACGAGCGGTGCTGCCTGCGTAAGGAGCAGCGCTCCCAGAATCATCGATACGGCGAGGTTTCGTTTCACGCGGCTCTCCGGTTCATCGCGACATAGAACCCCAGAACCCGCAGGTTGCTCCACCGGCGCCCGCCACGCAAGGACCGAGTTGGACGCGTACGGATTTCCCACGACGGACGCGCAAGGGGTTGCGCCCGGGTGTTCCCGGGTTTAGGGTCCCCCGATATCCTGGGTCACGTTCGCTCCGACTCTCGAGACTCGAAGGAGTGGTTGCCCATGAACCGGACGACGGGAAGCGGTTGGCTCGCGGCTGCGCTCATTCTCTCGACTCTGACGTGGATCCTTCCGAACGGCGCCTCCGCCGCGGTCCTGCGTCACGCCGAGAACTTCGTGCTTCCACGGTCCGAGACGATCCACGACGACCTCTACGCCGCGGGACGCGTCGTCGACGTCCAGGGCACCGTGGACGGCGACCTGATCGTCGCGGGGCAGACGATCACGATCGGCGGCGTCGTCACGGGAGACGTGATCGCCGCCGGACGGGACATCACGATCTCCGGGAGCGTGGGCGGGAGCGTGCGCGCCACGGGGAGCGCGGTCTCGATCGACGGCACCGTCGCGCACGACGTGGTCGCCGGATGCGGAAACTTCGTCAGCGGGCCGCACGCGTCGATCGGACGGGACGCCCTGGTGGGCGCCGGAACGGCTTCCCTCGGTGGAAAGGTCTCGCGCGACGTGAGGGCCGGAACCGGGTCCGCCACCTTCTCGGGCTCGGTGGGAGGGACGGTGTACGCGCACGCGCGGGAGGTTCGCCTCGCCGACGGCGCGGTGCTCGAGCACGATCTCTTCTACACCAGCCGAAATGCGGTCGAGAAAGCGCCGGGAGCCACCGTGCGCGGAAAGATCGAGCAGCGCGTGCCACCGCCCGAGCACCGGAGGAGGGGACCCCTGCACGCGGTCCTCCACTGGATTCGAATGATCATCGGCTTCACGATCCTGGGACTTCTCTTCTATCTCGTCTTCACGCGGTTGGGACCGCGCTCCGTGGACACGCTGGGCCGGGCCCCCCTGCCGAGCCTCGGCATCGGAATCGTGCTCGCGCTCCTCCTCCCCGCCGCGGCGGCCAGCCTCTTCATCCTCGGGCTCATGGTCGGCGGATGGTGGGTCGCCCTCGGATTGATGCCGCTCTACCTCTTCCTGGTGGCCTCGGGGTACGTGATCGCGGCGACGAGCGTCGGCAGGTGGATCCTCGCGCGCGCAGGTCGCGGCGGTGCAAGCATCGGATGGGCCATGGTGCTCGGCCTCGTCGCGCTTGGACTCCTGGGCGCGATCCCGATCCTGGGCAAGCTGGTCTGCGTCGCCGCCTCGCTCTGTGGACTGGGAGCGGTTGGGATCACGTGGTTCCGGACGCGCCGGGGCACCGTGACCGCCGGGACGGCGCCAGCGTCACCCGCCGTCTGAGAAGCTTCTCACTCAGGCTTCGAGATGGTCAGCTTGAATCCGTCCGGATCCGTCACCGAGAATCCAATGGGTCCCCAGGGGAGGGGCCCCGGCTCGCCGTCCAGCTTGACCCCGGCGGCCTTGGCCTGACGCGCGAGCGCTTCGACGTCCTGCACGGTCTCCAGGTGCAGCCTCACACCGACCCCTTTCATCCGGTCGCGACCCTTGGAGAAATCATCCTGGGAGAGGCCCATGCTGGCTCCCCCGGCCTCGAGCATCACACCCCGTAGCTGACCCTCCTGCTTCCACTCTTCCGCGACCGCGAATCCCAGGTTCTTGTAGAACTCGAGGCTCTTCTTGATGTCGTTCACCGTGAAGGTCGGGGTGAGCGCGCGGGCCTGAAGCGTTGTGGTGGTCACGGTATCCCTCCCGTCCGTTGGCGGAGCTGATGGGCGCCTGAATCCAGGCGCCGGCATCGCTATTTCAGAAGCTTCGAGAGCCGGCGGTCTTGCATCAACTTCCCGCCGGTCTGGCATCCGGGGCAATAGAACAGCTCATGGTCCGTAAAGGATACACGGGCGATCGTCGCGGCGCAGCGGGGACATTTCGCGCCCGCGTGATCGTGCACGATGTAGTGCTCGCGCGGCTCCTTCTGGGGAAGCTCCCCCTGGGCGCTCTGGCGCAGCTTCTCGGTCTGCGTGGTGACGACCGCGAGCAGCGCCGCATGCATCGCCCGCGCCTCCGCCTCGGTGAGCGAGCCGGTCAGCCTCATCGGCGAGAGGCGCGCCTCGTAGAGGATCTCATCGGAGAGCCCGTTTCCGATCCCGGCGATGGCGCGCTGATCCGTGAGAAAGGTCTTGAGCCGGCGCGACGCCCCGTCCAGGGCCGCACGGAACCGCTCGTGGGAGAGCTCGCCGCGGGAGGGGTCGGGACCGAGCCGCTGAAGCTCGGCCAGATCGGAGGAATCTTCGACGAGCCAGAGCCGCGCGCGCTTTTCTTTTCCGTGCTCCACGAGCTCGAGGCGCGTGCCGTCGTCGAAGGCGACGCGCGCGGAGAGCTGCCTCGGAAGCGCCGCCGCCCGCTCGGGGGCGGCGACGACGAGGATTCTGCCCGCGCGCATGAGGTGGATCACGATCGCCCGGCGCGACTCGGTCTCGAGCACCAGATACTTGCCCACCCGGCCCGGCAGGCTCAGGAACTCGCCGGCGAAGCTCTCGGGCGTGGGGGCCGAGGTCTGGAGGAGCGCGGGCTGGCGGATCAGGATGGATTCAATGCGGCGGCCCGAGACGCGGGCCGCGAGGTTCTCGGCCAGCACCTCGAGCAACGGCAACTCACGCAATAGAGGCTACGCGATGCGGGTCGCCAGGATCAGCTTGGAGCGGAACGGAGGACCCAGCGGACGGACGAAGCGCACGCCGAATCCTTCCTGGGCCAGCCAGTCCGAGATCGTCTCGGCCGGGTAGGCGCGCCCCTGATCGAACAGCGCGAACATGAGCAGGGAGAACATCACCGCATCCGCCGGCCTGGTCTCGTCGGGCTCCGTCATGACGCCATGGACGAGAAGCGTTCCTCCCGGGCGCAAGACCTCGCGCGCCTTGCCGAGAATCATGCGGCCCACTTCCTCGCTTTCGGTCTGGAAGACATTCGAGAGCAGCACCGCATCCACGGGGCCGGGGAAAGGATCGTTCCGGTAGTCGCCGGCGCGGTACGTGACCCGGTCTTCCATGTTTTCCGCGGCCAGGATTTCCTTGGCGGCCTCGATCGTGGGAGCCAGGTCGAACAGGGTCGCTTCCAGATCCGGGGTCGCGCGCGCGTACTCCGCCGCGAAGATCCCCGATCCCCCCGCGACGTCGAGCAACTTCGATCCCGGAAGGAGCGGCGCCATCTCCACGACGCGCTGGGCCGCCTGGCGGCTGTTCGTGTGGACCGCGCGAATGTAGCTTCGGACGCGGCTCGGGTCTCCGGACAGGAGCGCGTCGCTCGAAAGCCGATGGAGCGGAGTGCCCTCCTTGACCGCGCGCGACAGGTCGCTCCACTCCCGGAAGAGCTCCGAGCTGAGATCGAGCATCCCCGTCGCGTCCCCATCGACGCCCGGCACCACGTAGGGAGCCAGCTCGCGAGGAACGACGTACGTCGCCCCGTGCTTGTGGAGGATTCCCATCGCCACGAGCGCGTTCAGCAGACGCTCCGTCCCGCGGGGGTCCGCGCCGCAGCGCCGCGCCACGTCCTCGGAAGTCTGGGGCTTTTGATGGATGGTCGGGAAGACGCCGAGCGAATGCGCGGCGAAGAGAGCCGCGGACATCTGATAGGAATGGATCGTCTTGCCCAGGATCGCGACCGGCGATTCCGCGGGCGCGGGCACGGGCCGGGGCGGCCCCTCCCCCGCACGGGGGTTCCCCACGCGATGGGACCGCTGCGGGCGCTCGTGCCGCCGGTCCTCGCGTGCTCCCGGCCGCTCCTGCCGACGGTCGTGCATGCGCGGCATGCGAGGCGGCGTCGCCTGCGGACGACCGGCGCGCTGCGGATGCTGCCGCTGATGTTGATTCAGGAACTCCAGCTCTTCGGGCGGGATCCGCGTCCCGTACTGCGGATGCTCCTTGACGACCGGCTTGCCGCCGGCGCGCGGAGGATGCGGCCCGCGCTGTGCGCGCGGATGGGGCGGCCTGGAGGATCGCAGGGGACTCGCTCCTCCGCGCCGCCACTCTCCCACGGGCTTTCCCGGGCGCGGCGGTCTCTGGGGATGCCCCTGAGGCCCGCGGGCCCAGGGCTTCTGCGGCCGGTCCGAGGGCCAGCGTCTCGCGCCCGACGGAGCGTCGTTCTGCTCCCTCCGTCTCAGAGGATTGGCACCGCCCGGACGATCGGAACGGAACGGCCGCGGCGACGGGACGTACGGAGCCTGAGGGTCCTCGGGCTTTGTGGCTCTGCGTGCGGGGCGCTTGCCTGGCTTCATACGAAGATTGAGATCATGTCTTGGGGTCCTCGGGATACAGGTCCGGTAATCCGGACCGGGGTGGATCGGTGCTCAGGAATGAAATCGTAAATAGGACGGGGTGCCGGTCGTCAAGATAGAGAAGTGCGTACCAGGTCGCTCAGGAGCTTCCCGTCCCCGCGCCCCTGCGCGCGGGTCTGCACTTCCTTCATGACACGCCCCATGTCCTTCATCGACGTCGCGCCCAGCTCGGAGACCACGGCGCGAACGAGCTCGCGGGATTCCGCCTCGGAGAGCCCTGCCGGAAGATACTCCTCTACGATCCTAAGCTCACCTTCGATTTTCTCGACGTCTCCGGCTTTTCCGAACTTCCGGTACTCGGCGATCGATTCCTTGAGCTTCTTGGCGTAGGCCTGGAACGCTCGGATCGCGTCCGGGTCGGGCAGCGTGGTGATCGAAACGTCCTTCTTCTTCTCGAGAAGGACCTGGCTCCGGAGCATGCGGAGCGTCGAGAGGCGTACCTGATCCCCGCCCTTCAACGCCGCCTTCATGTCCTCGTTCAGGCGCTCCTCGAGCATCGGCCAGCGAGTATACCAATGTTGACAGGGGGAGGAAAAGCGGCCAAACTGCCGCCTTCCCAACCCCATCCCGTCGGGATTCCGGAGGAAACAGAATGATCCGGTCGTATCTCCGCGCCGCCCTCAGTGTGACCTTTGCGGCGGTTTTCGC
>VBOR01000078.1 GCA_005893165.1 Candidatus Eiseniibacteriota bacterium | reverse complement strand
GCTCGCCGATCTCGTTCAGGAAGATCGTGCCGCCGTCCGCGTCCTCGAAGATCCCGCGTTTCGTGATGGCGGCCCCGGTGAAGGCGCCGCGCACGTATCCGAAGAGCTCGCTCTCGACAAGATCGCCGGGAAGGCTGGTGCAGTTCACTTCCACGAACGGACGCCCGCGCTCGATCTCGAACGTCCGGAACATGTACGCGAGGAGATTCTTCCCGACCCCGGTCTCCCCTTGAAGCAATACTCGCGCGGGGGTGGACAGAAGCTCGGAGGCCTTGCGCACGACGTCCAGCGTGCGCGCGTGCTGCGTGAGAAAGCCGTGCGCGCGCGCGATGTCCTGCGCCTGAGAGGAAGGATGGTGCGCGGGGCGTTCGGTGCGCGGCGCGACGAGCCACGTGGGCGCGTTCAGCTCGCGCAGGATTCCTTCGCAGTCGCTGCCGGCGTCCTCCAATCCGAGCTGCTCGAAGAGGGACATCGCCTTGAACGCGTAGTTCTGGGCCTCGCGAAGCCGCTCGGGATCGGAATCCCCCTTCACCCGTCTCGCCTGCTCTCGATAGGCGCGCGCCAGCTCGAACCGCTCGTGGATCGCCTCGAGGAGACGGATCGCCTGCCGGGCCTGCGCGTGCGCGTCGACATAGCGTCCCTCGAGCGTGTGGATCGAGGCGAGCACCCGCCGCGTGGCGGCCTCCTCCAGGGTGTCCTTGAGCCGCATGGCGCGCTGCAGGGCGTCGTCGGCAGCCGCGGTCGCCTGCGACACGTCCTCGCGCTGGGTGAACACCTCCGCCCGGCGCCGCTGGAGCTCGTGGACCATGTCCCCCTCGGGCGCGATCTGGCGCGCCATCTCGAGGGCCTGGTCGTAGAAGCCGAGCGCAGGCTCGGGGCGCCCCATCTCGGAATGGTGGCGAGCCCGATCCTCATGCGCGCCACGCCCGCGTCGCGGCCGATCTGCAGGTAGCTCGTGAGGGCGCGCTCGAAGTGCTCGCGCGCTTCGTCCCAGGAACCGGCTTTGAGATGAACGATGCCGAGGTTGGCGTAGGTGACCGCGAGGTATGCGAAATTGCCGAGGCGGGTGGCGATCTCCATGGAGCGAAGCATGTGCCAGGTCGCCTGGCGCCAGTCGGAAAGATGCCGGTACAGGATGCCGAGATTGTTGTGCGCTCGGATGACGCCGTCGTCGTCGTTCAGATCCCAGCGGAAGAGATGGAGCGAGGCTTCGTAGAACACCTTGGCCTTTTCCAGATCGCCCAATCTGAAGTAGATCCGGCCGAAACAGTTGTAGGTGTGCGCCAGAGGACCGGTGAGGCCCCGGTCGCGGAAGTACGTGTGGGCGCGCTCGCACGTGCGGAGCGCCTCCTCGTACTGGCTGAGCTCGATGAGCGCGCGGGCGCTCTGAAGCTGCAGCCGCGCGACCATCTCGGGATGAGTCTCGGCGGAGATTCGCGCGCGTGCGCGGGCGAGATAGCGGAGCGCTTCGGGCGCGTCCGCCTTGTCGATCAGGGCCTGCGCCGCCTTGAGCTCGAGCGTGGCCGTCCGGGATTCGCCGAGCCCCAGGCGCTCCGCGGCCTGGATACACTCGTCCAGGTTCTGAAGCGCCGGGAGATAGCTGTCGGCCCGAAGGAAGATCTCGGCGAGATCTTCGAGGCTTTGGAGATGACGTTCGGGATCCTGCGTGAGGCGGGCGGTCGAAACCGCCTCCTCACGCTCCCGAATGAGGTCCGCCGTTGTCTTGTTCACGTCGCGTTTCCTGACGCTCCCCGGAGACGGCTACGTTTGTCTTAGCGTCGCACCGCCAGCCAGGTCGCTCTCCACAACGCGTACCAGAACGCGCGACCCGAGAACGTACCGCTCGAAATCGGGCGAACGATCATCGATGTCTTGTGCGGTGGGCCTGGGGGCGGGTTCAGAGTCTCGTCCGGCGAACTGGCCCATGCCACCGTCGGGCCGAGCGTCTTGACGTGAGTCTGAACTGACGAAGGTACCGGCAGGGCCAGGAAAACGAATACACCGATCGCGAGCAAGAGGAGGAGAATCGCGCGGTCGGCTTTCAGAGAAGTGAGGAGGCTCTTCATTCTTGGCGCACCTTCCCGGTGGGGCGTAGAAGGCTGTCTCCACCTGGCATCGCGGTGGAGGGTGGAAGGAGGGGGAAAGGTCCTACCACAGCTATGAAGAGAATAGCAGATAAGGTGTCGGATTACAAGAACGGACGGGCGTAAAAGTCACACTTCGTCAGTTGCCGCGCGCGGGTCCCCTGAGGCGAGGCCCCGGCAAACGCTCGTCCCCCTCGCGCCGGGTGAAGCCGGTCCGGTCCAGGTGCTCGAGGATCGGAACCGCGTACTTCCGGGAGACCTGGGCAAGGTCCTTGAAGGCGCCCATGGTGAGCTTGGGGTTGCGCTCGAAGTGGGCGCGTAGGCGGCTCTCGAGATCCTCCCAGAGCGCCTTGGGATACAGGAGCTCCGAGGTGACCTTCACGGCGCGGCCGCTGTCGACGAGATACCGGATGAGCTCCGCGGGCCGGTCGGCCTGAGGGATCTCCCGAGTCAGCTCGGATACTTCGGGCACCTGAAATCCGCGCCCGGAGAGCTTCCGCTCGATCTCCCCCAGCGCCTTTGCCTGCTTGGGATTCAGGGTCGGGGCGGCCTCAGGTAACGCCACCCGCTCTCCCTTCGGGGTGAGTCTTCCGCCGCGGATCAGGATCTCCAGCGCCTCGTCGAACACGGACGCCGGAAGCTGACGGGAGAGGAGGCTCTTCAGCTCCCCTTTGGGGATTCCGTCCCGGAGCTTGTTCGCCTCGGCATGCCGGGCTACCGCCTCCTGCACCCGCTCCAGCGCTTCCTTCCATGCGGCCGGCGTGAGCAGCCTGCCGTCCTTGAGCCGCACCAGCTTCGCCTCCGCATCCACCGCGATGGCGGCGGCCACCGCGGCCGACGCGGCCTCCGTGATCAGCTCCGCCATGGCGCCCAGCCTCACCGCGGCGCCCTCGCCGGCGATTCCGGTCGAGCCCGCTTCCTGGGCCAGGGCCGCAAGCTTCTCCGATGCCGAGCCCGTGTGGAGCGTCTCCAGACGCTCCCGCTCCCCGGCCTCGAGCCGGGCGCGCTTCGGGGGGGACGGGTCGACCACGGTGGCGCCGGCGATGGTCGTGGCCGGCGAATAGGAGCGGATCACGATCCGGTCCCCCGCCGAGGCTACCGCCGGCTTCTCCAATCGAAGCTGCGCCCACGAGGACGCTCCGGGAGGAAGGGTGTCGCGGTCGTAGAGGACGGCGCGGCCCAGGATCTCGCTCGCGCCGAGATGGCAGCGGAGGCGGGACCTCGAGCCGAGAGGCTTCGGGGCCGAGGGGAGGAGCTCGATTCGGACATCGAGGATGCGGGATGGCAGGAAGTGCCCGGGCGTCGCGAGCCAGTCGCCCCGCTCGACATTCTCGCGCGGGACGCCGTGGATCGCGAGCGCGAGCCGCTGTCCCGCGTGCGCCTCTTCGACGGTCCGGTCGTGCACCTGCGCCTGACGCACCCGGACCGGCTTCCCCGCCGGCAGAAGCTCGAGGGAGTCTCCGGGACGCACGCTCCCGCTCCAGAGCGTCCCGGTCACGACCGTTCCGATGCCCTCGACCGGGAACACCCGATCGACGGGAAGCCGCGCGGGGCCCGATTCCTCGCGCCCCGTGGCCTCAGCCGCGGCCTGGTCGAGCGCCATAAGGAGCGGGTCCAGCCCTTCTCCCGTGAGTGCAGAGAAGGGAACGATCGGGATGCCGCGGAGGACGGTCGGCTGGAGCAGCTCCTCCACCTCGGCCCTCACGACGCCGAGCGTTTCGGGATCCACCAGGTCCGACTTGGTGAGCGCCACGACGCCGCGCCGGATCCGGAGCAGGTTCACGATGGCGAGATGCTCGCGCGTCTGCGGCATCACCCCCTCGTCGGCCGCGACCACGAGGAGCACGAGATCGATCCCGGTCGCTCCCGCGAGCATGTTCTTCACGAAGCGCTCGTGCCCGGGCACGTCCACGATGGCGATCCGTCGCCCGGAGGGAAGCGTCCGGTGCGCGAATCCCAGATCGATGGAGATGCCGCGCTCCTTCTCTTCCTTGAGACGGTCGGTGTCGATGCCGGTGAGGCGGCGGACGAGCGCCGTCTTGCCGTGATCGATGTGCCCCGCGGTTCCGATCACGACAGGACGCATGAGGGCAGGGTCGCTAGACGCGGACGCGGCGGATCGCGGCTCCGAGGCCCTGGAGCTTCTCCTCGATCCGTTCGTAGCCGCGGTCGAGGTGGTAGATGCGGGAGACCCTCGTCTCCTTCTGCGCCACGAGGCCCGCGAGGATCAGGGCCGCGGAGGCGCGGAGATCGGTGGCCATGACGGGAGCGCCGCTGAGTGAAGGCACGCCGTGCACCGTGGCGGTATTCCCCTCGACGCGGATGTCTGCGCCCAGGCGCTGAAGCTCGGCCACGTGCGTGAAGCGGTCCTGATAGATCGTGTCGGTGATGACGCTCGTTCCTCCCGCGACGGAGAGGAGCGCCATGAACTGGGCCTGCATGTCGGTCGGGAACCCCGGATAGGGAGCGGTGGCCACGCGGAGCGCCTGCGGGCGGTCGGGCGCGCGCACGCGCACGCTGCGCTCTCCGACGTAGACCTCGGCGCCGGCCTCCTCGAGCTTGCCGAACACGGCGCCCAGGTGATCGGGCTCCACGTTGGTCGCCTCGACGTCTCCTCCCGTGATCACGGCCGCGGCGAGGAACGTGCCCGCCTCGATCCGGTCGGGAATCATGGCGGCGTCCGCCGGATGGAGATGTCTCGCGCCGTGGATCGTGAGGCGCGGCGTTCCCACGCCGTCGATACCCACGCCGGTCGAGACCAGGAACTGGGCCAGCGCTTCGATCTCGGGCTCGCAGGCCGCGTTCTCGATGACGGTTTCCCCTTCCGCCACGGCGGCGGCCATGAGGATGTTCCCGGTCGCGCCCACGCTCGAGATCTCGAAGGAGATGTGGCTCCCCCTCAGCTTGTCGCAGCGGGCCACGATGTAGCCGTGCTCGATCTCCACCTCGGCGCCGAGCTTCTGCATGCCCTTGATGTGGAGATCGACCGGACGGGGACCCCACGCGCAGCCCCCGGGAAGCGAGACCCGCGCTTCGCCGAACCGCGCGAGCAGCGGACCCAGGACGTAGACCGACGCGCGCATCGTCTTGACCAGCTCGTAGGGAGCCTCGGCGTTTCGCGCGTTCGTGGAATCCACGAAGAGCCCGTGATCGTCGTCGCGCTTGCTCCGGACGCCGAAGAGCGATAGGAGCTCGAGCATGGTCGAGACGTCCTTGAGGTTCGGGACGTTCGTGAAACGATAGATGCCGGGCGCGAGAAGCGTCGCGGCCAGGATGGGCAGCGTGGCGTTCTTCGAGCCGCTCACGGGGACGGAGCCCCGGAGCTTCCTCCCGCCTTCGATCCACACCTCGTCCATGCTCACCGCCTCGCTCGTGTCCTCCGCCTTGGGCGCGGGCTGCGCCTTGCTTCCCTTCTTCCTGATCCCTGTCTGCTTGGCGTCCACGCTCATCGGGTACCCCGTCTTCCGGTCAAGATTCTGGGCAATCCCGCGAGGTCGGGCACCACACGGGCCCCCACGAGAAGCGGTCGGAACAGCACCATGCATGGATCGGCCTGATCGGCTCCGATCTCCAGTGCAAGGATTCCGCCCCGGCGGACCCAGGCCCCCAGATTTCCCGCGATGGCGCGGAAAGCGTCGAGGCCGTCGGGACCTCCGTCAAGGGCTTCCCGGGGATCGTGGTCCTTGACCTCGGGCATGAGGCCCGCGATGGCGTGCGTGGGAATGTAGGGCGGGTTGCAGACGAGCACGTCGGCGGGCGCCGCGACCAGGGCCGGCGCCATGACCCCGGCGGACGACGTGACCAGGGCGGGCGGTGCCTGGCGGAAGTCAGCCACTTCCAGGCGCAGCCTCCCTTCGACTCCGTTCCGGCGCGCGTTCCGTCTGGCGAGGGCGACGGCCTTCTCCGACCGATCGATCGCCAGCCCGGTCCAGCCCTCCGGAAGCGAGAGGAGGAGCGCGATCGGGATCGCCCCGGTTCCGGTTCCCAGATCCACCAGGGTCCCCTTCGAGGCCGCATCGTCCAGGTCCTGGCCCAGCTCCTCGAGGACCACCTCGACCAGACCCTCGGTCTCAGGGCGCGGGATGAAGACACCGGGCTCGATCTCGAGCTCGGCCGCGTGGAAGGGCATCTCTCCCAGGAGGTGCTGGAGCGGAACCCGGCCCGCCCGTGCCTGAAGGAGCCGGGCGAACCGCGCGGCCTCCTCGTCCTCGACGGGAGTGGCTCGATCCGACCAGAGCCGCGCGCGCGGGATCGCGAGGGCATGAAGGAGCAGTGCCTCGGCGTCGCTCCCCGGGGAATCCACGCCGGCGCGCGCCAGGGTCTCGCGTGCCTGGGCCAGGAGATCCCAGCGCGACGGAAGGGCGAGGGCGGGGCCTGCGCCGGCGCCGGTCATGACCGGTTCGGGGCGGCCTCGCCCGATGCCGCCAGGCGCTCCGCCTGCTCCGCGTGAAACAGTCCGTCCACCACTTCGTCCAGGTCTCCTTCCAGCACGCTCGGGAGCCGGTAGAGGGTGAGTCCGATGCGATGTTCCGTCACCCGCCCCTGAGGAAAATTGTAGGTTCGTATCTTCGCGCTCCGGTCTCCGCTCGAAACCATGGACTTCCGCGTCTGCGCGAGCTTTCGCTGCTGCGCTTGTAATTCCATGTCCAGGAGGCGCGCCCGGAGCACCTTGAGCGCTTTCGCCTTGTTCTTGAGCTGCGAGCGCTCGTCCTGGCACTGGACCACCATGCCGGTGGGGATGTGACGGATGCGCACCGCGGAATCGGCGGTGTTGACGCTCTGCCCGCCCGGTCCCGAGGAGCGGAAGACGTCGATCTGGAGGTCTGATGGCTTGAGCTCCACGTCGATCTCTTCCGCCTCCGGGAGCACGGCGACCGTGACCGCGGACGTGTGGATCCTTCCGCTCGCCTCGGTCTCGGGAACGCGCTGGACGCGGTGGACGCCGCTCTCGTACTTGAGGCGGCTGTAGGCCCCCTCCCCTTCGATCGAGACGATCGCTTCCTTGGCGCCCCCCGACCCCGAAGGGCTGGTGCTCAGGATCTCCGCGCGCCAGCCGTGACGCTCGGCGTACTTCACGTACATGCGCAGCATCTCGGCCGCGAAGAGCGCCGCTTCGTCCCCTCCGGTCCCCGCCCGGATTTCCAGAATCACGTTCTTGTGATCCAGGGGATCCGGCGGGAGAAGGAGCTTGGGCAGCTCCGCCTCCAGGCGCGCCCGCTCCGATTCCATCTCGGCGAGCTCCGCCTTGGCCATGTCCAGAAGCTCCGGGTCCTTCTCTTTGCGGAGAATCGCCGTGTCCTCGGCCAGCCGCTGCAGCACCTGGTCGTACCGCCTCGCGGCATGGACCAGATCTTCGAGCGAGCTCCGCTCCTTGCTGACGCGGCGCAGCTCGGCCGGGTTGTGGTGCAGATTCGGGTCGGCGAGTTTCTGGGTGAGCTCCTCGAATCGGGCCTTGGCCCGTTCCAGCGCTTCGCGGATGGCGGATCCCCCTTAGAGGACGGCGCGGAGGGCGGCGATCGCGACCTCGAGCATGTCGCTCGAGGGCTCGCGCGTCGTGAGCCGCTGAAGATTGAGGCCCGGTTCGCTCATCCACCGGACCCACTTCTTGTCGTAGTGGGCGCCGGCGAATCGGATGATCTCGAAGGAGATGCCGGCGATCACGGGGATCAGCGAAAACCGGAGCAGGCGCGCCTGCCAGGTGTCGGGCCGTCCGAGGAAGGCGAACACGAGGATGCTGACGATCATGACCAGGAACAGGAAACTCGTGCCGCAGCGCGGGTGAAAGCGGCTGAAGCTCTGCGCGGTCTCCGGACTCAGCTCCTTTCCGGATTCCAGATTGTGGATCGTCTTGTGCTCGGCCCCGTGGTACATGAACACGCGCTGCATCTCCCCCCAGTACCCGACCCCGAGGATGTAGGTCATGAAGAAGAGGAGCCGGAACCCGCCGTCGATCAGGTTGAAGAGAAGCCCCTGCCGGACGCCGGTCAAGTCGGTGAGCTTGAGGGGCAGATAGAAAAAAACGAGGAATCCGAGCAGGAACGAGATCGCGACGGTGAACCCCATGCCCAGCCCGAGCGGGCCGAATCGCTTCCCGGCCTTGGGCGCCTCCTGGGGGGTCTGCACCGCGGCTTCCGCGGAGAAGGCCAGCGCCTGGACCCCGATGCGAAGGGACTCGATCAGCACGACCGCGCCGCGGACGATGGGCAGTCCGAAGATCTTCGCGCGGCGCGAGATCGAGACGAACTCCTGCGTCTTCACCTGGATCGTGCCGTCCGGAAGGCGCACGGCGGTCGCGACCTTGCCGGGGGAGCGCATCATCACGCCTTCGATGACGGCCTGCCCACCGATGGGCGAATGGCGATCGGGCATCGGGAATGGAGTGCCGGGGGGACGGAGGAAGGACTAAGCGCCGGCAGCCGGCGTTTCGGCCTCGGCGTTCTTGTCCTTGATCCCGTATTTCCGGCGGAATCGCTCGATCCGGCCCGCGGTGTCCACGAGCTTCTGCTTGCCCGTGAAGAACGGGTGGCAGTTCGAGCAGATTTCCACGTGTACGGTGTCCTTCACGGTCGCGCGCGTCTCGATGACGTTGCCGCAGACGCAGACGATCTTGGTGTTGTAGTAACCGGGGTGAACTCCTCGTTTCATGGCGCCGCTCCCTCTTACGTGTTCATCATCGCCAGGAATTTCTTGTTCGTCTTGGTCTGGCTCATCTTGCCGATCAAGAATTCCATGGCTTCGACTGGGTTGAGTTCGTTCAGGAACTTCCGGAGGATCCAGACCTTGTT
>VBOR01000077.1 GCA_005893165.1 Candidatus Eiseniibacteriota bacterium | reverse complement strand
CCGAGGACCGCATAGCCCACGTCGAGGTTCTCGATCGCCCCTCGGGCCCTTTTGAACGCCTTCTCGTTCCCGTGGCTCACCCAGTTCGGTTTGCGGTCCTCTGTCTGCAGCGGATACGCGGCGCGAAGGACGGTCACCTCGCGGGGGCGCTGCCTCATGATCCGGGTACCCCGGTTCCCGACCAGGAATCCGTTCGTCTCTCGATTGTACGCCTCGACCGCGGAGGTGACGAGGCCTACGAACGCGGGCCGTTCGACGATGAGATTGTCCATGGCGGGAGCCTCCGATAAGGGGGCGACGCAACGCCGCCGGCCGTATAAGAAAGTGACGTCGTGAGTTCCGAAACTTCGTTTGGTCTAGATTCAGACGGTTTCGCATCGACGTCACACGGCTATAGGCCAGAAAGGAAAAATAAGCATCGGAGGATACGCGCCGCGGCGGGAATGAAGGTTTTCGCGACCGAGCTCCGAGGTAAGACGGTCATGACGGAGGACGGGCAAATCCTCGGGGTCTTGGCGGACCTCCTCGTCGAGACGAAGACCGGTCGGATCCCGTCGCTCCTCGTGACGCCGGCCGAAACGGTCGAGACGCGCCTCTTCAAGACGGATCCCGAAGGACGACTCATCCTCGGCTTCCGGTCGATGAAATCGGTTCGGGACGTGATCGTGGTGCAGCTCGCGGAGTGAGCAGCGGCCGGTGGGTGCCGTGGCGAAACTCACATTCTACGGCGGCGTCGGTGAGATCGGCGGGAACAAGATCCTCGTCGAGGACCGCGACGCTCGGGTCTGGCTCGACATGGGTGCGCCGTTCGACCTCGGCGAGGAGTACTTCGTCGAGTTCCTGCAACCGCGGGACCGGTTCGGCCTGCGAGACTACTTCGCCCTAGATCTGATGCGGCGGATCCCCGGCCTCTACTCCTCGGAAGCGCTCGACCCGACCGACATGGCCTGGGAACCGCCGGCTTTTTCGGCGATTTTCATCACCCACGTCCACTACGACCACACGCAGCAACTTCGGTTCGTCGACCCGAACATCCCGGTCCACCTCGGGGAGGGCGCGCGGACCATCCTCGAGTCGCTCGACACGACCGCGCGAGCGCCCTTCCTGAGGCTCGGGACCCACGCGTACCAGACCTTCCGCTCGGGCCAGGGCACGACCGTCGACGGCCTCGAGGTCGAGCCGATCCACGTCGACCATAGCGCCCCGGCGGCGTACGGCTACCTCGTTCACACGAGCGAGGGCACGATCGCGTACACCGGGGACCTCCGCCACCACGGGCCAATGAAGACGTTGACGGAGGACTTCATCACTGCCGCGGCGACGGCGAAACCGGTCGTCCTGATCACGGAAGGCACCCGGGTCACGCCGGACGATCCGCGGGGGACTCTCACCGAGGCCGACGTCAAGGCGGAGGCGATCCGACTCCTCACACCCCTCAGAGAGAAGCTGGCGATCGTCACGTTTCCGGGACGCGACGTGGACCGAATCCGCACCTTCTTCGAGGCCGCGCAAGCGGTCGGTCGCAAGTTCGTCGTCAACGCGAAGACGGCGCATCTTCTCCTGACGCTCCAAAAGGACACCCACATTGCGGTGCCCGACGTGGCTCGGGAGAGTGACCTCATCCTGTTCGACCGGCTCATGCGGAAAACGGATCCGTGGGAGAAAGAGCTGCAGGCGAAGCTCAAGGACCGGGTCTTGACGGCGGAACAAATCGCGGCTCGGCCGTCGGATTACCTCGTCCAGCTCGATTTCTGGCACTTGCCGGAGCTCGTGGACTTGCGGCCGCCGCCCGGTTCGCCGTTCATCCATTCGAAGAGCGAGCCGTTCGAAGAGGACGACGTCAACGATGCGGTGCTGCAGCACTGGCTCGATCGATTCGCCCTGCAACGACACCAGCTGCATGCCTCAGGACACCTCAGCGAACGCGAGGTCGGCGAGATGCTCGAGACGATCGGCGCGAAGATCGTGATGCCGGTCCACACGCTCCATCCGGACCGATTCACCCGGCTCTCGCACCGCGTCATGCAACCAGAACTCGCGCGGCCGATGGCCCTTGGCTGAGCGCCCAAATTCGCCCCGCGTGGGATCGAGACGTCGCTACGGGAACGGGTCAAGGACTTTCCGGGCGAAGGTCAGGTAGCCCGTGTGCCCCAAGGCGGCAGCGGAGGGGCGGACGCCGATGTCCCGCACCTCCATCTCCCGCTCGATGAGCTCGACCGTTCGCGTGTCGACGAAGGGCAAGGCCCGGATTGCCGCGACGGTCTCTTTCACCTGTTCCATATTCGGAGAGAACGCGGCGAGATGGCCACACGGACGCAGGGCTTGCCACGCGGCCGCGATGGCATTCCAAGGATCCGGGATGTCGAGGACGACGGCGTCGAGGTCGTGCTCCGAGATCCCCGCCCGCACATCCCTCTGAACGAACTCGATGGAAGAGGACGCGGCCGAGCGCTCCGCGTTGGCCCGGGCGACATCGAGGAAGTCGCCTCGAAGGTCGTACGAATGGACTCGCCCGGTCGGCCCGACGGCACGGGCGAGGACCGTCGTCAAGGTGCCGGAGCCCGCTCCCGCCTCGAGGACGCGAGCGCCTGGGGCGATGTCGATCCCATACAGGATCGCCGCGAGATCCTTGTGCGTGAGCGCTTGGGCCTCTCGGTCCATCGTCTCGCGCAGGTCGCGGACGGACGGGCGGAGGACCAGGACCGTCGATGCGCCGACTCGGACGACCCGACCGAGCGCCGACCGCAAGGTTTCGCACGCGAACACGCCGAGGCCGGGGACGGTGACCATGTCTCCTGTCAGAGAGATGAACCGCTTCGTCCCGCGACGATCCAGGATGACGACCGAATCGAGCCGCTCCGAAGGCGGCGCCCCTTCGCTCACGCGTTCGATATCCGCGAACTCTTATATGCTGAGTTCCGATTTCGCGTCAGACAACGGGAGGAGGAGCGCGGCGTGGTTGTCCAGTTCCTTTTCAATGGTTTGGTCCAAGCATCCATCGTCATTCTCGGCGCGATCGGAATCAACCTCCTGTACGGCGTGAAGAAGTTCGCGAACTTCGCCCACGGGGACATGATGACGTTGGGCGCATACTTCACCTTTGTCTTCCTCGGGGGGACGCGCGACCTCATGACGGCGGCGATCTGGGCGGTATTCGTGGTCGCACTGGCAGGCGTCGTGCAAGAGGTCCTGATCTACGCGCGGCTGGAGAATCGCGGTCCCGTCGCACCCCTCGTGGCGTCGATCGGCGTGTCGCTCGTAATGCAGAACAGCCTCACGACCTACTTCGGCCCCGCGTTCCTGAGCTACGGTATCCGATACCCGGACAACTGGGTCTTCTTCGGGGGAGCCGTTAGCACGAACCCGATCCGGGACCTGGTCCCGATGGCCGTCGCCGCGTCTGCAACGACGGCGACCGTCGTCCTCCTGAAGTACACGAAGCTTGGGAAAGCGATGCGCGCGACCGCCGACAACCGGGACCTCGCTCGGGTCAGCGGCGTGAACACCCGGGTCGTATACTGGATGACGTGGATCCTCGCCGGGGTCCTCGCGTCCCTGAGCGGATCCGTGCTCGGCGTGTCCATCGGGACGCTGGCCCCGAGCATGGGGGCGACCCTCCTCCTCACGATGTTCGCGGCGGTCATCGTCGGAGGAATCGGCTCGACCACGGGCGCCATCCTCGGCTCGCTCGTCGTCGGCTTGTCCCAATCCCTGTTTTTCCTGGTCTCCTTGGTGAGTGGCCTCGATCCGCGATGGCAAATCGCGGTCCCATTCGCCCTCCTCGTGGCCACGCTGCTCGTGAAGCCCACTGGGCTCGTCGGCCGTCCGATCGGCGGCGAGATCCGGCCCCTCCGAACGGAGATCGCGGAAATGTTGAAGGGCATCCGGCGGGGGCTGTTCTAGTTGGTCGACCTGAGCCTCGTGACCGATCTGAGTCGGGCCTGGATCGCCCCGGCGTTCATCTTTGCGATCGTCGCCCTCGGACTCAACCTGCAGTGGGGCCATGCCGGACTCTTCAACGCCGGAGTCGCGGGGTTCTTCGGAATCGGCGCCTACATCGGCGCGATCTTCACGACGCCCGCGATCGGCCCAGGACCCGGAGGCCCCGGCCATCTCGGACTCGTTTCGCTCTTCGCTATTTTCACGCCGTACACCGTGCTCATCGCGTTCCTGGTCGGTGGCATCGCCGCGATGGTGGTGAGCGGCCTGGTCGGCTTGCTGATCGCGATCCCGACGCTCCGACTCCGGGCGGACTACCTCGCGATTGCGACCCTGGCTCTCGGAGCGATTGCCGTCGAATCAATCCGGAACTCGGATCCCGTGACCGGCGGCGTCTACGGCATCCTACGGATTCCGAGGCCCTGGGAGTTCGGCCAGGACGTGTGGCGGACGGAACTCGCGTACGCCATCACGGCGGGCGTGATCGTGCTCCTCGTGTTTTTCCTGATCCAGAGGGCCACACGGGCTCCCTGGGGCCGAGCCCTGAAGGCGATCCGCGAGGACGAGGATGCCGCCCTCGCGCTGGGGAAGAACACGTACTTCCTCAAGCTGCAGGCGTTCGTGATCGGCGCCGCCCTGATGGGAGGCGCCGGGGCCCTGTTCGCCGGTCTCTTACGGGTCGCGGTGCCGGACAGCTTCACTCCCGCGTTGACCTTCAGCATCTGGACGATGGTCATCGTCGGCGGGAGCGGAAACAACAAGGGCGTTATCGTGGGGGCGTTCGCGCTGACGTTCCTGGAATACTTCACTCTCCGCGCGAAGGATTGGTTCAACCTGTCCTCGTTCTGGGATATCCGGATCTTCTACCTCCGGCTCATCGCGATCGGCCTTTTGCTAATCGCCCTCATCCTGTTCCGCCCCGCGGGGCTCGTGCCTGAGCCACGCAAGGTCACGAAGAAGCCGTGGATCCTGTTCGGGAGTCGCTGACCGTGCTCCTCCTCGAGGTGGACGGGGTGTCGAAGTCGTTCGGCGGGATTCGGGCGGTCGACAAGTGCACCCTCGAGGTCGAGGCCGGGAGCATCGTCGGGCTGATCGGGCCGAACGGGGCGGGCAAGTCGACCCTCTTCAATCTCGTCATCGGCACCTACTCACCCGACGTCGGCCGGATCGTGTTCCGCGACGAGCGAATCGACGGTATGCCGCCGTACGAGATCGTGGAGCGAGGCCTCGCGAAGACCTTCCAGATCCCGCGGGAATTTCGCTCCCTGACGGTCCTCGAGAATGTCATGGTCAGCGCGCGCGGCGAGCCCGGGGAGAGCCCCGTGCTGTCCCTACTCGGTTTGCGCCGGGTCTGGCGACGGGAAGAAGAGCTGGAGCGGAAGTCGCGGGATCTGTTGGCCCTCATCGGGCTCTCGGAGTTGGCGGACGAACCCGCGAGGAATCTTTCCGGCGGCCAGAAAAAACTCCTCGAACTCGCGCGGGTCCTCGTGATGGACCCGTCGCTCATCTTGCTCGACGAGCCCGTCGCCGGCGTCAATCCGACCCTCAGCCTCAAGATCCTCTCCCTCATCGAGGATCTCCGCAAGAGTGGCAAGACATTCTTCCTGATTGAACACGACATGAACGTGGTGTTCAACCGGTGCGACCGGGTCATCGTCATGCATCAGGGCCGCGTGATTGCGGAAGGGAAACCCGCCGAAGTCCGCGCCCACCCAGCGGTCCTCGAATCGTACCTGGGAGGCTAGGTTGGCGCTCCTGGAGGCCAGCAACCTCACGGTCGGATACAGCGAGGTGCCGATTCTGCGCGGCGTGTCGCTCTCCCTCGATTCGGGCGAAATCGTCGCCGTCGTGGGCCCGAACGGGGCGGGGAAGTCCACCCTCATTAAGGCGATCTTCGGGTTGCTCAAGCCGGTTGAGGGATCCGTGACGCTCGAAGGGCGCGACATCACCGGGTGGGCGCCGGAAGCCATCGTCGCTCTCGGGATGAGCTACGTGCCGCAGGTCAGCAACGTGTTTCGCACCCTCACCGTCCGGGAGAATCTGGAGATGGGTGCGTACCTGCTCAACTTCGGGCCGTCGGGTGCCCTCAGCGCATGGACCGCGGGGCTGCGCGAACGGATTGCACGGGCCCTCGGGTTCACGCCGCATCCCCGATACTACTCGGCGAAGCGGCTCGATTCGGGTGCGATCGATGCGAGGACGGACGAAATCCTCCGGCTGTTTCCGGACCTGCGGACGCGGGTTCGCGAACGGACCGGCAATCTGAGCGGGGGCCAACAGCAGATGGTTGCAATCGCGAGAGCCCTCATCCTGAAGCCGAAGATCTTGCTGATTGACGAGCCGTCCGCCGGGTTGGCGCCGAAGTTGGTCGATGCCCTCTTCCTCCAGATCGCGGCCGTCAACGCGGCCGGAACCGCGATCGTCCTCGTCGAGCAAAACGCGCGCAAGGCGCTCCAGCTCGCCCATCGCGGCTACGTGCTCGAGGCCGGGCGCAACCGGCTGACGGATCAGGCGGATCGGATCCTGACGAACCCCGAGATCGGACAGATGTTCCTGGGCGGAGCTACCGCTGTCTCAGGCGATTCGACCGAGCCTCCGGCCTAGCGGAGCGTTGGCCCGTACTCCTCCGTCCGCCACGTTGCGATCGGGATGTACGACGCCGATCCGGGCGTGAAGAGCGTCTGCAAGATCGAGTTCGCATCGACCTTCGCGGGGTCTTCCGGGAACGGGACCAACCGAAGGATTTGGCCGCCCCGAGCCTTGAAGTCCGCCGCAAAGACGCCCGAGAGACCGCGTCCGTATGCGTTGTCCACGTACAGCACGGACATGATTCGCCACCCGCGCTGTGTGAACGCATACCAGCCGGCGGCCTTTCCCTGAAGCGCGTCGGACGGAGCGGTGCGCCAGAACTGGTCCGTCGTGTCGGCGGTCGTGAAGACCGGAGACGTCGAGGAACTCGTGATCTCGATGATTCCCGCCGGCGCAATCACCGCAAACGCGGCCGCGGAAGCGCTCGAAGCGGTGCCTCCGATGAGTGCCTTGACGCCATCGACCGTCACGAGCTTCGTCGCAGCCGCGGCGGCCTTCGTCGCGTCCGTGCCGTCGTCCTCGTGGAACAACTGGATGTTGTACACGGTGGTGCCGATCGTGATCCCGCCCGCCGAGTTGATGTCCGTGGCGGCGAGGACCGTCCCGTTCTGCTGGTCCGGTCCGAAGTCCTTCAGGGGACCCGTCAAGTCGAACAAAGTGCCAACCGGCAGGTTCGTCGGGGGTGCGGCCGGAGCCACGGGGAGGCTGTTCGCCTTCATGACCGCGGAGTGCACGCTCGAGGTGCTCCACGACCCCTCCGGGATGAACAACTTCTGGTTGATCCCGGCGCTCGCATTCACGCTCCAGGCTTCATAGTCGCTGCCAACCTCGCCGAACTGGTCATAATTGATGGCGCCCGATGCGCCCTGGTAGTCGATGTCGATGCCGTTCGTGATGTTGGCCGCAGCCTTCGCCCACTCGCCCGGCCGAATCGCGATACCCGGCGGGTTTGCGACGGCGCGCAGCGCCGCCTTGAACGCGGACGAGTTCGTATCCGTCGTCTGGGCCTTCTGGAACGCCAATGCGAGGGTGAACATCGCGTCATACGAGTTCGGGCCGTACAGCTTCGGCGCCCGGCCGAACGCCGCCTGGTATTCCGTATTGAAAAGCCCCGATGAGGTGTTGTAATCTGGAGAAATCGGCGCCGTCGGCGCGGTCCCTTCGATTGAAGTCACATCGACTCCAGCGGTCTTCAGCCGACCCATGAAGCTGATGTCTTGGAGGCCTTCCGAGTACAGCCACCGCGCGGGCCACTGCGCCCGATTGCTCCACCAAGTCGGGACCAGCTTGTCCCCTTCGCCCGGATACCCGACAAAGAAGATCGCCTGGGGTTTGGCCCCCGCGAACAGGCCTCCAAGCACCGCCGCCAAGAGGACGACGACGATGACGACGACCACCGCGATCGCGATCCACAATGTCCTGCGCTTCGGGGGGCCGGGCTTTGGCTCCGCCGAAGGTGCCTGCTGCTCCTCCATAATAACCCCGGGCGACATGTTTTGAGGTGGTTTTAAACATTCTGGCGCCGCCCCAATTTTGACAAAGACTTAGGCCAATCATCGAACTCCCCGCGGGGCTCAATCCGCGGACTCTCAATGCTCGCACACGACGCGGCCCGCCTCAGAGCGGCCGGTCCCTGCGGTAAATCACGTATCCCACGAGTCCGAACACGGGCACCAAGAACACGATGGCGAACCAGAAGAGGTTGTTCATGCCGCGAATCCGGGCGTCCTGGTACACCCAGAGCGCGATGAGCAAGAAG
>VBOR01000076.1 GCA_005893165.1 Candidatus Eiseniibacteriota bacterium | reverse complement strand
ATCTCCAGAAGGCCCGACGGAGCTCAGCGGAAAAGCCTGCGGGTATGGCTTTGACGCCCTGTTAACGAGGTAAGGATTCTACCCCTCTTGGGTCAGGGCAGAACAAGCGAAACGTAGGGGGCCTCCGAAAAACCTTCTAAGTGACGTTCTGACAGGCGGGTTCCTCGCCTCATTGCTTTCCCAGGCCCATTGAGACTATCTTTCCGTCGTCCAGCCTCAGACGCACGTGGATTCATCATGCGGTGGTCGGGCTGAAGAAGAGGAGGGCACGTTGAACAGATCGCTCCGCGTTCTTGTTGCTGTGGCAGTCCTGGTCCTGGCGGCATCCGGCTGCGGAAAGGGCAAGGGCTCCGCGTCCGCATCCAACATGCGCAAGACGGACGTCGCGAAATCGGGCTCCAAACAGATGAAGAGCACGAAGAGCTCGAAGGCAACGGTCTCCGAGCACAAGGGCGAAAAGGGCAAGTCGAAGGAAGCGTCCCGGGCCGTCGCACACTCCGGCGCGCTCACCGCCGAGGACAACGGCAGGGAGATCGACCTTCGACAGGGTCAGGTCGTGACGGTCGTCCTCGAATCCAACAAGGCGAGCGGTCTGGGCTGGGTGCTCGTCGAGCCGGCGGGAGCCGTGGTCGTGACGCAGGGGAGCCCCGTCTATGTCTCGAAGGCCGGGAAACGCAGCAGCGGCGGCACCGAGACGTGGCACTTCCGCGCGGCGAAGCCGGGCTACCAGACGGTGAAGATGGAATACCGCCGGAAGTGGGCCTCGAGCGTCCCCGAGAGGACCTTCCGATTCGACGCCAACGTGCGCTGAGCGCGCGGCGAACGTGACGTCACTTCTCTCCGAGTCGCGGAGGTAACCACCGGCCGACCCTCGGACTGAACCTCGTCAAACTTCCCTCAAGTCCTCCGCTTCGCCTTCCGATCTTTCTGAGGAGACGTGCAGGGTGCAACTGCGCCTCGTGTCGCGCGAGGGTCGCATTCCACGCCGCACGAGCCGTCAGGTCGGAACCGTTGCCGATGGCTGAATCGGACCAAACACCCCCGTTCGGCTCGTTTTTCGGCGCTCCGGATCAGGACGTGCCGTTCCCTCTCCAATCAAATGCGGCGAAATGAAGTGCACTCGACGCGGCGCGGCTTCAAGCCGCTGTCCAGGAGACGCTCTGCGCCCGTAACTCGCGCAGCGAGAGTGCCCGAGCGATGTGGCATATGGATTGCTTTTCCAGTCTGGAGCACCAGGGAAAACGAATGATTCTGTTGCGGCGCCGGCGCGCGAGCGGGGCGAGTTCATGCCCGTGCGCGTGTCACGAAGGAGGATTCGTGTCGAAGCGGACGAGTCGCGGCTTCTCGCTCATCGAGCTTGCGGTCGTGATGCTGATCTTGGGGATCGTGCTCGCGACGGGAATTCCATCCTTCATCAAGTATCGCCGCGATCAGGAGCTGGTGACCACCTGCCAGACCATCGCGAGTCAGATCCGCCTCTATCGCGCCACCGCCATGGTGACCGGGCGTGTGCAGCGCTTTCACCTCTACTACAACTTCAGCGGCTACGACTATCACGTGCACGACAACAACGGGCCCGTCGCCAAGGGCTGGAAGCTTCCGAAAGGCGTCACCTACTCCTGGGGCGGCTCCCTCATCGGGATCGATTTGACGCCGGACGGCCGCGCCTCGCAGTCGGTGGACATCGAGCTCGTCCGGGACGACGGAGTGCGGGACACGGTCTCGGTCCAGATGTCGGGCCAGGTCCTCTACCACTAGGAAGGGAATAGGCGATCCATTCATGAAACGGAATCCGGAACAGGGACTCACGCTCGTGGAAACCCTCGTGGCGCTCGTGATTCTCGCCATCGGCATCATGGCCGTGGCGCGCGTGTTCCCGTCGGTCTCCGCGAACCAGCTCTCTGCCCGGATGCTCACTGCGGGGTCGAATTTCGCGCGCGAGCAGCAGGAACAGCTCGGCGCCCTCCCCTGGACGGATGCGGCCCTGACCGACGGACGCCACCCCGCCGGCACTGCCACGGATGACATCGGGTCCAACAACGCGTGGCATCGGTACTACAACGTCACAACGCTGACAGGAACGCTGAGCGACCTGAAGCGCGTCGTCGTGACGGTCAGGTGGACGTTCAACGGAACCGACTCCACCATGACGACTACCTACTTCAGGAGATGACATGAACAGCCCCCCGCTCGTGCGCGCCCGGGGAACCCCCCGGCGGCCGGAGTCCGGCTTCTCTCTGGTCGAGACGATGATCACGATTCTCATCCTCGGCGTGGTGATGAGTGTGCTCATCACGATCCTCATGGGAGCGATGCGCAGCAAGACTTCCTCCTCGAACGAGATGGAAGCCACGCAGGCTGCGACCACGGCGATGGACTGGATCGCGGACGATCTCCGGACCGCGGGCTATCAGGCCGACGTGACCTATCCGGCCACGCCGCAGACGCCGATCGCCTACATCGACAGTCTCCAAGTATTGATCTGCTCCAACCAGATGCCGTATCCCGACACGCTGAGCGTCAAGCGCGGCATGCCGCAGGCGTACGCGCCGGACGGCCTGCCGAGGCCGAAACCGCTCGACGGAACGAGCTGGGAGCCCTCGGTCAAGTACCGGACCGGCGCCGAGATCATCCGGTACACGCTCGACGTGAACAACGACGGCGTGGTGGACGCGAATGACCTGAACGCGGCTCTGGGATCCGACGCCAAGAGGACGCCCAATCCGAACGACTATGTCCTGATCCGTCAGGTGTATGGGGACTCGACGAACGGCGCGCTCGGGAACAACGGAGGGGACCCCGAGAAGCTGGCCCTCGTCCGCGGGCCGGGCGCCGGCGTGCCGAAGATGTTCACGGTGTACCTCAAGGGAAGCGCCATTCCCTGGGACTGGGCGAACGGGCCGATTCCGGAGTCGAAGCTCTCCGATATCGACCGCGTGCTGGTCCAGGTGACGACCACGAGCCCTGGGGCGGACTCGCATCAGAATTACGCGCAGACGACGCTCCGGACGCAGGTGCAGGTGGGGCGCAACGTGCCCTCGTTCCTCGCCACGACCTACGTCGTGGACGGCTACGTGTACTGGGACAAGGACAAGAACCACACGAAGGACGCAGGCGATCCGGGTCTGGAAGACGTGCTCGTCCGGATGGGGCCCTACACCGCGATCACCAATGCTTCCGGCTACTTCGTGATCCGCGCTCCGGCCGGCACCTATGTGCTGAAGCACACGCCGAACTCGCCCTTCGGGAATTTCAACTCGCCCGACAGCTTCAACCTCGCGATCGGCCCGGGAGTCACGCGCTCCTTCGCCGACACGAGCCAGGCGGGCGGATACGTGATCAGCAGGGTCTTCATGGACGCGAACTCGAACCTGGTCCAGGACATGGGTGAGAGCGGCGTGCAGGGCCTCGAGGTGACCGTCAGCGGAGGCGCTCCGCAGGCGTACACCGACGTGAACGGCAAGACCCGCCAGTTCGTGAAGGCGGGTGCCTTCACGGTGAGCGTGAAGCTCCCCGACAGTCTCACCTGTTCGACGGCGAACCCGTACGCGGGAACGATGGTCGCGGGGGATTCGGTCACGGTGCTCTTCCCGATGACGCCGACGCCCCCCGGATACATCGCGGGAACCGTGTTCGACGACAAGAACCGGAACGGGTCGAAGGATGGCGGGGAGAAAGGAATCGCGAACGTGAACGTCTACATCGTGTCCAACGGAGGCGCGACGATCCAGGGGTACGCCGCCACGGACGCGAACGGCAACTACAACATCAGCGTGCCCTCGAACAATCCTCCGGGCACCACCCCCTATTCCGCGACGGTCGTTCCGCCCTCGGGATTCTTTCCGACCAGCCCCACGTCGGTCGGGCCCCTGCTCGTCGGGCCGAACCAGACGCTGAACGGGAACAATTTCGGTGTCGCGGGCTTCCAGATCATCTCCCTCAACGCCAGCCGCGTGCTCAGTCTCGCGAGCGGCGATTTGCAGGAGAACGATTGGTCCGGCGGCAATCCGGCGACCGCGCGCAAGGACAACGACCTGGTGCTGGGCGCCGACGCGGGCGGGACCGACAACATCTCGATCTGGTTCAACCAGTACAACTCGACGCCGCTCTTCACGGCCTCGCCGTCGCTGCCGACCGGGTACACGCGCAACGCTCCGCAGTCGGTGCTCTCGATGACCCTGGACACGCTGGACACGAACGCGCCCAAATCGCGTCCGGACCTCGTCACGGGCACCAAGGCGGGAGCGACCGGCAACTTCTTCGTCTGGTTCAACCAGAACACCAGCGGCAACGAGGGATTTTTCCCGTCCACGTTCAGCGCCGGCCAGAACTACTGGACGCTCGACGTGGGGGACGTCTCCTCGGTGCTGACGATGGACTGCGCCGGCGGCATGGGCCCCGACATCATCGTCGGAACACGCTCTCCGACCGCGGGCCGCGGAACGATCGAGATCTGGCAGAACAGCGACGCGGCCACGCCGACCTTCTCGCGCCAGGAAACCTATCCTTCCGCGGGGCTCATCCCCACGGGAACGCTGGGAGAGGTGGCGTCGATGGCGCTCGCGGACATCGACGGGGACGGCCGCCAGGACCTGGTCGTGACGACCAAGACGGGTAACTATTCCGGCGAGCTCCTCGTGTTCCGGAACGTGGGAAACACGAACGGCAACCGCTTCCTCTGCGCGTACGACCGCCCGCTGGACGTGGGCGCCGGCATGTCGCTCGCCTGCACCGACGTCGATGGCGACGGCCAGATCGACGTCATCGTGGGCACGCAGACGAGCACCAGCTCGGGCGACATCGTCGAATTCCAGAACATCACCTCGGGCGGCACGATCGACTTCAGGACGTTCAGTCATGCGGCGCCCGGCATCGTCTCGGCGCTCATGGTGGGGGACTACGGCGGCTCCGCCAGGAACGATCTCGTGGTCGGATGGCGCGCGGATGAGACCGGCTACGGCGGCGGACTCCTCATCTATTACCTCGATACGGGGAACATTCCGCCCAACGGCACCGATCCGTCGGCGGGCGCTCTGGCCAATTTCGTGCCCGCGCTCACGAAAGCCAATTTCAACTACGGCGTGAATCCCGTCTCACCCTCGCCTCCTTATCTCATGGACCTGGCGGCGGGCGTGAAGACGGGGGCCAATACCGGCGCGCTCGTGGTCTTCATCCGGTAGGAGGACGTATGCGGGGGTTCATCGTTCCAGGCACGGACCAGCGGGGAGCCGCCTTGGTGATCACGCTCCTCGTGCTCATCGCGCTGATCGTCGTCGCGGCAGGATTGGTCACGACCTCGGTCGTGAACACCAAGATCTCGGGCACCGATCAGAGGCGCGCGAAAGCGCTGGATCTGGCGGAGGCGGGAGTCCAGGAAGCCGTGAGCCGGATCAAGTCGGGCGAGGTTCCCGGCAACAACAATCCCAAGATGGTCGCGCAGATCTTCCTGGCCAATGCCGGGAGCGTGCCCGTCCTGGGAACCGATTCCGTGGGTCTCGGCACCGCCCAGCCCGCGGGGAACTGGCTCAACTACACGACGGCGTCGCGCAACAAGGGCACGCTCACCGTCAAGTACATGACGGACGCCTCGCGGCAGGCGATCTACAAGTACGACATCAACAAGAGCATCCCGATGAACACGCTCACGGGAATGCCCATCTACGAGATCACGTCGACCGGCGTGGTCGGGAACGCCTCCCGCACGGTGGTGGCGGACGTGTGCGCGAAGCCCTTCAACGTGAACATGAAGGGCGCGCTCGCGTCGGGCGTGGACGTGAAGTTCACGGGCAACGCCTTCTCGTGCGGCTACAACCATAGGATCGACACACCCTACGACACGGGCGTGAACGGCCGCGCGGGCGTGGGCGGTTGCAACGAGAGCCCCCAGCACTGGGAGGTCGGCACGGGCGACATGACCGGGATCTGGTCCGGAGGGGCGATCAATACCGGCGGCGCCGCGAACCGCGACGGCACGCCCCCAGAGCAGGGGGGGCAGCCTGGATTCTATGCCGGCCCCTGGGAGACGCTCGGGCTGACCCAGGCGAACTTCTATTCCTGGATCGGGGCGGCCCAGGCGAACGTGCCGGCGAACCTGGATCAGAACATCTACCTGGACAACGACGGCACCCCGCAGAACGCGTCCGGCAATTACAAGATCGGGACCGCCGGCTCCGGACTTCTCTACGTGGATGGGGACCTGACGATGAACGCCGGGTTCACCTGGCGCGGGCTCATCTACGTCGAAGGGGACGTGAAGCTGAACGGAAGCTCCTGGATCCTGGGCGCCCTGGTCGTGAAGGGAAAGACCAAGACCCAGTTCAACGGCGGCGCCACCATTCTCTACAGCGAGGACGCGATCGCGCAGTACATCACCCGGAACGGATCGTACGCCACGCTCTCGTGGCGGGAGATCACTCCGTAACCAAGGCTCGAACCGGGGGAGCAAGGGAAAGGAAGCCATGAACGTCATCCCGAAGTCGGACGAGCGCGGGGCCGCGCTCATCATCGCGCTGCTCGTGATGCTGGTGCTCATCGTCGTCTCGGCCGGACTGGTGACGACCTCGGTCGTGAACACGAAGATCTCGGGCGTGGACGAGCGCCGCTCGAAGGCCCTGGACATGGCGGAGGCGGGGATCTCGGAGGCGATCAGCCGGATCAAATCCGGCGAGATCCCGAGCGACCTCAATCCCCGCATGGTCGCGCAGATCTTTCTCGCCAACGCCGGCAACGTGCCGGTGCTGGGGACGGACTCCGTGGCCCTGGCCACCGCGCAGCCGGCAGGAAACTGGCTCACCTACACCACGGCGAATCGCAGCGGAGATCTCCTCACGGTCAAGTTCAAGACCGACGGCTCGGGCAACTCGATCTACAAGTACGACGTGAACAAGAGCCTCCCCATCCAGGCCGATACCGGCATGCCGATCTTTCAGGTCAAATCGACCGGCAACGTGGGCGGGACGAAGCGGACGGTGGTGGCGGAGGTGGTCACGAGAACGATTCCTCTCGCCATGAAAGGCGCGCTGGCGTCGAAGGTCGGCTCCAAGGTCACCGGAAACGCCATGGCGTGCGGGTACAACCATCGCGTGGACACGCCCTACGCCACGGGCACCAACGGGCGCGCGGGCTTCGGCGGATGCAATGAGAATCCCGCGAACCATTGGTGGGAAGTCGGCACGGACAATACGACGGGCGTGTGGTCGAGCGGCAACATCAACAACGGCGGAGCCGCCAACGCGGAGGGAACGCCCCCGAATCTCGAGAACGCGGGCGCCTTCTACGCGGGTCCCTGGGAAGTTCTGGGCATGACCCAGGCCCAGTTCTGGACCTGGATCGGACCGCCGCTCGCGGCGCCACCCGGGAACCTGAACCAGAACATGTACCTGGACAACAACGGCACGACGCAGGATCAGTCGGCCAGTTTCACGATGCAGACGGCCGGATCGGGGCTTCTCTACATAGACGGCGACCTGACGATGAACGCGGGCTTCACGTGGCGCGGCCTCATCTACGTCGAAGGGGACGTCAAGTGCAACGGTCAGTCCTGGATCTTGGGCGGGCTGGTCGTGCGCGGGAAGACCGAGACCAAGTTCAACGGCGGCGCGACGATTCTCTTCAGCCGCGATGCCATCCTCCAGAACGTCGGCAAGGGCGGAAGCATGAACGTCATCGCCTGGCGCGAGGTCCGGTAGCGAACACCGTAGTCGCCGGAGGGTCGCACCCCCTCACGTGGTGAGCGCGCTCTGGAGCACCATCCATTCGAGGTAGATCACCAGGAGCTGCCCGCCGAATCCGATGACGCAGACCGCGACCGCGCGCCAGGTGCTCTTGTAGTCGAGCGCCTGCCGCACCCCCACCACCATCGCCGCCAGGGTCCAGAGCCAGGCCAGGACCACGACCACCCACCCCAGCATCGGGACGATTCCGAGCACCCGGAGAATTCCCGGCGTGGCGGCAAAGCCCGTGGTCCGGATCAGCTCCCCGACGTCGGACTTCGTCTCCGCTTCGGGCAGAAGCTTCACCCCCACGAGCCAC
>VBOR01000075.1 GCA_005893165.1 Candidatus Eiseniibacteriota bacterium | reverse complement strand
AGAAGCTGCAGCGGTACTTCTCGCACCTGATCAGCGCGCAGCTGACCGTGACCGAGGAGGGCTACCGCCATCTGGCGGAGCTCCGCATATTCGGAAACGGTTTCGATTTGACGGGAAAGGCGCAGAACCCGGACCCCAAGGCCGCGCTGGACGCCGTGCTCGAGAAGCAGGAGCGCGCGCTGAAGCGGCGCAAGGAGCGGATGAAGGGCTACAAGAAAGGCGGCCGGACGCTGCGCAAGGACGGCATCCCCACCGCTCCTCCGGAAGGAACGGACCGGAAGCGCCCGGGCGTCGAGGTCATCCGGATCCGACCCAAGCCGCGCACCCTCACCGTGGACGAGGCCGTCCGCCTCGTGATCCGGGGCCGGCTCCCCGTGCTGGCCTTCTCGGATGCGGATGGGGGAGGGATGCGCATCGCCTATCGGACGGAGGATGGGCAGGTAGGAGTGCTTGAGCTCGATTAGCACGGCACAGATCACCATCGCGCAGCTCTACGAGCAGCAGCGCGAGCCGCTCTCGCTCGAGGTCCTCACGAAGGGCCTCGAAGCGAGGGTGCCGATCACGATCAGCGACATCAACCGGCCCGGCATGGCGCTGATGGGCTATCCCGAGAACTTCCTCTTCGAGCGGATCCAGATCCTCGGCCGCACCGAGATCGCCTACCTCGGGACGCTGAGCACGAAGGGACGGGCCGAGGCGCTGGACCGGCTCTTCCAGTTCGCCATGCCCGCCATCATCGTGACCAAGGGGCTCCAGCTTCCGGACGGGCTCCTGGAGCGCGCGAACCGGAATCAGGTGCCGGTGCTCCGCACGCCACAAGATACGACCCCGTTCATCCATCAGCTCACGAGCTACCTGGACTGGGTTTTCGCTCCTTCGGTCACGGTCCATGCATCCCTGGTGGACGTGTACGGAGTGGGGCTTCTCTTCACGGGACGGAGCGGCATCGGGAAGAGCGAGACGGCGCTCGATCTCGTGGAGCGGGGGCACCGGCTGGTCGCCGACGACGTGGTCCGGATCACGCGCCGGCACGGGGACATCCTGATCGGAACCTGCAACGAGGTCCTGAAGCACACCATGGAGATCCGGGGCCTGGGGGTGATCGACGTTCAGTCCATTTTCGGCATCCGCGCCATCCGCGGACAGAAGCGGGTGGAGGTCGAGGTGCATCTAACCGAATGGGACTCCAAGGTGGAGTACGAGCGGCTGGGGCTGGACGATTCGCACGCGCGTTACCTGGACTCGGAGATTCCGCTCGTCACCGTCCCCATTCTTCCGGGAAAGAACATCACCGTGATCGCCGAAGTGATTGCGCTCAACCATCTGGTCAAGGTCTACGGATACCATCCGGCCCGGGCGCTGAACGAGCGCCTGATCGAGAGCATGCGCAGCAAGCTGCTCGCGAATCCCTTGGTCCGGGACGACACCGAGTAACCCCGCCCATGAATCCCGCCTCCGTTCCGCACCGTCCCGTGGGGGTTCTCGTGACCCATGCCGCGCTCGGCAAGGAGCTCCTCCGGACCGTCGAGGGCATCCTGGGCGCGCAGGCCGACGCCTACGTTCTGAGCAACGACGGATACTCGGGGGAGGCGCTGAGCCGGGCCATCGAGGAGCGCGTCCACGGCGTGCCCGTGGAACGGCCCGTCGTGCTCTTCACCGATCTCGCCGCGGGCAGCTGCGGCATCGCGACACGCCGCGCCGAATGCGGCGCGAGGGTGGTCCGGAAGGTCACGGGCGTCAACCTCCCCATGCTTCTCGAATTCTTCCACTACCGGGACACACTCCCCCTGGAGGAGCTTCTGCCGCGTCTGGAATCCAAGGGGAAAGCGGGCATCACCGTTTCCTGACGTGCCGCTTCTCCTCGCGCGGATCGACGACCGCCTGATCCACGGCCAGGTCGTCCACGGCTGGGGCGGAACGCTTCGTCCGACCTGGATCGGCATCGTCTCGGACGCGCTGACCCGGGAGCCCGCGCGCGCCGCGCTCTACGTCTTCGCGGCCCCGGAGGAGAGCCGCG
This sequence comes from Candidatus Eiseniibacteriota bacterium, assembly GCA_005893165.1. Lineage (GTDB taxonomy): Bacteria > Eisenbacteria > RBG-16-71-46 > SZUA-252 > SZUA-252 > WS-7. The sequence continues at coordinate 45,266 of VBOR01000075.1, read as the reverse complement.
CGGAGGTGATCTCGATCCCGGAGGCCCTGCGTGAGTCCACGCTCCAGACCATCCGCGCGGAGCGCTCCTTTCTTCTCTTTCCGAGCGTTCTCGAGCCGCTGCGCCTCAAGGAGGGCGGATTTCCGCTCGAGGAGGTGAACGTGGGCGGGCTCCACCACGCGCCGGGAAAGAGCGCCGTCCTGCCCTACGTGTACCTGGACCAGGGTGACCGCGAGAAGCTTCTCGCCCTCTCCCGGCTGGGGGTGCGGCTCGTCGCGCAGGACCTCCCGACGAATCCCGCCCACCCCCTCGAGCCCTTTCTTCAAGGCACCCCGTGAGCGCGGGCGCGCACGCACCCGTGCGGATCGCGATCGCGATCCACAACCACCAGCCGGTCGGGAACTTCGACTCGGTCTTTGCCGATGCCGTCCAGCGGGCCTACCGTCCCTTCTTCTCTCCGGCGCCTTCTACGAGCCCATCCTCGCGGTCATTCCTCCCTGGGACCAGCAGGGTCAGCTCGAGCGCATGGCCGCATATCTCAGATCGCGTTTCGGCGTGACTCCGCGGGGCGCCTGGATCGCGGAGCGGGTCTGGGAGCCCGAGCTTCCGGACGCCCTCTTCCGCGCCGGCATCGAGTACACGCTGGTGGACGATCACCACTTCCTGCTCGCGGGGGCCGAGCCGGGGGGGCTCGGGGAGCCCTACCGGGTCGAATCCACGATGGGGCATGTGGGGGTATTCCCGATCGAACGCGAGCTCCGCTACCGCATCCCGTTCCAGCCGGTGCCGGAGCTCCTGGAATTCTTCGCGTCGAGTCCGGGACCGCCCGGCGTGCGTGTGTTCGGCGACGACGGAGAGAAGTTCGGCGTATGGCCGCACACCTACGAGTGGGTGTATGGAACCCGATGGCTCACGACCTGGCTCACGGCACTGGAAGAGCGCCGCGGGATCGAGGCCGTGCCGATGGGAGAAGCGTGGGATCAGAGGCGCCCCACGCGCACCATCGCGCTTCCTGCCGCGAGCTACCCCGAGATGATGCTCTGGGCGCTTCCTCCCGAGACGCACGCGAGGATCGAGGAAGAGCAGCGCTGGCTCGAGACGCAGGGAAAGCAGGACCTCGCGCGAAGGATCGCGACCGGGACGTGGCGGGAATTCCTGGCCCGCTACCCGGAATCCCGCAGACTTCACCGGCGCGTCTCGGAGCTGAGCGCGCGGATCGAGCACGCGCGGCACTCGTGCCTCGCTCAGGACCCATACGAGGACGCCAGGAAGGAAGTGCACCGAGCCCAATGCAACTGCTCTTACTGGCACGGCGTCTTCGGGGGCTTCTATCTCCCGCACCTTCGCGAGGCCGTGCGCGCCCACATGCTGCGCGCCGATGCCCTGGCGGACGGGCTCCTTGGGGGCACCGCGGGGTGGACCGTGGAGCAGGACGAGGAGGAGGTGCGGCTCAAGTCCTCCCGCGTCAGCATCGGTGTGTCCAGGCGAAGCGGCGCGATCGTGGAGATGGCGGACCGGAGACGCCCGTTCGACTTCGCGGGCGTGATCGCCCGGCGTCGCGAGGCCTACCACGTGCGCGTGGAGGAAGCCTCGCGGCGCGCGGCGCTCTCGAAGGGCGGGCAGCACGCGGGCGATCGGAGCGCGGAGCACGGGGAAGGGGGCAAGCCGGAGACGATCCACGGCGCGATCTCGGTGAAGGAGCCCGGGCTCGAGCGTCTCCTCGAATACGACGAGCGGCCGCGGCACGCCTCGCAGGAATGGCTTCGAAGCGCGGCGGAGATCTCCTCCGGCGGGCTGCGGGCCTCGATCGGCCTGGGGCCGGTGGGCCTCCGGTTCGCGCACGCGGGAACACGGACCGCGACTGCGGGAGCCTCCGCGGAACCGCCCGTCATCACGCTCGAGAGCGAACGGGGCGCCCGCGCCGCCGTGCCTCCTCACTCCGGACGCGCCCGGGAGGCGCCTTGCGATCGAGGGCGCGCGCCCCGGCGTGTACGCCCCGGGCTCCTCGGGGGAGGCGGATTCGGTCCGCTCGCTCCGCCTCGAGGATTCGGAGTATCTCCATCTGTCCCTGACGCTCCGCTTCGAGCCCGCGGCCCGGGTGGAATGGTCCCCGGTGGAGACGGTCTCCCTTTCCGAAGGGGGCGCGGAGCGCGTGTACCAGGGAACGGCGCTCGTGTTCGGCTTTCCGGGCGCCGGGCACACGGAACCGATCCGGATCCGCGCGAGGATCGAGGAGGCCGAAGGTGCTCTCTGAGCTCTGGCGGGTCGCCCTTCTCGGCGGCGTGCTCGCGATGGACCGCTCGGCCGGCTGGAACCTCATGCTCGGGCAGCCGCTCGTCGGCGCCTGCCTCGCGGGCGCGTTCCTGAGCCCGGGGACTCCGTGGGAGCTCTGGGCGCTCCGGATCCCGCTCGGCGTCGGGGTGCTGCTCCAGCTCCTCCTCACCGACCCCGCGCTTCCCGCCGCGCAGCGTCCGCGCGACGCGGCCACGGCAGGGGTCATCGGAGCTTCGATCGCCGTGCTGAGCCTGGAGCGGCTGCATCCCTTCGTGCCGCTCACGACCGGCGGGATCCTCTGGGTCCTCGTGGGAACCCTGTCCGGACTCCTCGCCGCGGTGGGCGGAGGCTGGATGGAGCTCTCGCTCCGGGCAAGGAACGAGCGGAGCGCGCGAAGGGCCGAGGAGCTGGCGCTCGAGGGTAAGATCGGCTCCTTCGAGGCACTCTACTGGCGCGGCGTGGCGCGCATCTTCCTCCGGGGCGCGACCTGGTCGGTCGCCGCCACCGTCCTGGGCGTGGCCCTGGCCTCGCTTCTCCTTCCACGGATCGCGGGGCTCATCACGGGTCCGCGTGCGGGGTGGATCTTCGCGGCGATCCTCGGCGTCGCCTTCGGGGCCGGGTTCCAGACGCACGTGCGCGCGCCGCGACACGGATTCCGTTGGGCCGCGATCGGCGCGCTCGTGACGCTCCTCGTCCTCATGCGGCTGCACGCGGGAGGGGAGCTGTGAGCGATTCCGATCCTCTGGCCGCGCCAGCCGCTCCGGTTCCCGGCGCTCCGGGTCCTGGCGCTCCGGGTCCGGCGGGCGCCGCCGTCCCGGGCGTGCGAGGCATCGATCTGGTGAGGGTGGAATCGCGCGCCCTCTACATCCAGGCGCTCTTCTCGGCCGAGCGTCAGCAGGGCCCGGGATTCGCGTTCGCGCTCCTGCCCGTGCTGCGCCGCGTCTACACGACCGCGGCGGAACGCGGCCGGGCCCTCGCGCGCCACATGGGGTTTTTCGGAACGCATCCCGTGCTCTCGGGAATCGTGCTGGGAGTGGTCGCCCGCCTCGAGGAGCGCCGCGCCCAGGGGCTGCCCGTGAGCGAGCTTCAGATCGAGCAGACGAAGCGCGCCCTCGCGAGCCCCCTCGCCGCACTGGGAGATCCGCTCTTCTGGGTCACGCTGCGGCCGCTCGCGGGGCTCATGGGAGTGCTCGGAATGGCGGTTCTTCCGCTTGCCGACACCGCGGGCCCCGACCTCCGGGTCCTCGTATGCCCGTGCCTCGCCCTTTTGACGTACAATGCCGTCGCGATTCGATTTCGCGTCGCCGGCGTGCCTCGCGGATACGCGATGGCCGACGATCCCGGCGGGCTCCTGCGCTCGCTTCACCTCGCGGAGCTCCGGCGCTTCTTCGAGCGCGTGAGCGCCTTGGCGTTCGGCGCTCTGGTGGCGCTCACGCTCTGGCCGATGGTCCAGAGCGCGGATCCGGCACACGAAGGCTTCGCGCACAAGGCATCGGTGCTCGCGCCCTTCGTTCTGGGATCCGCGCTGACGGCGCTCCTGCTCCGGCGCTGGCCGGGCCGGAGCGTCGAGATCGCGTTCGCTGCGGCCCTCGTGGCCCTGGTTCTCTCGAGTCGGTTCTAAGGGGCCACGACGCGCATGGTGGAACAGACGGTCACGATCCAGAACCGCCTCGGACTTCACGCGCGCGCGTGCTCCGTGTTCGTCAAGGAGGCGGCGAAATTCGCCTCCCACGTCTATGTGGCCCGTGACGGGATCGAGGTGAACGGCAAGAGCATTCTGGGGGTCATGATGCTCGCGGCGGAGATGGGCGCGCGGATCACGATCAAGGCCGACGGCAAGGACGAGCAGGAAGCCCTCCAGGCGCTGGTCCGGGTCGTGAACGACAAGTTTGGTGAAGAATGACGACGCTGCAGGGAATCGCGGCCTCGCCGGGGATCGCCATCGGGCCGATCCACGTCGTGGATCCCGAGGAGATCGAGGTTCAGGACGGCAACCTCGCGAAGAGCGCGGTCTCGGGAGAGAAGGAGCGCTTCCGCACGGCGATCCGCGAGAGCCTCGACGAAGTCCGCGAGCTCCGCGAGAAGATCGCGCTGGAGACCGGGGAGGAGCAGGCGCGGATTCTCGACGCCCAGATCGAGATCCTCCAAGATCCCGAGGCCCAGAAGCAGACGCTCGCGGTCATCGAGCGCGAGCGCAAGCCCGCCGCATTCGCCTACCGCCGCATCCTCACCGCGGTGGCCGCGCGGCTCGACGAAGCCGACAGCGAGTACTATCGCGGCCGGGCCATCGACGTGCGCGACGTGCGCCGGCGCATGCTCGCGCACCTCGGAGGGATTCGAACCCATACCCTCCGCGATCTCAAGGAGCCTTCGCTCATCGTGGCGAGCGATCTTCCTCCGAGCGAAATGGCGCTCCTGCCGCGGAACATGGCGCTGGGACTGGCGACGGACGTGGGGGGGCGCACCTCGCACACCGCGATCATGGCCCGCGCCCGCGGGATTCCCGCCGTGGTCGGCGTGAAGGGCGCGACCGACGCCGCGAAGCAGGGCGCGATCGGGATCGTGGACGGCACGCGCGGGATCGCCATCTTCGATCCGGATCCGGAGACGCTCGCCGATCACGTGCGGAAGCGCGGGCGCTACCTGGAGCTGGCGGCGAAGCGGGTCGAGCTCAAGGACCAGCGGTGCGCGACCTCGGACGGGCGCGTCATCGAGCTGGGAGCGAACCTCGAAGTGCCCGAGGAGCTCCCGAGCGTGATCGAGAACGGCGCCGACGGCATCGGACTCTATCGCACCGAGTTCTTCTATCTCTCGCGGAAGCAGCTTCCCACCGAGGACGCCCAGTTCAACGCGTACCGCTCCATCGTGGAAGCCATGAACCCCAAGCCCGTGAACATCCGGACGCTGGACGTGGGCGGGGACAAGTTCGCCTCGTACCTCGGGACCCCCATCGAGAAGAATCCCTTCCTCGGGCTTCGGGGGCTCAGGTTCAGCCTCAGCCGCGAGGAGATCTTCCGGACGCAGCTCCGCGCGATCTTCCGCGCCTCGGCCTACGGGAACGTGCGGATCATGTTTCCGATGGTCCTGGGACTCGAGGATCTGAGGCGCGCGCGGGAGATCGTGGAGCGCGTGAGGCTCCAGCTGCGCAAGGAAGGCGTTGCCATGGCCTCGAAGGTGCCGCTGGGGGTGATGATCGAGACGCCGGCCTCCGTCTTCAGCATCGATCAGCTGACGCAGGAGTCGGACTTCACGAGCATCGGCACGAACGATCTCATCCAGTACACGCTCGCCGTGGATCGCGGCAACGAGGCCATCTCGGAGATCTACGAGCCGCTGCATCCGGCCGTGCTCCGCGCCATCCGGACCGTCGTCGACGCGGGGCATCGCGCGGGGATCCCCGTGGGAATTTGCGGGGAGATGGCCGGGGAGCCGCTCTACACGGTCCTCCTCGTGGGGCTGGGGCTGGAGGAGTTCAGTGTGAGCCCCTACCTCGTTCCCGAGATCAAGACGATCGTTCGCGCCACCACGTTCGCCGAGGCGCGCGAGCTGGCGGATCGCTGCATGAGCCTGTCCACGCCGAGCGAGGTGCGGACGGTGGTGACCGAGTTCATGAGCCGGCGCTACCCGGGGATCATCGTCCCGGCATGACCCCGAAAGGAAAGGGCGGAGCGGCGCGATCCCGGAGCGGAGTGCTCGATTCCGCCGCCCGCCGCGCGCGAATCGATCCCGAGGACATGGCGGCCAAGATCGCGGGATTCCCGGAACAGCTTCGCGCCGGGGCCGCGATCGCCGATTCCGCCGTGCGCGGCATCGATCCCACCCGTCCCCGCGCGTTCGTCCTGGCGGGCATGGGGGGCTCCGCCATCGCCGGAGACCTGCTCCGCGTTCTCGCCGACCGCGAGGGCGTCGTCCCGGTGCACGTGGTGCGCCACTACGACCCGCCCGCCTGGATCGCGCCCGAGGACTTCCTCCTCTTCTCCTCCTACTCGGGAGAGACGGAGGAGACCCTGAACGCGTTTCGTTCCCTGAAGCGGATCGGCTGCCGCGCGGCGGTGCTGGCGTCCGGAGGAACCCTCGCGGCCCAGGCCCGGAAGGAGGGGCTGCCGGTCGCGCTCCTGCCGGGCGGATTGCCACCCCGGGCCGCTCTGGGCTACAGCTTTGGAGCGCTGGCCCACATCGCCCACCATCTGGGGGTGCTGTGGGACGCGGACCGGCGCCTGGAGGAGGCGGCGAAAGCGGTGGAGGAGAAGGCCGCTACCGCCCTCCTCCCCGGTGTGTTACAGTCCCGCAACCCGGCGAAACGAATCGCGATACGCCTGACCGGACACCCCATCATGCTGGTCGCGAATCACCGGACGCTCGAGCCCGTCGCCTGGCGCTGGAAGGGACAGTTCAACGAGAATTCGAAGCACCTGGCCTGGGTTTCGTCCCTTCCCGAAATGAACCACAACGAGGTGGACGGTTTCGTGAATCCGGGGGCGGTGATCGGCCGGATCGCGGCCGTGCTGCTCCGCGACCCGGAGGATCATCCGCGGGTCGCCCGGCGGTTCGACTGGCTCACCGGGTACCTCAAGAAACGGAACCTGCACGTGGAGACCGTGATGCTGGAAGGGGACGATCCGATGTCGCGGATTCTCGCGGGCGTCTCGCTCGGGGATTTCGTGAGCTATTACCTGGCGCTCCTGAACGGCGCGGATCCGAGCGCGCTTCCGGGAGTCACGGCGCTCAAGCGGGCGCTCCAGAAGTGAAGCCGGTCGCCATCGTGCCGGTGGCGGGTGCCGGCACCCGGCTCCGGCCCCACACGCACACGACCCCCAAGGCGCTTCTCCTCGTTGCGGGGAAGACCATCCTGGCCCACATCCTGGATCAGATCGTGCCCGTATCCCCGGAGAAGGTGATCCTCGTGATCGCCCCAGGAGCGCTGGGGGAGCGCATCCGGGACTACGCCTCCTCGCGGAAGGATCTTCGAATCGAGTGCGTGGTGCAGGAGGAGCCCAAGGGGCTGGGGCACGCGGTGGCGCAGGCGAGGCATGCCGCGGGCAAATCGCCTCTCCTCATCATCCTCGGGGACACGATCGTGCAGGCGGATCTGGAGGCCCTGATCCAGGACGGGTCGCGGGTGGGCGTGCGCGAGGTCGACGATCCCCGCCGCTTCGGGGTCGCGCTGGTGCGCGACGGGAAGATCGTGCAGGTGGTGGAGAAGCCGGCCAAGCCGGTCTCCAAGCTCGCGATCGTCGGGCTCTACTACATCGCGAAGGGGCCGCTTCTCTTCGATTGCCTGGACCGCCTGGTCCGGGAAGGGCGCCTCACCCGCGGCGAAATCCAGCTCACGGACGCACTTGGGCTCCTGATCGAGGGGGGTGAGGAACTCCGCCCGTTCCCGGTCAAAGGCTGGTATGATTGTGGCAAAACCGAAACCCTTCTTGAAACCAATCGGGCTCTGCTGGACCAGCTCGCGGCCCCCGTAACCCGCGAGGGGGTCGTGGTATTGCCTCCCGTGGCGATGGATCCCACCGCGGATGTTTCAGCAGCCGTCATTGGTCCGCACGTCTCGATCGGCCCCCGCACGCAGGTACGCCAGGCCGTGGTGCGGAATTCGATCCTGAACGAAGGCGCGAACGTCAGGGATATCTTGCTGGAAGGTTCGGTGGTTGGGGAGAACGCGGTGGTGCGCGGCGCGTACCAGCGCTTAAACGTGGGCGACTCATCCGAGGTGGAGTACTCGTGACAGCTCCGGCGACACAGACCAAGATCGAGACGAGAAAGCAGCCGCTGACGAAGAAGAAGTATTCATTCTCCAGCGAGTCGGTGACCGAGGGTCATCCCGACAAGGTGGCCGACCAGATCTCCGACGCGATCCTGGATTCGATCCTGGCCAAGGACCCCATGGGGCGCGTGGCGTGCGAGACGCTCGTGACCACGGGAATGGCCCTGGTCGCGGGCGAGATCACGACCCAGTGCTATGTGGATATTCCCCGGGTGGTGCGGGAGACGATCCGGGAAATCGGATACGACAACCCGGCGATCGGCTTCGACTACGAGACCTGCTCCGTGCTCACCAGCATCGACGAGCAGTCGAAAGACATCGCGCTCGGAGTGGATCGCGCGGGGGCAGGGGATCAGGGGCTCATGTTCGGCTACGCGGTTCGGGAAACCCCCGAGCTGATGCCCCTCCCGATCCAGCTCGCGCACGCCTTGACGAGGTCGCTGGCCCGCGCGCGCCGCTCCGGCACGTTCCCCGAGCTTCGACCCGACGGCAAGTCCCAGGTCACCGTGGAATACGAGGACGGAACGCCACGGCGCGTGAGCACGGTCGTCCTCTCCACGCAGCACGCGGACATGCCCTCGGACGATTACAAGCGGTTCCTCGACCGGCTGAAGAGCGAGGTGATTCGCCCGGCGCTGCCGCGCGAGATGATCGACGACCGCACGGAGTTCCTCATCAACCCGACGGGACGCTTCGTGATGGGCGGCCCTCGCGCCGACACCGGACTCACGGGACGCAAGATCATCGTCGACAGCTACGGCGGCTTCGGCGGACACGGCGGAGGGTGCTTCAGCGGGAAGGATCCCTCGAAGGTGGATCGCTCCGGCTCCTACGCGGCGCGCTGGGTGGCGAAGAACATCGTGGGCTCGGGGCTCGCCGAACGATGCACGGTCCAGGTCGCGTACGCGATCGGCGTGGAGCAGCCCGTCTCGATCATGGTGGATTCGCACGGGACGGGGAGGGTTCCCGACTCGAGGCTGGAGGAGCTGGTTCGCCGCCATTTCGATCTCAGGCCAAACGGGATCATCGATCACCTCGACCTCCGGAAGCCCATCTACAAGAAAACCGCCGCCTACGGACACTTTGGACGCGAGAACGAAGGCTTCCGCTGGGAGCTGCTCGACCGCGTGGAGGATTTGAAGCGTGACGCCTAGCGGAACCGCAACCATGAACGCCCAGGGACACGTCAAGGACCCCAAGCTCGCCGAAGCGGGCGTGAACCGGATCGAGTGGGCGGAGCGCGAGATGCCGGTGCTCCGTCAGATCCGCGCTCGCTTCGAGCGCGAGCGTCCCCTCCGGGGCAAGAAGATCGCCGCGTGCCTCCACGTGACCACCGAGACCGCGAATCTCATGCTCACCCTGAAGGCGGGAGGGGCGGAGATCGCGCTCTGCGCCAGCAACCCGCTCTCGACGCAGGACGACGTGGCCTCGGCGCTGGTCCACCGGTACGGCATCGCGACCTTCGCCATCAAGGGAGAGGATCCGGAGACCTACTATCAGCACATCGGCGCGACGATCGACATCCATCCCCAGTTCACCATGGACGACGGCGCGGACCTCGTGACCGTGCTCCACACCAAGCGCGGCGACGCGATCCAGCACGTGATCGCGGGAACCGAGGAGACGACCACGGGCATCATCCGGCTCCGGAGCATGGCGCGGGAAGGCGCTCTGAAATACCCGATCCTCGCCGTGAACGACGCCAAGACGAAGCACCTCTTCGACAATCGCTACGGAACGGGGCAGAGCACCATCGACGGGATCCTGCGCGCGACCAACCGGCTCCTGGCGGGCTCGGCCTTCGTCGTGCTGGGCTACGGCTGGTGCGGACGCGGCGTGGCCTCGCGCGCGCGCGGGCTGGGCGCCCACGTCATCGTCACCGAGGTGGATCCACTTCCCGCGCTCGAGGCGGTGATGGACGGGTTCCGGGTCATGCCGGCGCCGGAGGCCGTGAAGCAGGGAGACATCTTCGTGACCGTCACCGGAAACATCCACGTCCTTGGCCTCGAGCATTTCCGAAGCATGAAAGACGGAGCCATCGTCTCGAATTCCGGCCACTTCAACGTGGAGCTGGATCTGGACGCGCTCCGCAAGGAGGCGAAGTCGGTGCGCACGGTGCGCCCCTTCGTCGAGGAATACACGCTTCCGGGCGGAAAGCGGATCTTCATTCTCGGCGAGGGGCGCCTCATCAATCTCGCCGCCGCCGAGGGGCACCCCGCCTCCGTGATGGACATGAGCTTCGCGAACCAGGCGCTCGGCGTCGAGTATCTGCTCACGCACGCCAAGGAGCTCAAGGCGAACGTCTACCCGATTCCCGTGGCGCTCGACCAGGAGATCGCGCGGTTGAAGCTCGAGGCGCTCGGCGTCCGGCTCGACACCTTGACTCCGGAGCAGATCGCCTACCTCGCCTCCTGGCAGCAGGGTGCTGGGAGCGGTCGTCGCGAGCGGGCTCGTCTCCTTCTTCGGAGTCGTCGGCGCCTGGGCGGTGCCGCTCACGCTGGTGGCCTGGGGATGGAACCGTCTGCGCCTCAAGCCCGCGCTCGAGACGGGAATCCGCACGGCGCTCGGCGCCTTCGGCCTCTTCTTCCTTCTCGGGTTCCTCTATCTCATCACCTCGGGCAATCGCTCGCTCGCGGGCCAGGCGGGCGAATTCATCGCGATGACCTCGGCGCGGCTCCTCGGCAAGATCGGAGGGGAGCTGGCGCTGGGCACCGCCATGGTCGTCGTCGGCGTGATCGCGTTCGAGATCGGCTCCTCGCAGCCCCTGCGGCAGGCGGTCCAGGCGGTGCTCGGTTTCCTCGGGATCCCGTTCCGCCAGAAGGGGGACCAGGAAGGAAGGTTGGATTCCACGGCCGCGTCCGCCGGCTCGCAACCCGCGCGCGGACGGAAGCCTCCGGCCATCGAAGAGGAAGAGATCGCGAACGCGTGGGACACCTCGCAGGAGAAGCCGCAGCCGCGCACGCCTTCGCGTCCCCGCATCGTGTCGGGCAAGGGAGGGGACCCGCGCGGGGAGCCGCTGAGCATTCCGTTCCCGCCGCCTCCTCCCAGGACCGCTCCGGCTTCGTCCGGCGCCGGCGCCGGAGCCGCGGGCAGGACGGCCGCTGCCTCCGGCAGTGCCGAGGCCGGGCTCAAGCTCGGTCCCGCCGCCGTGCCCGACGCGGAGCTTCCCAGCATCGAGCTCCTGGACCGCCACGAGACCACCCGCAAAGCGGTGAACGAGGCGGAGCTCCTGGAGCTCTCGCGCGTGCTCGAGCGGACCCTCGCCGATTTCGACGTCGAGGGGAAGGTCTCCGAGGTGCATCCGGGTCCGGTGATCACCCTCTTCGAGTACGAGCCCGCGCCCGGCATGAAGGTGAATCAGATCCTGAACCGGCAGGACGATCTGGCGCTCGCGCTGAAGGCGCAGCGGATCCGGATCGTGGCGCCCATCCCCGGCAAGGCGGCGGTCGGGATCGAGATTCCGAACCGCATGAAGGCGACGGTCTCGCTCCGCGAGATCATCTCCTCGGCCGCGTTCCAGGATTCCCGTGAGGCGCTGCCCCTGGCGCTCGGAAAGGACGTGGCCGGGGTCCCCTTCGCCACCTCGCTCGAGCGGATGCCGCACCTTCTGATCGCGGGCGCGACCGGATCGGGGAAGAGCGTCTGCATCAACACGCTCATCATGAGCCTTCTCTACACGAGGACTCCCGCGGAGCTGCGGTTCATCCTGATCGATCCCAAGATGCTCGAGCTCACTCCGTTCAACGGCATCCCGCACCTCCGGATGCCGGTCGTGACGGATCCCAAGAAGGCGGCGCAGGCCCTTCGCTTCTGCGTGAAGGAGATGGAGCGCCGGTATCAGATGCTCGCCCGTCATGGCGCCCGGAACATCGAGGGCTACAACCGCCTCGCGCTGGACGCCTCGCAGACCGAGGAGCCGAAGCTGCCCTACCTCGTCGTCGTGGTGGACGAGCTCGCGGACCTGATGGCGCTCCTGCCCACGGAGATCGAAGAGCCGATCCAGCGCCTGGCGCAGATGGCGCGCGCGGTGGGCATCCATCTCATCCTGGCGACGCAGCGCCCTTCCGTGGACGTGCTCACCGGCATGATCAAGGCGAACTTTCCGTCCCGGATCGCGTTCCAGGTGGCGAGCCGCACCGATTCGCGGGTGATTCTCGACATGAACGGCGCGGAGAGCCTCCTGGGCCACGGGGACTGCCTCTACCTCCCCGCGGGAAAGCCGGAGCCCTACCGGATCCACGGGGCGTTCATCTCGGGAGAGGAGATCGAGCGCGTGGTGGAGTTCCTGAAATCGCAGGGACGGCCGGTCGTGGAGGACGACTCCGCGCTGGAACAGGTCCGGATCTCCGAGGAGTCGGACGCGGATGACGAGCTCTTCGAGGAGGCCATGCGGCTCGTGGTGCTGCACCAGCAGGCCTCGACCTCGATGCTCCAGCGCAGGCTCAAGGTGGGCTACTCGCGCGCGGCGCGCCTCCTGGATCTTCTCGAGGAGCGGGGCGTGGTCGGGCCGTCCGAAGGCGCCAAGGGGCGCGAGGTCCTCGTCACGGAACAGGAGCTCGCGGACCGGGCGCACGAGCCGCCGCCGGGCGTGGGGTCGAACGCGTGATCGGCCCCGTCCGGCTGGCCGGAGGTGAGAGGGGGAACGGTGTCTCCCGTGGCCCCGCTGACCTACCGCATCAGACCGAATCACACGGGCCGACCGCGCGCGTGGCGCTCGTGACGCTCGGCTGCGCGAAGAACCTGGTGGATTCGGAGATCATGGCGGGGCTCCTGGCGAAGGGAACCTTCACCATGACCTCCGATCCGGCCGCCGCCGACGTCGCGCTCGTGAACACGTGCGCCTTCATCGGACCCTCGCAGCGCGAGTCGATCGACCGGATCCTCGAGATGGCCGCCCTGAAGCGGGAAGGGAAGCTGCGGGGGATCGTGGTCGCGGGATGCCTGGCCCAGCGCTACCAGGCGGATCTCCTGAACGAGATCCCGGAAGTGGACGCGGTGGTCGGCACCGGGCAGGTGGACGCGATCGTGCGCGTGATGAATCGCGTGCTCCGCTCCCCTTCGTCCCGAATCCTCGAAGTCGGACCTCCGGGGACGGCCGTGGACCTGGCGTCGCACCGCGCCGTCTCCACGCCGCGCCACGTGGCGTATCTCAGGATCGCGGACGGCTGCGATTTCCGGTGCACCTTCTGCATCATCCCCGCGCTCCGGGGGGATCTCCGCAGCCGGCCCCTGGAATCGGTGGTGGCGGAGGCCCGGCGGCTGGCCGAGGGGGGAACGCGGGAGCTCCTCCTCATCGCGCAGGACTCCACGTCCTACGGGGCCGACCTCTACGGAGAGGCCCGGCTGCCCGAGCTCCTGCGCGAGCTGGTCCGGATCCAGGGGATCGAATGGGTCCGGGTGCACTACACCCACCCCAAGACCTGGAGCGAAGCGCTGATCCAGGTGTTTGAAGAGGAAGTCAAGATTTGCAAGTATGTCGACATTCCGCTCCAGCACGTCACCGACTCGATGCTTCGCCGCATGCGGCGCGAGGTCCGGCGGGCGGACATGGAGCGGCTGATCGAGACGCTCCGGAGCCGCATTCCGGGCGTGGCGATCCGCACCCACTTCATCGTGGGATTCCCCGGGGAGACCGAGGAGGATTTTACGGAGCTGCTGGGCTACGTGCGCGGGGCGGAGCTGGACCACGTGGGATGCTTCGCCTATTCGCGGGAGGACGGCACGCCCGCGGGGCGGATGAAGGAGCAGATCCCCGAACGGCTGAAGCTCTCGCGCCGGCAGGCGCTCATGACCGCGCAGAAGAAGGTCGCGACCTCGGTGTGGGGGCGCTGGGTCGGGCGCACCGTTCCGGTGCTCGTCGACGGGCCCGTGGCCGGCCGCCCCGGTGTGAGCGTCGGACGCGTCGAGCAGCAGGGGTACGAGGTGGACGGCGTGACCTACGTGCGCGCGGCGGACGGCGCCCCGGCGCCGGAAGCGGGAGCATGGGTGCGGGTCCGCATTGTGCGCGCCAGGGAGTACGACCTGGATGGAGAGGTGGCCGCGTGAGCGCCCGACGGGCCGCGCTCCTGGCGGCCGCGCTCCTGGCGCTCCCTCTGTCCCGCGCGGGAGCGGTGAACGTGCTCCCCAAGACCCACGGCGCGGTGCTCGATTCCGTGGCCGGCATGGTCGCCACGGACCTCCTCCAGGGCGCGGTCCTGCCCCCCGGACGCGCGGTGCGCATCGCGACCCCCGTTCCCGGGGACACGCTGGGATTTCTCGAGCAGCGGGTCGTGGAGCAGCTGCGGCGCGGAGGCGCCGAGGTGCGCCTCATGCCCTCGCGCGCGAGGGCGGACCTCGGCATGGGGGAGGAGGAGATCGCGGCACCGCGCGGCGACTCCACGGACGTCCAGCTGAACCTCGTCGTCCGAAGCGCAGGCGTTTCCTACGTGCGCGCGCTCCGGAAATTCCCGGTGGGCATCCGCGGTTACCAGAGGCTCGCCTCCATGCGGGTCGGCGCGAGTCTCGTGGACCTCAGCACGCGCCAGGTGCTCTGGGCGAAGTCCGCCTCCGCCTCGAGCATGGACGAGGTCCGGAGAGGGGACCTCTCGTACGCGCAGAGCGGCTCGGGCGCCCTCAATCCGGGCATTCCTCGCTCCGGCGGAGGGCCGCGCCTTCTCGAGCCGTTGATCGTGATCGGCGTCGTCACCGGGCTCGTCGTTCTCTTCTATTCGAACCGGAACTAGATGCGCCGGGCGGGTCGAAACGAGGCGGAAGGGGGAAGGGGATGAGCATCGCGGCCAAACGGCACATGCTGCTCGGAAGGGACTACTTCGAGCGCGGGTTCTACCAGGATGCCATTCGCGAATTGCTGGAAGCGGTGCGGCTCAACCCGAATTTCCCCGATCTCCACAACCAGCTCGGCCTGGCGCTCAGCATGAATGGCGACCGCCGGCACGCGGCCGAGGAGTTCCGGCGCGCGCTGGAGCTCAATCCGAACTACGTGGAGGCGCGGCTCAACCTCGCGATCGTGCTGAACGAGATGGGGCAGTACGAGGACGCCCTTCGCGAGTTCAACGTGGAGCGGCTCCGCGACCACGAGCAGGAGAACCTCTCGGCCGAGGTGCGCTCCTATCTCGCCGAGTCCCACATGATGCTGGGGGACACGTACCGCAACGTCGGCGTGCTGGTGGACGCGTCCCAGGAATACCGGAAGGCGCTGAAGCTCTCCCCGCAGTATCTCGACATCAAGAACAAGCTCGGCGCGACGTACTGCGAGATGGGCCTGTACCAGGACGCGGAGACGGAGCTGGAGGAGGCGCTGGCGCAGAACCCCCGCTACGTCGCGGCCCGGGTCACGCTGGGGGTCGTGCTCCTGCGCTCGGGGCGGAAGACGCGCGCCCGCGAGGAGTGGGAGAAATGTCTCGCGCTCGAGCCCGAGAACATCCGCGCCCGCGCATATCTCGACATGATGGAGCGGGAAGCCTCCACCGAGGAATCCCGGGCCCGATGACGCGGTGGGCGGCAATTCTGCTCTTCGCCCTTTCGCTCCTCTCGTGGGCGGGATGCGGAGGAACCCTCAAGGAAGGAAGACGCGAGGGAACCCCGGACTTCCGCGCGGCGAAGACGGAGTACGATCGCGGGAACTATCTGGATGCGATCCCCGACTTCAAGGCCTACGTTGAGCAGTACCCGGGCACCGACCTGACCGACGACGCGCTCTACTATCTCGGCCGCTGCTATTTACAAGAAAAGGAATACGCGCTGGCCTCCGCCCAGTTCGACCGGCTGCTCCGGGACTTCCCGACCTCGCCCCTTCAGGCCGACGCATTGCTGGAATTGGCGCGGTGTGATGATTTACAGAGCCATCCCGCCCCGCTGGACCAGACGGAGACCGAGCGCGCGCTCACCCGCTACAACCAGTTCGTGGAGCAGTACCCCAGCCACGCGCGCGTGGGGGAGGCCAAGGCGAGAATCCAGGCCCTGCGCGACCGGCTGGCGGAGAAGCTCCTCCTGAGCGGCCGCCTCTACCGGAAGCTCAGCAAGTACACGGCCTCGGAGTTCTACCTGAAGCGCCTCCTCCACGAGTATCCCGATTCCAAGTGGGTCGCGGAGGCGACACGGCTGCTTCGCGAAGTGGCGGCGCGGCGAGGCCGCACGGAGTCGATCGAGGCGGAGAAGAAGAACCCTCCCGCCCGGACGGGGCAGGAGCCCAAGGGAAAACCCGACGAGCGCCTGCGCGGAGTCCAGACCTCCAAGTCCCCGGGATGAGCCGCATCGGGGTCTTCGGCGGGACCTTCGATCCGGTCCACCACGGGCACCTCATCATGGCGCAGGAAGCGGTCGCGCGGCTCGGGCTCGACCGGATGCTCTTCGTCGGACGCTGCGGCGCTCGATCCGAGGCGAGCTGTACTTTCTCATGGGCCAGGACAGCCTGGAGGAATTCACGCGCTGGCGGATGCCGGAGCGGATCCTGAAATTGGCGCGGCTCGTCGTGGTTCCGCGCGGGGAGGGGGATCTGGCGTCGCTCCCCGCCGCGATCCGGAGGCGTGTCGTCTATGTGAAGCCGCCGCGCATCGGGATATCCTCATCTGAGATTCGCCGGCGTCTGAAGCGCGGGCTGCCGGTCCGTTACTGGACCCCCGATCTCGTTCTGAGTTACGTGACCCGTCATGGCCTCTACGGCACCCGGAAGCGTCGCCGCTAAACAGATCCTCCTCGTGGACGGATCGGCGCTCCTCTACCGGTCCCACTTCGCCTTCGCAAGGAATCCGCTCCGGAACTCGAAGGGGGAGATCACGAGCGCGGCCTTCGCGTTCCTGAACACGCTGGTTCCGCTCCTGGACGAGCGCCAGCCCGATCTCGTGGGGGTGGTCTTCGACACCAAGGCTCCCACCTTCCGCCACCGCGAATACAAGGACTACAAGGCGAACCGTCCTCCCATGCCCGACGATCTCAGCCGGCAGGTCCCGATCATCCGGGGGCTCCTGCGCGTGCTGGGCATTCCCATCGTGGAGCAGGACGGCGTGGAAGCGGACGACATCCTGGGCACGCTCGCGGTGGATGCCGCGCGCGCCGGGGTGGACGTCTGGATCCTGACCGGAGACAAGGATTTCTATCAGATCGTCTCGGAGAAGATCCGGCTCCTTTCGCCCGCCGGTCGCGGCGGCCCGGTGGAGACGATCGACCGGGCGGCCGTGCGCACGCGCTTCGGCGTGGATCCCGAGCAGATGATCGACCTGCTCGCGCTCATGGGGGACTCCGTCGACAACGTCCCCGGCGTGCCGGGCGTGGGGGAGAAGACCGCGGCGGAGCTGATCGCGACCTACGGCTCGCTGGACGGGCTCTACAAGTCGGTGGACTGCGTGGCGAAGCCGGCGCTGCGGGAAAAGATCCGCGAGAACGAGGGGAAGGCGCGCCTCTCCCGGAAGCTCGTCACGGTGCGGACCGATCTTCCGCTCGACTTCCGCTGGCAGGAGCTCGAGCGCACGCCGGCCGATCTCCCCGAGCTGATCCAGCTCCTGGACGAGCTGGAGTTCCGCGGCTTGCGAAAGCGATTCGCGGCGGAGCTGGAGGCCCAGCAGCCGACGGAGCTCTTTCCGGAATTCCTGGCGCCCGAGGAGCCGCGCGCTCCGGCTGCCGCGGCGGTGCGCCCCGAGCGCCCGCCGCTCGGCGACTACCACGTGGTGCGCACTCCCGAAGCGCTGGAGGCGCTCGCGCGGGAGCTTCGCGATGCGCACGATTCCGTGGGGTTCGACACCGAGACCACGCGATTCAATCCCATGGAGGCGGGTCTCGTCGGGATCTCCATCGCGCCCGCGCCGGGTCGCGCGTACTACATCCCGGTCGGACACAAGGAGGGCGGAAACCTGGACGGGGAGCTTGTCCGGAAAGCGCTCCGGCCCTTCTTCGCCGATCCCTCCAAGAGGCGCGTCGCTCAGAACGCCAAGTTCGACTGGCACGTGCTCCACCGCTTCGGCAT
Source organism: Candidatus Eiseniibacteriota bacterium (assembly GCA_005893165.1). Lineage (GTDB taxonomy): Bacteria > Eisenbacteria > RBG-16-71-46 > SZUA-252 > SZUA-252 > WS-7. The sequence goes on along the minus strand of VBOR01000075.1, from coordinate 27,288 downwards.
CCCGGTGCACGACATCCTCATGGACACGATGCTCGCGGCGTATCTGATCGATCCGGACCAGCCGAAGAACATCGACTATCTGGCCCGGACACACCTGGGGGTGGAGAAGATCCCCACCCAGTCCCTGATCGGAATCGGTCGCGACCAGGTGTCGATGGCCGCGGTCCCGATCGACCGGATCGCGGAGTACTGCTGCGAGGATTCGGACGTGTGCCTCAGGCTCACGCCGATTCTCTTGCGGGAGCTGGACCGCTCGGAGCTTCTTCCGCTCTACCGCGACGTGGAGATGCGGCTCCTCGGCGTGCTGGTTCGCATGGAGGAAGCGGGCGTGAAGGTGGACGTGCCCGCCCTGAACGCCATGTCCCGGGCGATGGGGGAGCAGTGCGCGCGGCTCGAGGGAGAGATCGAGGCGGCGGCGGGGGTGCCCTTCAACGTGAACTCGCCCCGCCAGGTGGCGGAGATCCTCTTCGACCGGCTCAAGTTACCGAGAGGGAGGCGGACCAAGGACGGCTACTCGACCGACGTGGAGGTGCTCGAGAGCCTGGCCGCGCTCCATCCGCTCCCGAAGCTCCTGCTCGAGCATCGCCAGTACCAGAAGCTGAAGAGCACCTACCTCGACGCGCTCCCGAGATTCGTGCGCGCCGACACGGGGCGCGTCCACGCGACCTTCCATCAGATCGGGGCCTCGACCGGCCGCCTGAGCGCGAGCGAGCCCAATCTCCAGAACATCCCCATCCGTTCCGAGGAGGGGCGCGCGATCCGGAAGGCGTTCATCCCGGAGGAGGGAGGGATCCTCGTTTCGTTCGACTATTCCCAGATCGAGCTCCGGCTCATGGCGCACCTCTCCGGCGATCCCGTGCTCGCCGAAGCGTTCCGCACCGGGGAGGACGTGCATCGCACCACCGCGGCGAAGCTCTTCGGGGTTCCGCCCGCCGAGGTGACCCCGGCGCAGCGCGCGCAGGCCAAGATCGTGAACTTCGGCGTGCTCTACGGCATGGGCCCGGTGCGGCTCGCGCGCGAGCTCGACCTCTCGCGGCCGCTGGCGGCGGCCTTCATCGAGGAATACCGGCGCACGCTGTCCGGCGTGGCGACGTACCTCGACTCGATGCTCGAGCTCGCGAGGAAGCGGGGCTACGCCCAGACCATCCTGGGGAGGCGGTGGCCCTTGCCGGCGCTCCACGAAGACGGAGCGCGGCGGGCGGAGGCCGAGCGCGTGGCCGTCAACATGCCCATCCAGGGCTCGGCGGCCGACCTGATCAAGGTGGCCATGGTCCGGATCGACGCCCTCCTGCGCGAGCGCCCCGAGATGAAATCGAGAATGATTTTACAGGTACATGACGAGCTTCTCTTCGAGACGACCGAAGCGGAATTCGAGACCCTCCGGAAGCTGGTCACGGAGGTGATGGAACGGGCGATCCCGCTCAAGGTCCCCCTCGAGGTGCACGTCGGGCACGGGAAGACCTGGGCCGACGCGCACGGTTGAGTTAGATTGTCGCGATGCTCCGCATCGGAGTGACCGGCCTCATGGCCTCGGGCAAGACCGAAGTCGCGCGGCGCTTCGAGGAGCTCGGCGCGCGGATCGTCGAGGGGGACGCGCTGGGGTGGGAGGTGCTGGCGGATCCCGAGGTGCGCCGCGGGATCGGAGCGGCCTTCGGGCCGTCGGTCCTCTCGGCGGACGGAAGCGTGGACCGGCGCGCGCTGGGAAGGATCGTCTTCGGAGACGCCTCCGAGCTCGAGCGGCTGAACGCGCTGGTCCAGCCGCTCCTCGAGCGGCGCGTTCGGGAGGCGCTCGAGAGTACGCGCGGAGAGGACGTGGTGGTGCTGGATGCCGCGCTCCTCGGTGCCTGGAACCTCGCGGAGGAGCTGGACGGAGTCGTGATCGTCGAGGCCCCCGTCGAGATACGGTTGGCGCGGCTCGAGGCGGCTCGCGGATTTCCGGAGGCCGAGGCGCGGCTCAGGATCGAGGGGCAGAGGCTCCCGCCGGTGCGCGGCGCGCGGCGGACCTGGCGCATCTTGAACGGCGGCTCGCGCGCGGTCCTGCTCCGGCGCGCGGATGAAGTGTGGGAAGAGATCGAGCGGCTTCGATCCGAAGCCCCGAGGGGCTAGAATCACCCTGGGAGGAAGGCTTTATGGATTTGATCGGCACGCGGAAGAGGCTCGAGGACGGTCGCCAGATCCTGGCGGAACTTCGGAGCTATCTTTGACGTCGAGAAGGCGGAGCGGCGGGCCGGCGAGCTGGAGGGCAAGATGGCGGCGCCGGAATTCTGGAACGACAGCGAGGCCGCCCAGAAGGTCGTCACCGAGCTCAAGTCCCTGCGCCGTATCTATGAGCCCTACCGGGATCTGGAGCGCGAGGTCAAGGACGCCGAGGGGCTGATCGCGCTCGTCGAGCAGGAGCCGGACGAATCGCTCGCGGCCGAGCTGGACCGGCAATCCAAGGACCTCCTCCCCAAGATCCAGGCGCTCGAGCTCCAGAGCCTTCTCTCCGAAGAGAGCGACGCGCACGGCGCGATCCTCACCATCCATCCGGGCGCCGGCGGCACGGAATCCCAGGACTGGGCCCAGATGCTCTACCGCATGTACACGCGATTCCTGGAGCGGCGGGGGTTCTCGTCCCAGGTGCTCGACCTCCAGCAGGGGGAAGAGGCGGGGATCAAGGACGCGACGATCGAGGTGGATGCTCCGTTCGCCTACGGCTATCTCAAGGCCGAGCGCGGCGTGCACCGGCTCGTCCGGATCTCCCCCTACGCCACATCCCGAGCGGGATCGTGGTCACGTGCCAGAACGAGCGCTCGCAGCACCGGAACCGCGACTCCGCGATGAAGATTCTCAAGGCCCGTCTCTACGCGCTCAAGATCGAGGAAGACAAGAAGAAGCAGGAGACGCTCACGGGCGGAAAAAAGGACATCGCCTGGGGCAGCCAGATCCGCTCCTACGTGTTCCACCCGTACACTCTGGTCAAGGACCACCGCACCGATCTCGAGATCCGGGACGTCCAGCGCGTCATGGACGGCGACCTGGACCCCTTCGTCGACGCGTACCTTCGCCTCAAGGAGCCCAAGTGAGCCCGGTGAATCCGCAGATCTTTCGCGAGTACGACATCCGCGGCATCGCGGACCGCGACCTCACCGACGAGGCGGTGCGGGCGATCGGACACGCCTTCGCGCAGCGCATGAGCGAGCGCGGAAAGAAGGTGATCGCGGTGGGGCGCGACGTGCGGCTCTCCTCGCCCCGCATCCGGAACGCCCTCGTGCAGGGGCTCCTGGACCAGGGCGCGCGCGTGATCGACGTCGGCCAGGTGCCCACGCCGGCCCTCTACTTCGCCATTCTCAATCTGAAGGCGGACGGCGGCGTCATGGTCACGGGGAGCCACAATCCGATCGAATACGACGGGATCAAGCTGAGCGAGGGGGTCTCGTCCCTTCACGGCGAGGAGATCCAGGATCTGCGCATCCGCGCCCTTTCGGCCGGGGTGCTTCCGCAGCGAGGATCCGTGGAGGAGCGCTCGGTGGACAAGGAGTACCTGGGCGACCTCGTGTCCCGCATCAAGCTGAAGCGACCGCTTCGCGTGGTCGTCGATCCCGGAAACGGCGCGGCCAGCATTCCCGGTCCGGCGTTCCTCCGCGCGCTGGGGTGCGAGGTGGACGCCATCTTTGCCGAGCCGGACGGACGCTTTCCGAATCACCTGCCCGATCCCACCGTTCCCGCGCTCATGCTTTCTCTGCAGCAGCGCGTGGTGGACACCCATGCCGACCTGGGAATCGGGTTCGACGGCGACGCGGACCGGATCGGCGCGGTGGACGAGAAAGGGCGCCTGCTCTACGGGGATCAGCTCCTCGCGCTCTACGCCGCCGACGTGCTCGCCAAACACCCGGGAGAGCCGGTCATCTTCGAGGTCAAGTGCTCGCAGGGGCTCGTGGAGTGGATACGCGCGAAGGGCGGAGAGCCGGTGATGTGGAAGGCGGGGCACTCCCTCATCAAGGCCAAGATGCGGGAGACGAAGGCGCCGCTCGGAGGCGAGATGTCGGGGCACATGTTCTTCGCGGACGAATTTCCCGGTTACGATGACGCGCTCTACGCCGCCGGAAGACTGCTTCGCATTCTCGCCGCCTCCGCGAAACCGCTCTCCAAGCTCGTGGACGAGCTGCCGCAATCGAAGTACGTCTCCACGCCGGAGCTCCGCCTGGACTGTACGGACGAGCGGAAATTTGCTATCGTGGACGATGTTCGCGAGCACTTCGCCCGGCAATACCAGGTCATCGACATCGACGGCGCGCGCGTGCAGTTCGGCGACGGCTGGGCGTTGGTCCGGGCGTCCAACACCCAGCCCGTGCTCGTGGTGCGCTTCGAGGCGGTCAGCAAGGAACGGCTGCAGGCGATCATGCGTGAGGTCTACGACGTGCTCGCCACGTATCCCGAGGTCACGGTCCCCGCGCTTCAAGTGTAAGCGCCGCCCCCGCGTCGCGCCGGAAGGAAGAGAGCATTCGTGGCGTCTCGATCCGGCCGCGCTCCATCCACGGCATCCGAGATCCTGCTTCGAATCACACGCCGCTGGGGCGTCGCCGCGACCCTTCTCACGTCTGCGGCGCTCCATCCTCTCACCGCATTCGCCCAGGACGAGATCCTCATCAATGACGACCGTGTGCCGCGGTCGCAATTCGCTCCTCGGTCCGCGCTTGGCATCACGGGCTCGATGGTCGTGGTGTGGTCTGATGGACGGAATGGTCCCGACAGCTTCATCGACTACGACATCTACGCGATGACCATCCGCAATCCGCTTGCCTTGGGCGCGACCGTGAACCGCCGCATCAACGACGACACCGCGCCGGCGATCCAGGGCCTGCCGGACATCGCCTCCAGCCCCGCCGGCTCGATGCTCTGCGTCTGGGAAGACAGCCGCGGGGGGAATCCGGACATCTACAGCGCGGCTCTCGACTCCCTGGGGTTCCGCACGACCCCGAATCTTCGCATCAACGACGACGTCGGCTTCGGCGAGCAGAGGCCGCCCCGCGTCACCGCGGTGGGGGTGGACCGCTACTTCGTCGTCTGGGGAGACCAGCGGGCGACGCATTCCGACGTCTACGGCTCGTACCGGAACGTGAGCGGCGCGCCCCTCGGGCCGAATTTCATCGTGTCGCCGGATACGGTCCAAGGAGGCAGCTTTCAAGGAGAGCCGGCCGTGGCGACCAACAGCATCGGGCTGACGCTCGTGGCATGGCTGGACGGCAGGGAAGGGGGCTCCGTGTTCGGGGCCACCTTCGACATCTACGGACAGTGGATCGACTCCACCGGAGCCATGATCGGGACCAACTTCAAGATCAACTCCACGTCCACGCACCAGCAGAACGCCTCCCCCGCCGTGGTCGCCGATCCGACCCAGGGATTCGTGGTGGCATGGATCGACCGCCGCCTCGGAACCTCCATCGATCCCGGGGATGTCTTCGCGCAGCGCTTCGGTCCCGACCGTGTCCCGATCGGAGGCAACGTGAAGGTCAACGACGACGGGGTGGGGAAGAACCAGAAGAACGTGCGCGGAGCGCCCGGTCCGGACGGCGCGTATCTCTTCTGGGAGGACCAGCGCGAGGGGCTCGGGCTCGATCCGAACGTGCGATGCGCCAGGGTGCCCTACGACGCCTCCGCCCCGGGAGCCAACTTCCGCGTGAACTCCGCCACCCCGGGGAGGCAGGGAACCCCGAGCGCCGCGTGGGATGGGAGGAACGCATTTCTTGCCGTCTGGGAAGACTCGCGCAACGGAGCGCCCGACGTGTATGCGGTATCGGTCCTGCCGGACGGCACGCGGCAGGGGTTCGACACGCAGCTGAACGACGACGCCGCCCGGAACGATCAATGGGCACCCAATCTCGGGCGCGGCAACGGGGAATACCTGCTCACCTGGATCGATCGCCGGAACACCACCAACGATCTCTTCGGGCAGTGGGTGACCGCCAACGGAGGCCGCGAGGGAACGAATACGCTCCTCTACTCGCAGACGCTGACCACGCGTCCCGTCACGAGCAGCGCGGCGGTCTCGCAGGGCGGGATCGCGCTCGCCGCGGCTCAGGTCACCCGAGACTCCGACGCCGGGGAGATCCGAGGTTTTCTCTTTCTCTCGCGTGGGAACGGCCCCAGCGCATCGTTCTGGATCAGCGACTCCCTGCAGAGCGCGCAGGCCGACCCGGTCGTGGTGTGGCGTCCGGGCGAGTTCGCCGTGGCCTGGATCGATTCTCGCGATTCGGTGCCGCGGATCTATGGCCAGAGGCTCTCCGAGGCGGGCATCCGCATGGGGAGCAACCACCCGCTGCTTTCGGTCGTGCCGGCCGATCCGCCGCTGGGGTTCGATCTTCAGCCCGACGGCTTCGGTGGAGGATACTGGCTTCTCTACGCGGACGGGATCGCAGCCGACCAGAAGCTCTGGGTGGCGCATCTCACGCCCACGCTCGATCCCGAGGGGTTTCCCACCGAAGTGGCGGCGGCCTTCGGCGGCCCCAAGCAGGATCCCAAGCTCGCCGCGTCTCCGGTGGACGGGCGGCTGGAGATCGTCTGGCAAGGGGTGAGCGCTTCGGGGCAGGGCGCGGTCTATCAGCTGGCGCTGACGTCGAGCTTGATGGCCCTCGGGCCGGTCCTGGAAGTGGGCGATCCCGCGTTCGACGCGGCGCGGACGCACCCCTCGATCGCCATGGTCGATTCGCGCTCCGTGATCTCCTGGCAGGAGAGGCGGGGCGACTGGAGCATCTGGATGCGCGTGATCCAGTCGGGGGTGAATCCCGCGACCGGCTCGGTCCGGGTGGACCAGGACCCGGGGCAGGCGGATCAGTTCGGGCCCGTGACCGGGCTCGACGCGGCGGGACACGCGCTCTTCGTCTGGACCGACATGCGGTCCCTCTCGAGCGGATCCGATATCCTCTCGAGAGTGATCGAGCTCACGCCGACGGCGGTCGACGAGATTCCTTCGCCGCCGCCGGACCCCCCTCCGGCGCCTCCTGCCCGGATGCGGGTGGGACCTGCGATGCCGAATCCCTTCTCGGGAGTGCTGGGGATCCGGGTCGAGGTGCCCACCGATCGAGGGTCCCGGCTTCGCGCGACGATCCTGGACGTGCAGGGCAGGCTGGTCGCGCGGGTCTATGATGGAACGGCAGAGGGGGGAAGGATCATCCTGCGCTGGGACGGCTCGGACATGGCGGGGCGGGAGGTGTCGAGCGGCGTGTACTGGCTGATCGCGGAATCCGGAGGGGAGCGGCATGCGATACGTCTCGTGCGGATCCGGTAGCGCCGCGCTGGCGCTGATTCTCTTCGGCGCCGCGTTTGGCTCGGGGACCGCCCGCGCCTCCACGTCGGTGCCGGCCGCGGCGGAGGCGGACGCGCAGGCCTGGGAGGCTGCCTCGTCCCTCCTGTCCTATCCGGCGCCGGCAGGCTTGCGCGCGGTCTGGTGCGATGCCTCCGAGGATCCCGCCGGGGCGCTCGCGCGGCTCCAGCGCTCGGGCGTCGAAGTGGCCGTGGCGCTTCCACCACACCTCTATTACGTGCGCGAGAGGACGGGAGCGGGCGAGGTCCTGCCCGGGGGGTTCGGCTTCCGCGGCTCGCCGGGCGCTGCCACGGATCCCACCCTTGCGCTCGCACCGGCCCTGCCGCTGCCGGAGCCCGGAGAGAGCGATCTCTTCTTCGGGGCCTCCGATGCGCTGCCGCCCCTTCCTGCCGCGGTAGCGGCCCGCATCGCGCGCGCCGGAGCCGGCTCCGGGCTGCCCTTCGGAGCGAGGTGGGGGGATACGAGCGAGTTCATGATCGGCAGGGTTGCTCTGTCGATCCTCTTTCCGGAGAGCGACGGGACCACCGATCCCAATCTCTATGACTGGACCCCGGCGCTTCGCGACTCCGTCGTGCGCTCGGCGGTGCGGGGTCTGGCCAAGTGGAGCTCCTTCGCGGCAGTGCGTGGGATTCCGCTCAGCTTCGCGATCGAGGTTCACTACGGGCTGGCCACGCGCTACGAGCCGATCACCCGGACGGTTGCCGACGAGAACACCTGGATCCAGGACGTGCTCATGGGATTTCTCGGATACCGGAGCGACGTGCCCACCCTGGCGTACGACGTGGCGAACCGAGCCCGCGCCAGGCTCGGCGCGCAGTGGGCCGCGCTCTGCTTCGCGGTGCAGGACGATTCCAGCTCCACCGGGAGGTTCCCCGACGGCTACATCTCGCACGCGGTGCTGGGGGGCCCCTACTTCGTCACGCCGGTGAAGAACGCGGGGGCGGCATTCCAGGGGGCGGCGCTCGATTCCTACATCGAGCACGAGATGACCCACATGTTCTGGGCGCTGGACGAGCACATCCCGTCCTCGCCAGATCGGCTGGGCGGATCGCGACAACAACGGCCGCCCCGACCTCCTCGAGACGCGCGCGGCCGTGGCCCCCGACTCCGACCAGTACCGGACCGTCGCGGGAAAGCCGATCACGTTCCGCGGCAGAGCGCTCGAAGTCGCGCGCGGGAACGAGAACCCGTACCACTATTTCACCGGAGACTCGATCTCGGCGGCGACGATCGATTCGGTCGTGTTCCGGATCGACAACGGTCCGAACCAGCAGGCCCTGCCGATGGACGGAGCCTTCGATTCGGGCCGGGAATACTTCACCGTCACGATCCCGCCCCTTCCCGTGGGGGACTATCTGGTGGAGTGGGAGGCATGGAACACGAACGGCCTGGGGAGCGCCAGCACTCCGACGACCGCGCTCTCGGTCCGCGCGGCATCCGCTTCCCAGGGCCCCGGCGGCGGGTCGTCCCCGATCTCGCTGGAGCTCCGGTACGGACCCACGCCCAGCGTGGGAGCGGTCCGCTTCACGCTTCACGGCCGTCCCGGCAGCGAGGGCCGGGGCTCCGTATACGACGTCCGCGGACGCGAGGTGGCGCGGTGGAAGCTCCGCGTTCCCACCTCGGGAGTCGAGGACTGGGTCTGGAGCGGACGAGTTGCGGGTGGCGCGGCGCTCCCGAGCGGCCTATATTTTCTCTCGATCGAGGTGGAGGGCGCCGCGCTGAAGCGGCGCCTCGTCATTTCTCATTGAGGGACCCGAATCCTGTGAGCTCCCTGGAACGGCTCGCCCCGGCCCATCCCGTACCGGAGCCCCCTCCGTCCTCGCTTCGAGGCCGGCGCTACGGGGAGGACCGCCTGTATCTTCTCGTGCGCGATCCGCGCACCGTGCTCGCGCTCTGGGAGCTCACGCCCGCGCTTCACGCGAGGGCGCAGGGTTCCGCGCGGGAGAGCGGTTCGCCGCTCCGCTACCGGATCGCGATCGAGCGCCGGAAGGAGGAACGGAGCCCCGCATCGCAGGCCATCGCGGTGGACCTTCCCGACGCGCTCCAGGGCGACCGCTGGTACGTCAAGCTCCCGCAGTCCGGAGGGGAGTGCCGCGCCGTTCTGGGGATCCTGATCTCGGGGAATCTCCAGCCGCTGCTTCACTCCTCCTGGGTTCCGGTGCCGCCGGATCATCCGTGCGCGGAAGAGGGCGCGTGGGATCTGAGCGAGGAAGCGAAGGCCTGGCTCCTCGAGAGGGCGCGCAGCGCGCGCGCGGCGGCGGGGGCGATGGGCTCCGCGGCCCGCTACCTGGATCCCGCACCTCGAGAGACCCCTCCCCGCTGAGCGGGATCCGAATGCCGAAGAGCTTCCTTTGCGTTCTCCTTCACGCCCACCTCCCGTACGTGCGCCATCCCGAGATCGAGGACTCGCTCGAGGAGCGCTGGCTCTTCGAGGCGCTCACGGAGACCTATCTTCCACTCCTGCGCATGCTCGAGGAGCGCGCGCGGCGGAATGCTCCCGGCCGCATCACGATCTCGCTCTCTCCGACGCTCCTCGCCATGTTCGAGGATCCGCTCCTGCGAAGGAGGTATTCGTTCCGGCTGGGGAGGCTGGTGGAGCTGGCCGAGCGCGAGGTGGCGCGCACGCGGCACGACGCGCGCTTCCAGCCGCTCGCGATTCATTACCGCGAGCGGTTCCGCGAGAGCCTCGCGCAATTCGAGGACCGCTACCGCCGCGACGTCGTCTCCGCCTTCCGCGCGCTCTTCGAGTCGGGGCAGGTCCGGCTGATCACCTGCGGCGCGACGCACGGATACCTGCCGCTCATGAGTCTCGGCGCCCCTTCGTGGCGGGCGCAGATCGGAACCGCCGTACGCGACACCGAGTGCGGACCGGTCGCCCTCGGTCGGGACGCCGAGTCCTCCAGACAGGTGTGGAGCGCCTCGGAGGGCTACCCAGGGGACTCGAGCTATCGCGAGTACTACCGCGACCAAGGGTTCGACCTGCCCATCGACGAGGTGCGCGAGTTCCTTCCCTCGGGAGGCACGCGGACCCATCTCGGTCTCAAGTACTACCGGATCACGGATCGAAGGACCCCGCACCGCGAGCCCTACGAGCCCGCGCGGGCCAGCGCGCGCGCCCGGGAGCACGCGGCCCATTTCCTCCGCGAGCGTTCGGCGCAGGCCAAGGCGGCCTCCGACCGCCTCGGGCAGCCGGCGCTGCTCCTCGCTCCCTACGACGCGGAGCTGATGGGGCACTGGTGGTACGAAGGCCCCGAGTGGCTCGGCCACGTGCTCGATGAGGCGGCCCGCGATCCGGGAATCGAGGCGGTCGATCCGATCGAGGCGATGGACCGGATCCCTCGCGCCTGTGAGGGGCGTCTTCATCCCTCGAGCTGGGGGGAAGGGGGCTACTCGGCCGTCTGGCTCGACAGTTCGAACGATTGGATCTACCGCCACCTGAACCGCGCCGCGGAGCGCATGCAGCATCTCGCCCAGGGGAGGGAACGCTACGACGCGCTCCAGGCGCGTGCGCTCGCGCAGGCGGGGCGCGAGCTCCTGCTCGCCCAGGCGAGCGACTGGGCGTTCATCATGCGCACCGGGACGCTCGTGCCCTACGCCGTGCGGCGGACCGAGCTTCACCTTCAACGCTTCGGGAAGCTGGAGGAAGGGGTGCGATCGGGGCGTGTGGACGCCGTGGAACTGGCTGAATTCGAGGAGCTTGACCCGATCTTCCCGGCGCTCGACGCGGGGCTTTTCGCTTGACAGTGTTTTGGGGCAGAACGTAGGCTACGAGCGCGTTCCCCCCCAATGGTCCGTATGATCAAAGGAATATAGATGCCCCGAAGTACCACGGTTCGAGCAGGGATTCTTTTTGCCGTCCTGCCTTGGCTGGCGATTTCCTGCGGCACGAAGATCGCGACGCAGCCCAGCCCGAATCAATCGATCACGTCGGTCCCGGCAGGCGAGCAGTACTTGAACTCGCCCCAGCAGGAACATCGCGAGCTGCTCGTGGATGGGCGCGCGACCCCCATCGAATGGAATCTCGCCGGCTCCCCGACCTACGTGCTCCTGCACGGGATCGGCGGCGGCGGCGATTACCTGGCCGCGGTGCGAAGCATCTGGAGCTATGACCGGTTCGGCGCGCCGCAGGCGATCTACTTCCTCCTCCAGTGGCCCGACCCCACGTTCAGCGCTCTGGATCATCCCTGCATCAACGACTCGGCCGATATCCTGGACGAGCAGGGCAACCTGCTCGTGAACTGCCGCGCCGGAAACGACATCCTGGTCCGGCCGACCACGTGGCACCTGGGGCCGAGCGAAGAGGACCAGCTCACGGTCGAGATCTTCTCCGACTCCCTGGGCAACTATCCCGCCGACAACTGGCGCTGGGGTTTGGAGACGACCGATCCCGTCTTCCCTTCATCCACGGTGGAATTCACGGGAGCCAAAGAGGACTCGCGTGGCCAGTTCGAGCATCCCGCGGCCGGTTTCATGGAGGACCGGTACGACCGGGGGAGCGGTCCGGTCCCCGATGAGGGGCAAAGGACGTACGTGCAGAACTACACCGCGTACCCGAACGGAATCGTGCCCCAGATGATCGCGTCGAAGGGAACCCGCGACACGAGGCTCAATCGGGGGAAGCCCACTTCGTACGTCGTCTGGAGCTACGTGGCCAAGCCGCTGACGCCATGCGACAGCCTGAACCCGGTGCGGATCGACGACAGCTCGGTCCGGGACAAGACCTGGAATCCAGGCGACTATGTTCCCGCTTGGCGCGACACGTTTCCGAGCGCCAGCCAGTTCGACGTGCTCGCGCGCGGGAACTGGGCGGCCGGGAAGTGGAATCTTGAGATTCGCCGCGACCTGACGACCTACTACAAGGCGCCGTCGGACACCACAGATCCCTCGAAATGGACACCCTGGACCGACGACGTGCAGCTCGTCGAGGGCCGGCACTACATGATCCGTATCACCATCTACGACGCGTCCTCGACCCGAGGCAGCCGGTCGATTCTCCTGCCTCTGTACCTGAAACCGCGATGAAGGGGCCAAGGCTCATGAGGGTCACGCCGCGGTTGGCCGTGAGTCCTTCACTGGGCCGGGCCGCGGCCGCCGTGCTCACCTCGATGCTCGTCGTCTGGGCGGACCCCGCCATCGCCCAGGCACAGATCTCCGAGGCGTGGACGCGTGCCTCGACGGTGGATGTCGAGGCGCGGAGCATCTCCGCGCGCCTGGACGGGATGGGCGGGATGAATAGCGCGGTGGAGGACCCGCTGGACCGGATCAATCCTTACGGGTTTTCCGACAATCCCGCCGGGCTTCTGGCCGACCAGGATTCCTCGAGCATCGAGGAATCGTCCCGCTACGACACGTTCCACGACGGCTACTATGGATATCCGCACAGCGTGATCCAGCGGCGGAGCGGACTGATCGCATCGATGCGGAACAACCGGCAATGGGTGCTGGGGCTCGAGGGAATCTATGGCGGCGTCGATGCCAGCAGGCACGACGTCTCCCCGTCACCCGACAATTCCAGGTTCATGCGCGATTTCGACATCATGTTCCCCTCCGGGTTCGATCCGGTGGCGGGGGACAATCACATCGGCGCGAGCGTGATCGTGCCGAGGGTGGGCGTCACCTACGGGCGGAAATTTCTCAAGAACGTCACCCTCGCGGGAAGGATGCGCTACCGGCACGAGAGCGAATCGCGGAGCGTTCCCAATCCCTACGAGATCAACCTCAAGTCGACGGAGCTATCCCTGACCGGGGGAGCTTTGGCGAATCCCCGGGTGGGGCCGCTCGGGCTCACGGTCGCGGGCTCCGCGGCATGGGCGCGGCACCACCTGCGGGGGACGAGCCAGGGTCCCTTCAACGAGGACCATTACGACTGGAACCGTCCCGAGGTGAGCTACAACGCGCAGCTCGGGATTCGGTACAAGAACTGGGTTCGAGGCATCGTCGATGGCCGCCACCGCTCGCATGACGGCGAGGAGATCGCCGAGGTCAACTGGGCGGCCCAGTATTTCCTGAATCCCCTCCCGATCAACATCACGAACCCCTTCGAGAGCGTGTTCAAGATGAAGTGGTCCTCGCTCCTGAGCGGGCTGCGGCGAAACGAGGTCGCCTCGCGCTGGATGATCGACGTTCCCGGAACGCCCGCGCACGTGGGCGCGCGTTTCCGCCGGTACCGCGAGCTGGAGTGGATTATCCCGAACCCCAACGTGCTCCAATCCACCCGTCCCCTGAATGTGAGGCGCTTCGGCACGCAGGTGGACGGGGGCGTGTCGGTCGATTTGCCGGGCGGCCGCGGCCTCGCCGCGACCGAGATCCAGTACGCCAAGGAGCGGCGCACCGACTACACCGGCACCTATCCCGAGATCCTGAGCTCCGAGCTCTCGTACCACTTCGGCGGAGAATACCGGGTGTTCTCCTGGCTACCGGTGCGCGGCGGCGTGGCGCTGATACGCCGCGATCCCGACGAGAACGCCAACCCGACGCTCAAGGGATCCCGTCTCTCGGCGGGAGTGGGTTATTTCTGGGACCTCCTCGGCACCCAGATCGACGCCTCGTATTCGCACGAACACGTCAGCCACATGCCAGGAGATCCGAGTCTCGAGCTCTCCCGGAGCGACCAGGCCACCATCGTGTTCCGATACCTCTTCTGAGGATGCTCCGAAGCGCCGACGCATGAAGGATCTCGCCCGGCTTGCGATCGATACCGCGCACGCCCGCGGCGCCTCCTACGCCGACGCGCGCGCGATTGAATACACCCGAGAAGACATCCAGGTAAAGAACGGCGAGGTGGGGGGGCTGGACCTCAGCTCCTCGGCGGGAATCGGCGTTCGGGTCCTCGTGCAGGGCGCGTGGGGCTTCTCGGCCACCGACGACCTCACGAAAGAAGGAGTCGAGCGGTGCGCGGCCAGCGCCGTATCGATCGGTCGGGCGAGCGCCAGTCTGGAGCACGACGACGTGCGTCTGGCTCCCGAGCCCGCGCACCGGGCGGTCTGGGCGTCGCAATGCGCGATCGATCCCTTCCAGGTCTCCCTCGAGACGAAGCTGGGTCTTCTCTTCCGCATCGATTCCGAGATGCGTGCGGTCCGGGGCGTCAAGAACGCCGAGTCCTTCCTTTCGTTCCAGCGGAAGCATCAGTATTTCCTGAGCACGGAAGGATCGGACATCGAGCAGACCCTCACGAGATCCGGAGGGGGATTCTCCGCGACGGCCGTCTCGGCCGACGACGTGCAGCGCCGCAGCTTCCCGCAGGCCGAGGGCTTTCATCAGGCGCTCGGCTACGAGCTCATCGAAGGCACGCCCTACGTGGAGCACGCGCGCCGGGTCGCGGAGGAAGCGGTCGCCCTCCTGACCGCCGAGCAGTGCCCGGCGGGAGAGCGCGACCTCATCCTCGAAGGCTCCCAGCTCGCCCTCCAGATCCACGAATCGGTGGGGCACCCGACGGAGCTCGACCGCGTGCTGGGCATGGAGGCGAACTACGCGGGCACGAGCTTTCTCACCTTGGAGAAGCAGGGGAAGCTCCAGTTCGGCTCGAAGCTCGTGAACCTGGTCGCCGACGCCACGCTGCCGCACGCGCTTGGAACCTTTGGGTACGACGACGACGGCGTGGAGGCGCAGCGCTGGCACATCGTGCAGGACGGCCTCTTCCTGGGGTATCTCACCTCGCGCGAGCTGGCGCACCGCGTCGGAGAGAGTCGGAGCAAGGGATGCGTCCGCTCGGACGGCTGGTTCCACATCCCGATGATCCGGATGGTGAACCTCAGCCTCATGGCCGGATCGGGATCCCTGGAGGATCTCCTCTCCGATACCGACCACGGGATCTACATGGAGACCAACCGAAGCTGGAGCATCGACCAGCTCCGCTACAACTTCCAGTTCAAGACCGAGATCGCCTGGGAGATCCGGAAAGGAAAACGAGTCCGGATGCTCAAGAATCCCACCTACCAGGGAATCACGACCGGCTTCTGGAACTCATGCGATTCCATCTGCGGCCCGGAGGAATGGAAGCCGTGGGGTGTCGTGAACTGCGGCAAGGGGCAGCCGGGCCAGGTCGGCGAGATCACGCACGGAGCCGCCCCCGCGCGCTTCCGGAAGGTGCGGGTGGGCGTGGGGTACGAGGACTGATGCTCCGGGAAGAAGCAAAGGCCAAGCTGGATCAGGCGATCTCCCTGGCGCGCGGCGCGGAGGTCGAGGTCATGCTCGGCGGGGGCAGCGACGCCTTGACCCGGTTCGCCAACAACGAGATCACCCAGAACGTCGAGGAGCGCCGGTACCTGCTCTCCGTCCGGATCGTCGAGGGAAAGCGCACCGGCCGTGCGACGGGAAACGACCTGAGCCCGAAGGGAATGGCCCAGCTGATCGAGCGCGCCAAGGAAGCCACGCGCCATCAGCCCGAGATCCCGGAGCTGCTCCCGCTTCCGGGACCGCAGACCTACCGCACCGTGGACGCACTCGATCCGGAGACCGAGCGCCTCAGCGCGGACGCTCGCGCGCGCGAGGTGGGCAAGGCGGTCACGCGGTGCCGCGAGGCCGGCCTCGAAGGGGCGGGAATCTATGAAGTCAGGGCCGGGACCATCGGCGACTACGGCGAGATCGGGCCGCTCGCGATCGCGAACTCGCGGGGGCTCTTTGCGTATCACGAGGGCACCTCGGCGGAGTTTCTCGTCTCCGCGCTCGATGGAACCGCCTCCGGGTGGGCGGGCTACGAGTCTCACAGCGCGCGCGGCGTGGACGGAGGCGCCCTCTCCTCGCGAGCGGTGGAGAAGGCGCTGCGCTCGCGCGAGCCGAAACCCTGGGACCCGGGCCGGTACACCGTGGTCCTCGAGCCCGCCGCGGTGGCGGACCTTCTCCAAGACATGTCCTGGATCTCCTTCGGCGCGCTCCTCGTGCAGGAGGGTCCACGACGATCATCGAGCGTGGGGTGGCGAAGAGCGCGGTCTACGACCGGCAGACCGCCGCGAAGGAGGGGCGCGAGAGCACGGGACACGGGCTGCCCGTTCCCAACACCTACGGGCCCATCGCGCGGCATCTGGTCCTCGAAGGAGGATCCGGGGGCGTGGAAGACCTGGTCCGGCGCGTGGACCGGGGGCTGCTCGTCACGCGGGTCTGGTACACCAACGTCGTGGATCCCAAGACGGTGACCTTGACGGGAATGACCCGGGACGGGCTTTTCGCGATCGAGAAGGGCAAGGTGACTCACGGCGTGCGGAATTTTCGGTTCAACCAGAGCGTCGTCCAGATGCTGAACGAGGTGGAAGCGACGTCGGCGCAGGAGTCTTCCGGAGGGGTGGTCTGCCCGGGTCTCCTCGTCCACGGCTTCCAGATGTCCAGCGCCACCGAATTCTGAAAAAAACGTTTGCCGGCGGAAGGGTCGCCTCCTATAATGCGCGACAGGCGGCGGAGTACGCGCCGTACCTCTTGGTGCGCGGTCCCTCCCCCCCCGCGACGGCAGCGATCCCCCCTCAGCACCAGAACGCCGGCTGTGAGATGCGCTTGACACATTCAGTTGCCCCGAAACGACGGTCTCCGAATCGGACAAGCGAGCGTCTCACAACGAATTGGCTTGACGGCAACCCTCAAAAACGGCATAAAGATAGCCGGTTTCCGCTGACACCTCCGAAGAAGAAAGGAGCGTCTCCACTTATGTCTGGCCAACCGGGCCGTCACGGGCTTCTGACGGTGCTCGTACCGACCGTCGCGCTCCTGCTCGGCCTCTTCTCGCTCGGCCCCATGACCGCATCCGCCCAGGCACAGACGGGCTCGATCATGGGGAAGATCACGGATGATAGCGGGGTCGGCGTGCCCTACGCCAACGTCATCCTCAAAGGCACCAACCTCGGCGGTCGCGCCAACGCGGAAGGAAAATTCACGATCGTCAAAGTTCCGGTCGGCCCCTACACCTTGGCCACCAAGATGATGGGATATGCCACGGTGGAGAAAGTCATCCAGGTGAACGCGAACCAGACCGTCATGGTCGACTTCAAGATCACCGAACAGGCAGTGAAGATGGGTGTGGTCGACGTCACGGGCAATATCAAGATCGCGATCCGCAAGAAGGACAGCTCCACGAAGCAGATCGTCACCGCCGAGGATCTCCGCTCGCTTCCCGTGGACAATTACAAGGAGGCGATCGGACTCAAGGCCGGCGTCATCAGCCAGGGAGGGGAGCTCCATTTCCGCGGCGGCCGCGGCGATGAGGTGCTCACGATCGTGAACGGAATCGCGAGCCGCAACCCGCTCCGCGCCGAGGGCGTGGATCTGGGGCTTCTGGCCGTGTCCTCGAGCGAGCAGGTGCTCGGAGGGCTGGACGCCCAGTACGGGAACGCGCTCTCCGGAGTGATCAACCTCACCACGCGCGAGGGCGGAGACAAGTTCGGCGGCGAGATCCGCTACTTCACCGACCGCTACGGTGAGGCGGACAAATCCTTCAACAATTTCGAGCGGCTCAGCACGGGATTCGGCGGGCCGTTTCTCTTTCCCAAGACCAATTACTTCATCTCCTTCGAAGGAACCTACACCGACACGTATCTCCGGAACATCGCGACGCATCAGGAACACCGGTTCCTGGATTTCATCCGCCTGGGCAACCGGCAGTCCAACAGCGCGAAGCTTTCCAGCAAGCTGACCTTCAAGCTGACCCCGAACGAGAAGCTCAACGTGGAGATCATCAAGAACCGGGCGTCCCCATGAACACGGCGGAGCACCTTCCGGTCACGGACGAGGACTACCTCCAGACCGCGATCACCTGGAAGCACACGCTCGGGGTCGGGACCATCTACAACCTGCGCGCCTCGCGGCAGACCTGGCAGACGTCGCGGGACGTTCTGGACCGCATGCCGTGGGAGTACCAGCAGCTGCCGAACAACTACTACGACGTCCAGAATCGCCTGGACGGGCCGTACTACGTCACGAACGGGGACTATCCATTCTACGAGCGGAAGCAGACGACCACGTACACCTTCAACGGCGATTTCTCGAGGAAGTTCGGCAACCACAATTTCATGACCGGCGGAGACATCAACTACAACGATTTCGGTTTTCTCCGCACCAACTTCCCGAACATTCTCACGGGGACGGGGCTCTACGGGGCGGACCGCGACGAATTCCGGGCCTACAACCCGGAAGGCGCCGCGTTCGTCCAGGATCGCTGGGAGTACGAGGGAATGGTTCTCAACGCCGGGGTGCGGTACGACAATTTCTCGGTGGGGAACCAGATCTCCTCGGCCCAGGTCCGGAACCGCGTCAAGACCCAGGTCAGCCCCCGCATCGGGATCGCCTATCCGATCTCGGATCGCGACGTGATGAGCTTTCACTATGGACGGCTCTTCCAGGTCCCGGACCGGCAGTACATCTACCAGGGGCGGCTCGTCTCGGCGACGGCGCGGGGCAATCCCAATCTCGAGCCTCAGACGACCATCAGCTACCAGCTCGGCGTCCAGCACCTCTTCAGCAAGGACATCTACGGCCAGTTCGGCGTGTACTTCAAGGACATCTTCGGTCTTCTCACGACCGTGGACCAGGAGATCCCCGGGTTCGCGATCACCGTGCCCACCTACGTGAACGCGGATTACGCATCCTCGCGAGGCGTGGAGTTCACGCTCATCAAGCGGTTCAGCCACGGCTTCTCGGGAGAGGTGAACTACACGTACGGCAACGCCACGGGAACCGCCTCGGACCCGAACCGCGCGCTTCCGAGCACGGGCAACCTGCGCGACCAGTTCAAGCCGACCTCGGAGCAGCCGCTCGACTGGGACCAGAGACACAACATTTCGGCGACCCTGAGCCTCGGAAACGAGAAGGACTGGCGCAGCTCGTTCGTGTACCAGTTCGGATCCGGGTTCCCCTTCACGCCGCACGAGCGCCTGGAGCGGAGACAAAACCCCGAGTTGACCAATTCGCGCCGCCTGCCTTCGGTGTCGACCCTGTCGATGCAGGGGGAGCGGTTCTTCAGGGCGTGGGGCCAGAACCTGACGCTGTACGTGCAGGGGACGAATCTCCTGGACGCGGAGAACATCAGCGATCTCGAGCCTTCGATCTGGCCGCCGGGCGCGCTGAATCAGCAGTCCTACAATATCTATTACAGCGAGACGGGCCGGGCCGGCGGAGCCTTCCTCACGCAGGACCAGGACGGGGACGGAAAGGAAGATTGGTATCCCGTGCACGACCCCAGGGTCTTCCAGCAGGGACGGACGATCCGGGCCGGGCTCGGAGTGCAGTTCTAGTGCTGCCGGCGTTCCGCCGGCCGATCGTGGAAGCAGCCGGGGCTGATGTTCACGCAAGGGGGCGGGTCTGATGAGTATGTGCCGTCGAACGGTGCTCACCTCGGCCGTGGTGGCCCTATGGGCCGGCGTGTGCGCGTTCCACCAGCTTCCCCAGAACGAGATCGACGGGCCGAGCCGGGACGGAATCCACCGGCTGTTTCGCCTGGACGGAAAGTTCGTCCACAACGTAGGGCGTCTCCAGCTCCAGATCACGAACTTCGGCGAGACGGGCAACCAGAGCAACCCTTCCCGGACCACCGTTCCCTCGGCGGAATGGCCCGCCGGGTCGGGCAACGACTATCTCTACGCGGCCGGCCTCTGGGTGGGCGCCCTCGACGCGAGCGGGATTCCTCACGTCACCACCGCCACGTACGAGCGTGAGTTCTCCCCGGACATCGCGCCGGTGAACGTGTGCGTCCCGCTGCCGATCGACCAGGTGGCGGACGTTCGCGAAAGCTACGAGGGGATCCCGGGCGGGAACCGGATCATCTCGGCCAGCGTGAACCCGGATGACGACGGGGACGGCCGGGTGGACGAGGATTTCCTGAACGGACTGGACGACGACGGCGACGGGCTCTGCGACGAGGATTACGCCGCGATCGGCCAGCAGATGTTCGCCTCCGAGTACAACGACTATCAGCCCACCACGCGGCAGCTCCTTCCGGAGCACGTGCCTCTGGGGATCAAGGTCCGGCAGACTTCGTACGCCTGGGCGACGCCGGGGCAGAACGACTTCGTCGGGATGGACTACAAGATCATCAACGTGAGCGGCCGCGCCCTCCGGAACGTCTTTGTGGCCATCTTCGCCGACATGGACATCGGGAACCGCTCCATCCGCGGCTACTTTACGGACGACGAGGCGGGTCTCGTGGACACCACGGTCCAGTATGTCGGCTCCACGGGCGAGTTCGTGCACCGGCGGATCCAGATGGGCTACATGTGGGACAATCCGGACGATCCCTCCCGCGTGCAGGATGCCAAGGGGGGCGACGTCCCCGGCTACTTCGGCTGCATGTTCCTGAACCACACGACCGACCCGAGCGGGGCGACCGCTCCCCGGCACGTCGGGATCACCTCGTTCAAGTTCTTCTCAGGATCCGCCCCCTTCCCGGCAGGCGGGGACCCGGAGAACGACGCCCAGCGCTATCTCCTGATGTCCGACCCGCAGCTCAACCCGGACGTCATCGGGCAGATCATCTCGGGCCGGCCCCTCGACTATCGATTCATCATGGCAACGGGCCCGTTCCGGTCGATTCTCCCGGACTCCTCCCTGACCATTTCCGTGGCCTGGGTGATGGGCCTGGGGCGGGGCCCCTCGCAGTCGGGCGGGACCCTGATCGACAATGCGGTCAGCGCGCAGCAGGTGTTCGACGGTCTCTACACGGATCTGGACGGCAACGCGCTCACCGGAACGTGCGGGAAGGAGACCTGCCTTCGGAACACGGAAATCGGCTCGCGCTTCACCTACATCATTCCGGAGTCCTCACTCTGCCGGCTTCGCTTCCACGGCAACATTTCCTCGATCGTGGACGCGAATAACAATCCTTTGTATCCCGGCATCCCGGACTGGGATGTCAACACGCCCTGCAATCTCCAGCAGGATGGAAAGTACGTCTGTCAGGATGTCCTCGGGGGAACGCTCCAGAACAACGGCGCTCACTGCGCCAACCAGGACACGCTGCCGCTTCCCATCGTATCCGCGGACTGCAAATACGTGGACTTCGATTGCGACGTGAACACCGGCCAGGGAGGGCGGGAGCACCTCGTCAACTGGGTGGCCGCGGCGCCGCTCCCGGCGCCCTTCTACGCGGGGCAGGACGGGCACGGAGAGGTCTCCGATTTCCAGCATCTCTACAACTCTCGCGACGACTCGACCCGGATCTCGGCATGGTTCTTCCCGGGGGACCACAAGGTCACGCTCAAATGGAGCAATTTCGCGGAGCAGGTTCGGGACGCGCAGCGGGGGAATCTGAAAGAGTTCCTGGGATACCGCATTTTCCGCGCCGCGGGGTGGAACCGCCCGCTCGGGACGAACGCTCCCGCACGAAATCTCTGGTCCCTTCTCGGCGAGTGGCGCGTCAATCCGAAGGGGACGCCGGCGCATCCGCTTTCGGACCTGATCGATCCCTCCATACCCATCATCAACATCAGTCCCACGCTGGTGCGCTGGGACCCCAACCGGCGCGCCGTGCGTAACGACTCGAGCTACACGGAGATCGACACCCTCTTCGCGGTGGGGCGGTACAGCTTCGTGGACACGCACGTGCTGAACGGGTTCCCCTACTTCTATTCCATCGTCCCGATCTCGGTGGTTCCCGGCGACTCGGCCGGGTCCGACGTCGTCCTCCAGGGGAATCCCAGCGCCTCGAACGCGCAGGTGGTCTATCCGCGAGGGGACTCGAGGAACGACCAGAAGGAGGTCTTCGTCGTTCCGAATCCCTACAAGGGGGGCGCGGAGTGGGACCTGGTGCCGCGTGAGGAAGATCCTTCCGGAACGAAGGTCACGTTCATGAACCTGCCGCGCACGAAAGGCACCATCCACATCTACACGATTGCCGGGGATCTCGTGAAGAACATCGAGTTCGACGGCAGGCCGGCCGCGGACGTCCAGTACGGCAAGGATCCGGTGACGGGCGGCAAGGGGTCGGTTCCGTGGAACCTCATCTCGAGGAACGGACAGAAGATCGTGAGCGGCATTTACCTCTACTCTGTCGACACGGAGCTGGGCAAGAAGGTCGGCAGATTCATCATCATCCGATGAGAACGGCCGGCGGTTCCCAACCGTTCCAGGGAGAATCCAGGAGGCATTCCGTCATGCGTACGTTGATCGTCGCCGTCTGCCTGCTTCTTCCGCTCACCGCGGAAGGGGCGCAGATATTCGAGAAGGTCGGGACCCTCGGAGGCCAGTCGCTGAAGATCGGCGTTGGCGCCCGCGCGGCCGCGATGGGGGATGCGTACGTGGCGCTCGCCGACGACGCCACCGCGGTGTACTGGAATCCCGCGGGCATCGCGCGACTCTCGGGCCAGTCGGTAACGTTGAACCACACCTCGTGGCCCGCGGAGATTCTCTTCGACCAGGCGGCGTATGTGTTCAACATCAAGTGGATCCCGGGAATGCTGGGCGTGAACGTTCGCGCCCTCACCATGAGCCGGGACATCGTCCGCACGACCTACCTGCCGGACGGAACCGGGGACACCTTCGACGCCGGGGAATGGGCCTACGGGATCTCCTATGCGCGCTCCCTGACGGACAAGTTCTCGGCCGGGATCTCCGCGAACTACGTGCAGACCGGCCTGGCCGACGTGAAGGGAAAGTCCACCACCTTCGACTTCGGGACGCTCTACGATATCGGGCTCCTCGGGGCCAAGATCGGCATGTCGATCCAGAACGTGGGAAGCGACATGACCTTCCTCAACGAGAAGGTGAAGATGCCGACCTTCTTCCGCGTGGGGGGCTCGGTCAACTTGCTCCAGCGCGGGGACAGCCGGGTCCTCACGGTCGCCGAGTTCACGCATCCTTCCGACAATTCGGAAAAGGTGAACTGGGGGGCGGAATACGCCTTCCACGACTACCTGTTCCTGCTCACGGCGGCGCACCGCGTTTCGGTGAACGTGAGCTTCTAGGAGCGACGCGCCGTGAGGCGCCACCATCGTCGTGCGCCTCTTCGGCTTCTCGCTGCGATCTTCGGCGTCCTCATCGCCGCTCCGGCGGTGGCGGCGTCCCCGCAGAGGACTACGGGCGAGTCCGGCATTTCGACGGGTGATCTGCGCTACAACGCAAGTGCTACGGCCTACCGGCACGACGCCGGGGACGCGCGCGTCGAGTTCTTCATCCGCATCCCCTACCAGGAGATCAAGTTCATCCCCTCCGGGATTGATTTCGAGGCCCGGCTTCGCGTGACGGTCGAGCTCACGACCGGCAAGGGGCGCCGCGCGGGCTTCCAGCAGCGCGAGGCGCGGCTCCAATCCACCGACGCTGCCGCGACCAGCGACTCGCTTATGGGAGAGATCTACACCCTGGGGATGGTCGCGCCTCCCGGAACGTATCGTTTCAAGATCACCGTGGAGGACATGAACGTCGCGCGCCGCGGGCTCGTCTATCAGATGAAGAACAAGAAGCGGCAGGGAGAGGTGCGCGGGGAGATCGACATGTCGGAATGGTTGTTCCGGAATCCCGCCGTCAGCGGGATCGAGTTCGCCTGGAACGTGCAGGATCGAACGGCCGAGACCCCCTTCGGAAAAGGCTCGTTCGAGGTCCAGCCCCATCCCAGCGCGTATTATGGCTACTACAAGGACATGCTCTCCGCGTACTACGAGATCTACGATCTCCCGCCGCCCCCGGAGGGTCGATCCTACCGCGTGCGAACGATGATTCTCGGCGCGCAGTCGGACACGCTCCTCGAATCGATCGACTCTCTCCGCGTGACCGAGGGCACGGCGTGGCCGCACGCGCTCCACGCCGACGTGGGAGCCCTGCCGTCGGGGCACTACCGTCTCCGCATCGACCTTCTCGGGGATGACGACCGTTCCCTCGCGACCAGCCAGGGGGAGTTCGACGTGCTCTGGGACGTGGATTCCTGGCGCGCGGAGGGAGCGGAATTGTACGACGTGACCGCCCAGGCGCTCCTCACGCAGGACGAGGCCTATGCCTTCCGGCAGATGACCCGGGGAGAGAAGGAGGCGAAGCTGGGCCAGGTCTGGCGCGCCATCGATCCCACGCCGGACACCGCCGAGAACGAGCTCCGCCGCGACTTCCAGGCCCGGGTGGCATACGCCAACGCGCACTACACCGTGTTCGAGCGAGGCATGTTCAGCGACCGGGGCCGGATCTGGATCCAGTTCGGGGAGCCGGACGAGATCCAGATCGAGCGCCTTCCCGTGTCGGACAAGACGCTGGGATACGTGATGGAAGGGCAGATTCCGAAGAGCTCGAAGGATCTCCTCACAAAGCCGGACCAGGGCGTCGTGGACACGCGCCCGTACGAGATCTGGACCTACCATTTGCGGGGCCATGAGATGATCCCGCGCCATCGGATGAACGAGATCAGCGCGGGCATGAAGTTCGTCTTCGTCGACGAACAGGGCTACGGGGACTACACGCTCCGGTACTCGTCGGTCAGCGGGGTGCGGTAGCCGTCGAACTTCGCTGCCCCGTTCAGCCGGAGTCGAAGCTCACGCATCCCGCGATTCGACCTTGACAGCCCCTGCGCGTCCCGCATAACATCCACGGCCCTAAGTTACCTTTTCACAACTGTTTGACCCGGCACTCTCGGAGGTTGGACGATGCGGATCGGCGTGCTCACCGGTGGGGGAGACTGCCCCGGCCTGAACGCCGTCATCCGCGCCGTCGTGCATCGCTCCATCAAGGCCTATGGCTGGTCGGTCGTCGGATTCCGGCACGGATGGCGCGGTCTGTTGCAATCCGAAGTCGAGGATCTGGATCTCAAGAAGGTGTCGGGGATCCTTCCGCGGGGCGGCACCATCCTCGGGACGTCGCGCACGAACCCGTATCAGGAGCCTGGGGGCGAAGCGCGCATTCGCCAGGAGCTCTCCGGCCGCGGCGTCGATATCCTGGCCGTGATCGGCGGCGAGGACACGCTCGGCGTGGCCAAGAAGCTCCACGAGACGGGGGTGCGGCTGGTCGGAATCCCCAAGACGATCGACAATGACGTGAACGGCACCGACTACACGTTCGGCTTCGATACCGCGCTCTCGATCGCGACCGAGGCCATCGACCGGCTCCACACGACCGCGGAGTCGCACGACCGCGTGATCGTGGTGGAGGTCATGGGACGCCACGCCGGATGGATCGCGCTCGAGTCCGGGGTGGCCGGCGGGGCCGACATGATCCTGATTCCTGAATACCCGGTCTCCGTCGAGGAGGTCTGCGACGTGGTGCGGCGCCGCCACGAGCGCGGGAAGAATTTCAGTATCATCGTGGTGGCCGAGGGCGCCCGGCTCAAGGACGAGGGAGGCACGGTCCAGGTGCAGAGCGAGCGCCGGGACGCGTTCGGTCACGTGCGGCTGGGCGGCATCGGAGCCACCCTCGCCGAGCGGATCGAGGAGCGCACGGGGTTCGAGAGCCGCTACAGCGTGCTGGGCCACATCCAGCGAGGCGGATCTCCGACCGCGTACGACCGGTTCCTGGGAACGCGCTTTGGCGTGGCCGCCGTGGATCTTGCAAAGCGCGGAGGGTTCGGGCGCATGGTGGCGATCCGCGGCATGAAGATCGTCGATGTGCCGATCGCGGAAGCGCTGGGCTCGCCCAAGACCGTCGATCGGGAGTTCTACGAGCTGGCGAAGGTGTTTTCCACCTAGGGGGGAATCGGCGTGCGCGTCGGGATCAACGGATTCGGCCGCATCGGAAGGCTGGTGCTCCGGGCGGCGCTCAAACGGCAGGAATCGATCGACTTCGTCGCGGTGAACGACATCACGGATGCCGCGACGCTCGCGCACCTGCTCACCTACGATTCGATCCACGGAGTCTGGCCCGAACGGTTCGCGGTGCGCGATTCCAGTCTCTGCGTGGGGAAGCACGCGGTCCGGGTTCTCTGCGAGGCCAATCCGGCGAACCTTCCCTGGAAAGACCTCGGCGTGGACGTGGTGCTGGAGTGCACCGGCAAGTTCACGGAGCGCGACAAGGCGGCGGTTCACCTGGGGGCCGGCGCCCGGCGCGTGCTGGTCTCGGCGCCCGCGAAGGGCGCGGACGCGACCTTCGTCATCGGAGTGAACGAGAAGACGTTCGATCCCGCGAAGCATCAGATCGTCTCGATCGCCTCCTGCACCACGAACTGCCTCGCTCCCGTGCTCTCGGTGCTGGACCACGCGTTCGGGATCGAGCGCGGGCTCATGACCACGGTCCACGCCTACACGAACGATCAGCGCGTGCACGACGCCCCGCACAAGGACCTGCGCCGGGCGCGCGCCGCGGCCGTGTCGATGATTCCGACCAGCACCGGAGCCGCGAAGGCGATCGGCCACGTGATCCCCTCGCTCCAGGGGAAGATGGACGGAATCTCCATCCGGGTTCCGATCTCGGACGGCTCGGTGATCGACGTGACCGCCGTGACCTCCAGGTCCGCCTCGGTCGCGTCGGTGAACGCCGCGATGAAGGAGGCGGCGGACGGACCCCTGCGCGGGATCCTCCAGTACTGCGAGGATCCGATCGTCTCGCAGGACGTGGTGGGGAATCCCCACTCGGCGGTCTTCGATTCGCTGCTCACCATGGTTTCGGGAGACCGCTTCGTGAAGATCCTCGCGTGGTACGACAACGAGTGGGGATTCTCGAACCGGATGGTGGACACGCTGCTCCTCCTGGGGAAGGCGCGCTGAGCATGGCGTTCCGCACGCTCCGCTCGCTCGACGCCGCGGGAAAGCGGGTCTTCGTGCGGGTGGACTTCAACGTGCCACTCTCACCGGACGGCTCCGTCGCGGACGATACGCGGATCATCGCGTCCCTTCCGACCCTCCGCTACCTGATCGAGAAGGGGGCGCGCCTCGTCGTCGCGTCGCATCTCGGCCGTCCCAGGGGGATGCGCGACCCCAAGCAGAGCTTGGCACCGGTGCGGGAGCGTCTGGAACGGTGCCTTCGAGCGGCGGTGGGATTCGCGGAATCGATCGTGGGCCCCGACGCGGAGCGGAAGGCGGAGGCGCTCCAGAACGGAGAGATCCTCCTGCTCGAGAATCTCCGCTTCGATCCGCGCGAGGAGCAGAACGACCCGGGGTTCAGCCGCG
>VBOR01000074.1 GCA_005893165.1 Candidatus Eiseniibacteriota bacterium | reverse complement strand
AGCTGTTCGACGCCGCGGGGAGGTTGGTGCGGACGATCGCCGATCAGTCCGCGGCCGAAGCCGGGCTCGTGAACGTTTCCTTTGATGGACGAAGCAACGGAGGCGCGGCGATCCCGTCGGGGGTCTATTTCTACAAGGTTTCCACGACGACGGGAAACACGACAGGCAGGATCGTCTTCGTTCGATAGCCGCGTGCTTCAGATGTCGTGAGGCATGTACCCGATGGGGGACTGGAAGTAGTAGTTCATGGGGTAGTGCAGGAAATTCGAGACGCGGCTCGTATAGAGACAGGCGAAGTCCTTGAGCTGGTGCCCGAACCGGCTGGACTCGTTCCCCTCCCGAAAGATCGATCCCCAGTACGGGTTGTACGCGCGATCGATTTTCACCCGTAGCTCTTCGATCTCGGGATCCATCTCGACGCTTCGCTGCTCGATGTGCTTGATCTCCTCCGGAATCGATTGGAGACGCGCGGCGATCTCCTTCCGGCGCGCGGGATCCGCCCCGTCGGCTTCTCCCTCCAGCAGCGTGAGCCTTCGCAGCTCCCGTCCGAGCGCGGCCTTGTCGATCTCGAGGTGATGGCGCTCGGCCGAGAGGCGTGAAAGGCGGTCGAAGTCTCTCGAGTGATCCTGCGTGACCCGGATCTCCCGGTCCAGCTCGGGCACGAGCATGGCGGTCCGCCAGCCCAGGGCCTTCTTCGAGAGCAGAATGTCCCCGTACGTGTGATCGCCGAAGTAGAGGATCTCGTCGCCGGAGGCGCCGAGCGTCTTTTCCAGGTACGAGCCGTTCGCTCCGCGCACGATCTGGATCGCGGTGGGAAGGGAGACGGCCTCGGGCACCGTCTCCGGCGGCGCGTTCGCCGCGAAGAAGGAGGGCTTCTTCGCTTGCACGACGACGAGGTCGAAGATCTCGCTCCGATGCGAGGGAGCGCCGCGTCCCCGCTCCAGGAGGTGGCGGAGGAGGGCGTCGGCGTAGGCCCAATCGCTGTTCGTGAGGAGGAAGAGCTTCTTCCCGCCCCGGCGAAATTCCTCGAGCACCGTGCGCATCTCCGTGTCGAGGCGGATGTAATGGTCGAGATTCGCGGTGATCACCGACTTGAGGCTCCCGTCGCGGTGCGCCTCGTCGATCATCTCGCGCACGTCGTCGTAGACCTGGGTGTAATCGGACCGCTTCTGACCCGAGCGCTCGAGCACGCCCACCACGCAGAGGAAGAGATAGACCTCCGGAAGGTGAAACAGGGTGTCCACGGAGGAGTAGTTCTCGTG
This sequence comes from Candidatus Eiseniibacteriota bacterium, assembly GCA_005893165.1. Classification (GTDB taxonomy): domain Bacteria; phylum Eisenbacteria; class RBG-16-71-46; order SZUA-252; family SZUA-252; genus WS-7. Next base: position 16,327 of record VBOR01000074.1, on the reverse strand, counting down.
GCCGAGACGGATGCGCGAGGAACGGTAGGCGCGCTCGCGCTCCTCGGAGCGCAGCTCCCGGATGCCGTGGTGCCCGCGTGAGACGAAGTTGAAATAGTCCATCTTCAGAAGATTGCCGCGCTTCTTGTCCACCACGAGACCTCGGATCACGAAGGTGGGGTCGTATTTGAGATCCAGGATCTCCCGGGGATAGTTTCGCGACTGCGCCAGCTTCTGTTTCGTGAGATCGAAGGCCAGCTCCTCGACGGGAACCGGGTCGTAGTGCGCGAGCGTGTGATCGAGATCGAATCCGATCGCGCAGATGTTCGAGAGACGGAGATTCCGGTTCACGAACACGCGGTGGCGGCGCGGGATCCGGTGCTCGCGATACCGGAGCGCCTTGACCGAGGGATCCTGCTCGTTGGGAGTGCTCTTCGCTAGGGCCATGGCGGCATTGTAGGCGACTTGACGGCGCTTCGGCCACTCTCTACTGTCCGAGGATGAATCTCTGCATCTACGAAGATCTTGAGGCGGGATCGTTCGGTCCGCTCACGCTGCTTCGCCCCGTCTTCGCCCTGCGCTGCGGCATCTTCACCCTCGCGGAAAAGCTCGCGCTCGCGTTTCCGGAGGCGAAGCTCCACCTGCTCGTGCGGCCGCACCTCGAGGAGTGGACGCGGATGCTCTATCCGCACGCCGAGGTCACGGAGCCTTCCCAGGACGACACGCTCTTCGTGAACGGGCGTCTGTGCATGACCGATGACGAGGTGCTCCACTTCATGGCCGCCTCGCCGCAGGAGGTGAGCTACGTCGCGCAGGGAATCCTGTTCGCCGCCAAGGTGCGCGGCGAGCGCGTGAAGCACGTGGTTCGGCATCTGCGCGAGGGGGATGCGGACCGCGCGTTCGAGGACGTGCGGCTCCCGGCCGAGGTGCAGGCGTTCCTGGCGCGCTCGGGCGCCGATCTCATCCGCTGGAGCCCGCGCCAGATCCTTCAAGACTCGCGCTACCTCTTCGAGCCGGGGGTCGTGCGGGGCACGGTGGATTCCGGCGCGCATCTCATCAAGCCGGAGTCGGTCCACGTGGCCCGAGGAGCCCGCGTCATGGCGGGAGCGGTCCTGAACGCCGAGGGAGGGCCGGTCGTCATCCGCGAGAACGCCTTGATCGAGCCGCTCGCAACGATCGAAGGCCCGGCCGCGGTGGGAGAGAGCGCGATCGTGCGGGCGGGCGCGAAGATCCGCGCCGGCACCTCGATCGGCCCCGTCTGCCGCGTGGGCGGAGAGGTGGCGGAGACGGTCTTCCAGGGCTACGCGAACAAGCAGCACGATGGATTCCTGGGGCACTCCTTCGTGGGGGAGTGGGTGAATCTCGGCGCCAACACGAACAACAGCGACCTCAAGAACACCTACACGCCGGTGCGCACGTACCGCTCCGCGCGCGACTTCCTCGAGAAAAAGGGAGAGGATTCGGGACAGCTCCTGCTCGGGCTCCAGCTGGGGGATTTCACGAAGACGGGGATCAGTACCTCCTTCACGACCGGCGCCCTCGTGGGGATCGGGTGCAATCTCTACGGAACGGAGCTCATGCCCGCGTACGTATCCTCGTTCGTCTGGGGATCGTCCGGCGCGTTCCAGGAACACCGCATCGATCCCATGGTCGCGACGGCCGCCCGGGCGATGGAGCGCCGGAAGATCCCGCTCGCCACCGAGCTGGACGCGCTCCTGCGCCGGGCGCACGAAGAGTCGCGCGACGATCGGGAGCTCTTCCTCGACGCGATGTCGAATGCGCGGCGGGAGCCCATGCCGTGAGCGGAAGCGTCCGAGGACTCGGGACGTGAGGTGGGACCGAGGGGGCACGCGCCCCTTCGTCATCGGAGGCTCCGCCACCCCCGCGGTCAAGGCGCTCCTCATCACGAACGTCGTCGTCTTCCTCTTCCAGATCCTGTCACAGAATCTGGCGCAGGTCCGGATCGAGCGCATCTTCGGCCTCGTTCCCTACGATGTGGTGCATCATCTCTTCCTCTGGCAGCTCGCCACGTACATGTTCCTGCACGGCGGGTTCTGGCACGTCGCGTTCAACATGCTCGCGCTCTGGATGTTCGGAACGGAGCTGGAGGGGCTCTGGGGAACGCGGAAATTCCTGCGCTTCTACTTCATCACCGGAATCGGCGCGGGGATCATGAGCACGCTCGTGACGCCGAACAACTACACGGTCACGATCGGAGCGTCCGGAGCGATCTACGGGCTCCTCGCCGCCTACGGCCTTCTCTTTCCGGACCGCATCATCCTGCTCTACTTCGTGCTTCCGATCCGGGCGAAGTACCTGGTGCTGATCCTGGGATTGATCACGTTCTGGTCGAGCATTTCCGCAACAGGGGGCGGCGTGGCCCATGTGGCGCATCTCGGCGGCATGATCTTCGGCTGGCTCTATCTGCGGGGACCGCGGTGGCCGCGCTGGGGAAATCCGGTGGGGAACGCCTACCAGAGATGGAAACGAAAGCGATTACGGAAGAAATTTCAGGTGTACTACTCGAAGACGCGCGGGGAGGACGAGGAAGAGCGAAGGTAGGATGCTCCCCCGCCTGACCGAGTCGAACGTCCCTCCCTACGCCTTCCCCGTCATCAGGCCCGACATCACCTCGTCCAGCACTTCCTTCGGCGGCCGGACTTTCTCCAGCGGCAGCGAAGCGAGCGGAGTCTCCACCAATTTGAGATCCTGCTCGAAGGGCTCCTTGTCCGGATCCACGTAGAGGAGGCCGGTCACGAACTTGTCCTCCTGCCTGCCGTGGTGGATGGTCTCCAGCGCGCGGAGCGCGTCCCCCGGATCGTAATCCTCGCCGAGCTTCTTCAGCGTGATGCGTGAGCCGTCGTGCAGGGTCACCTCGCGGCTCTCGCCCGGCGCGTAATCCACCTCGATGTTCTCGTAGCGCGGGATGAAGAAGATATCGTGAAGCGGAGCGTCGTGTTCCTTCACGTTGAGATAGCTCTTCGTCGAGCCCTCGTGGTTGTTGAAGGTCACGCAGGGGCTGATCACGTCCACGACGGCGGTGCCGCGGTGGCTCAAGGCGGCCTTGAGGATGGGGCGGAGCTGCTTGGGATCGCCCGAGAAGGAGCGCGCCACGAACCCGCAGCCCAGCTCGATCGCGAGCGCGCAGACGTCGATGGGCATGAGCTCGTTCACGCGGCCTGACTTCGCCTTGCTTCCGACGTCCGCGGTCGCCGAGAACTGGCCCTTGGTCAGTCCGTACACGCCGTTGTTCTCCACGATGTAGAGCAGCGGAACGTTGCGTCTCACCAGGTGCAGGAACTGCCCCAGTCCGATCGAGGCGGTGTCGCCGTCCCCCGAGACCCCCAGCAGGGTCAGCGAGCGATTCGCCACCGACACGCCCGTCGCGATGGAGGGCATGCGCCCGTGCACCGCGTTGAATCCGTGCGAGCGGCTCAGGAAATACGCCGGCGTCTTGCTCGAGCAGCCGATTCCCGAGAGCTTGGCGACGCGATGCGGCTCGATGCCCGCCTCGAACGCGGCCTGGATGATGCTGCCGGTGATGGCGTCGTGGCCGCAACCCGGGCAAAGCGTGGATTTCGCGCCACGGTAGTCGGCCACCGTGAGCCCGATCCGGTTCTTGTTTCCGTTCGCCGATTGCTCCGGCGCCCTCTTCTCAGGTGTCATCGGGACAGCACTCCCTCGCGCTCCCGCTCCTGCACCTGGTCCACGATGGACTGGGCGTCGATGGGGAGCCCGTCGTAATGAAGGATCGAACGGAGCTTCGTCGCCAGCTCCGGATATTCCATGGTCAAGAGCGCCTTCATCTGGGCGTCGCGATTCTGCTCCACGACGTAGATGACCTTCATGGACTCGAGGAAGCTCTTCACCTCCTTGGTGAAGGGAAGCGCCTTCAGGAGAAGGTAGCTCGTGGTCAAGCCGTCGGCGGCGAGCCGGTCGCGTGCTTCCAGGATCGCCCAGTGGCTCGAGCCGAATCCCAGGATGCCGATCTCCGCGCCCTTGGTGCGATCGATGACCGGCGGAGGCACGGCCACCCGCGCCGTCTCGTACTTCGCCGCGAGGCGGTCCATGACGCGCTTGTAGGTGTCGGGATTCTCCGTGTACAGGGCCTGCTCGTCGTGCCCCGATCCGCGCGTGAAGTACCCGGCCAGAGGATGATCCGTGCCGGGAAGCGTTCGGTAGGGGATCCCGTCACCGTCCAGATCGCGGTAGCGCTCGAATTTCGCCGTCTTGGCCAGATCTTCCGCCGTGAGGATCTTGCCGCGGTCCCAGGGCTTGTCGGGATACTGGAAAGGATCGGACATCCAGGTGTTCATCCCGATGTCCAGGTCGGAGAGCACGAAGACCGGCGTCTGGAAGCGCTCCGCCAGGTCGAAGGCTCTCATCCCGAACGTGTAGCAATCCTCCACCGTCGCGGGAAGCAGGATGATGTGCTTCGTGTCGCCGTGCGACATGAACGCCGTGGAGAGAAGGTCCGCCTGCGAGGTGCGCGTCGGAAGCCCGGTGCTCGGGCCGACGCGCTGGATGTCCCAGATCACGGCGGGGATCTCGGCGTAGTAGGCGAATCCGGTGAACTCGGTCATGAGCGAGAGCCCGGGCCCCGAGGTCGTCGTCATCGCGCGCGCGCCGGTCCAGGAGGCTCCGAGGACCATGCCGATCGCCGCGATCTCGTCCTCCGCCTGGACCACGGCGAAGGTCGCCTCGCCCGTCTTCGGATCCCTGCGATATCGTTCCAGGTAGCCCTGGAGCGATTCCGCGAGACTGGAGGAGGGCGTGATGGGGTACCACGAGAGGAACGTGACGCCGCCGAACAGAGCGCCCAGGGCGCCCGCCTGGTTCCCCTCGATCAAGACCTTATCCGCCGTCTTGTTCCGGCGCTCCACACGGAACGGAGCCGGCTTCAGATGCTCGGTCGCGTATTCGGCGCCCAGCTTCACGGCTGCGCGGTTCATATCGAGCGCCTTCGGCTTTCGACCCAGCTGCGCGGTGAGCGCGTGGTCCACCTCCTCGAAGTCGATCCCGAGGAGATGCGACACGACGCCGACGTAGATCATGTTCACGACGAGCTTCCGGAGCTTGGCGTCCGGGACGAGGGGCTCGACGAGTTTGTTGAACGGGACCTTGTAGACGACACGGTCGCCGGGAATCTTGGGAGCGGGAACGCCCTCGTTCAGGAGGAGAATCGATCCGGGTCCCATGGAGGCGATGTCCTCGACCGAGGTCTCCGGGTTCATCGCCACCAGCACGTCGTTCCGACGCGTGCGCGCGAGATATCCGCGCTCGCTCACGCGGATCGTGAACCAGGTCGGGAGTCCCGCGATGTTGGAGGGAAAGAGGTTCTTTCCGGAAACGGGGACGCCCATCTGGAAGACGGCCCGCATGAGGGTGGTATTCGCGGTCTGGCTTCCAGAGCCGTTTACGGTCGCAACGTGAATCGAGAAGTCGTTATTCGACGCCTTCAACGTGATCTCCGCATCAAAATGGTCTGGGGTAGGTCAAGCGGCCCATTTTCGCCCGTTCTTGCCTGCAGGGTCAAGTGCGCGGCCGTATCCGCTTGTGGTATCACACTTTACCCAAGAGCTTCGCCTGTAGAAGCCCGGGCATCACATGTTCTGATGCGGCCCGTAACCCCTTGACCCAGGGAAAAACCCGTCCCAATAATGATCGGCTATGAGCGTCCGAACCGTACCTGAGCCGTATCTTGCTCTGGATGATGAAGTTCTCGACTCCCGCATCCGGGCCGCCAAGGAGGAGCTGGGGTCGAGCACGGTCATTCTAGGCCATCATTACCAGCGGGATGACGTGATCGCACATGCCGACGTGACCGGCGACTCCTTCAAGCTGGCGCGCCTTGGAGCCGCGCGGACCGACGCCACCTACATCGTCTTCTGCGGCGTGCATTTCATGGCGGAGAGCGCGGACATCCTGCGCGCCCCCCGCCAGACGGTGGTCCTGCCCGATCTCAATGCCGGCTGCTCGATGGCCGACATGGCGCCCACCGAAGACGTTCTCCTCGCCGGGGAAACCCTGGACCGCCTGGGTGTCCGCACCGTTCCCGTGACCTACATGAACTCCACCGCGGAGCTGAAGGCCTTTTGCGGCGACCGCGGCGGCGCCGTGTGCACCTCGTCGAACGCGAAGGCGATCTTCGAGTGGGCCTTCCAGCGCGAGCCGAAGATCTTCTTCTTTCCGGACGAGCACCTGGGGAGAAACACCGGCTTGGCGCTGGGCATTCCGCTGGCATCGATGGTCGTCTGGGATCCGGCGAAGGAGTCCGGAGGCCTCACGCGCGAGGATCTCGAACGCGCGCGCGTCATTCTCTGGAAGGGATGCTGCTCCGTGCACACGAAGTTCCAGCTGCGCCACGTCGAGGAGCGGCGCCGGGAAGATCCGGGGGTGCGGATCCTCGTTCATCCGGAGGTGCCCTACGAGGTGGTGCAGGCGGCGGACGAGGTGGGCTCCACCGAGCACATCATTCACGTGCTGGAGAAGGCTCCGGCGGGAAGCCGCTGGGCGGTGGGGACCGAGTATCACCTCGTGAACCGGCTCGCGCGCCGGCACGCGGACAAGAAGATCTCGATCCTCTCCAAGGATTTCTGTCTCTGCGCCACCATGTACCGGATCTCGCCGCAGAATCTGCTGTGGGCTCTGGAGAATCTGCTCGAGGGGAATGTGGTCAACGCGATCCGCGTTCCCGAGAATGTGAAGCGAGGGGCGCGGGTCGCTCTGGACCGCATGCTCCAAGTCGGGTAACATCGCGCCCGGTCCGTATTCCTGTCGGAGGCTTTGTGGCATACGTCATCGTCAAAGATATCTGTGAAGGGGAAAGCTCCTGCGTGGACGTTTGCCCCGTGGATTGCATCAAGAAGGGTGAAGGGCAGAACACAAAAGGGACCGGCTGGTTCTTCGTGGTCGCGGAAGACTGCGTGAGCTGCAACGCCTGCCTCGAAGCCTGCCCCGTCGAAGGAGCGGTGCTCCCCGACTAGCCCCCAACTGCCTCTCAGCATCCACGTTCGCCGCTGGGGTCGCGTGAGCCGACCGGCGGCGATTTCGTTTCCCCCACGGGACGGCCCAACCCCTGCTGTCGCTCAAGATTCCGCCGCAACATTCCGATACCGAATTCATGGATTGCGCCGCCGTCAAGCCGAGGATGGAAGCGCTTGTCAATGGCACGCTTCCGGCGTCCGAGCGGGAGCCGGCAGAACAACATATCGCGATGTGCGAGGGCTGCCGCCTCGAGCTGGAGCTGGTTCGAGCCATTGGCTCCCAGGAGAAGGCTCCGGCCGTAGGGAAAGACGACTGGACGCTGGACCGGATCTTCGGGGCGCACGGCGAACGAAGCGGAGACCGCCATGCCGGAATCCATCGCCGATCCGACCCCGTTCGCGTCGGCGATGAGACCCACGACCCCGCCATCCGCGCCCTCTGCGCCCGGGCCCGCGCCCGACGCCGGATCGTCCTCCTCCGAGGGGAGCATGGGCGAGTCGAATGCGGGCCCGGCGCCAGCGCGGCCGAAACGAGCGGCTCCGTCCTGGGACTTCGAGCCCGCCGACGCCAGCACGGAAGCGAAGGTGCCGGAAGAGAGCCTCTTCTTCGCGACGGAAGCGCTCACGCGCCGGAAGGAGCCCGAGGCTCACAAAGGCTCGAATTTCCGCGTGCTGCTCTGGGGAGCCGGCGGTCTCATCGGGGCCATCCTGCTCGCATTCTCTTCCTGGTTCGTGTTGCACATGTCTTCGGCCGAGGACGCGGGAAAAAAGGACGAGCCGGATTTCAACCTGGAGGACCCGGAGGATCCGGGCAAGCCGCCGCCGGCGGATGGCGCTCAGCCCGGCCAGCCCTCCGAAGAGCCCGATCAGACCGCGCAGGGTGCGCCACCGACCGGGACCCCGGGGGTTTCCCCACCGCAGCCTTCCGCCTCATCGGGAACGGCGGTGAGCCCGGCTCCTCCCGCGACACGCCAGAACCCGCCGGTCACTCGCTCCTCGACATCGGGAATGCCCTTCCCGAATCCTCCGGCGACGGACCAAAGCCCGGGCATCACGACGACGCCCAGGACGTCCACGGGATCGCAGCGCTCGTCGGGGTCGCCTTCGCACTATGGGTCCGATGCCGGATCGCGGCGCACGACTCCCGGGGCCGTGAAGCCTTTCCCGCGCCCCACGAGGCAGGCGCCCGACTACGGGGAAGAGACACACATCTTCGGAATCACCCCCTCGCCGTCCCAGCGTGAGACGAACGACGAGGACCTCGCACCGCCGCCGAGCCAGGCGCCGTCCACGACGCGGAAGACGTCTCCGCCGGAGCCGGTCAGGCCCGCCGAGGAGAAGCCCGCGGGGGACAAGCCCGTGGGGGACAACCCGCCCGCGTCTGCGCCTCCTCCGGACACGCCGATCCAGCGTCTTCACATGGCAACGGTCGGCGCCGAGGGGCGCGGGGACCTCGCGGACCTTCGCCGCCTCCGCTCCGCGTGGAAGGAATACGTGTCGAAGGTGGTCGGGCCGGACCGGTCGCGCGCCAAGCGCGAGTATGCGGACTGCCTCTGGGCGATCCAGGGCATCACCGGCAAGCGCGGAGATCAGAAGGACACCCTCGCCGCGTATCGCGATTATCTTCTGTCCGCGCCCGCCGGCGGCGCCGACAACCGATCCGCCTCGCGCCTTCGCCAGCTCGAGGAAGCGTTCACCGAGAAGCGCTGAAGAATCCCCTCTGGTTGACGGCTGCGTAGAGGCCCCGTAGGCTCACCCTTCGTGAATCCGAAACTCGTCCCGCCGGGAAAGGGCTTCAAGCTCGAGATTCCGGAGGGGTTACGCCGGAGGTTCGGGTCATTTTCGAAAAGCCGGCTGGGCTGGGTTCTGGTCGTGCTCCTCTTCGTTTTCGGTTTTCTCGGATACGACTGGTTCCGGCTCTCGTCGCTTTCCTCCCTCCGCTATTCCGGTCAGGGCTGGAAATTCCCAACGCGCGTCTACGCGGACTGGCTCGAGCTCCGGCAAGGGATGCCGATCGACGAGAACGACCTCCGCCAGGCGCTGGATTCGGCACGGTACCGGCGCGCGAGCGGGAAGCCGTACGCACCCGGGCAGTACCGGAAGCGCGGCTCCATCTTCGAGATCTATCTGCGCCCCTTCGTCTATCCCGACCGCGCGGAGCCCGGCTCGCCCACGCTGGTGGAGATCCGGGACGGCCGGGTGGCCTCTCTCGGAAACGGCTTCTCGGAAACGACCCCCCGCGGACTCCTTCGCATCGATCCCTTGCTCCTCGCCGAGTTCTCGGATCAGGAACGCGAGCGGCGTTCCTACACGCCGCTCCCCTCGATCCCGAAGCACGTGGCGCTCGCCGCGGTTGCCAGCGAGGACCGCCGCTTTTTCCGGCACATGGGTCTCGATCTCCTGGGGATCGGACGCGCGACCGCGCGGAACGTACGCGCGGGCACCGTCGTCGAGGGGGGGAGCACGATCAGTCAGCAGCTTGCGAAGAACATCTTTCTCTCGAGGCAGCGGACCTTCACGCGAAAGCTCCACGAGGCGCTGCTCGCGGTGCTGATCGAGTTCCGCTACTCGAAGGAGCAGATCCTCGAGTTCTACCTGAATCAGATCTACCTGGGCCAGCGCGGCACATGGTCTGTGTGCGGCGTGGAGGAGGGCGCCCTCTTCTACTTCAACAAGCACGCCAGCGAGCTCACGCTGGGAGAGGGGGCGCTTCTCGCGGGGATCATTCCGGCTCCGAACCGCTTCTCTCCCTACCGCGACGCGGAGGCCGCGATCGCGAGGCGGAACGAAGTGCTGGAGGACATGGTCTCGTGCGGCTTCATCTCCAAGGCGGATGCGGAGCGTGCCCGGAGGACTCCGCTCCGGTTCGCGCCGAATCCCGCGCCGCTCACGCGCGCCCCCTATTTCGTGGACTACGTGCGCGAGGTCCTTTCCAAGGACATCTCCGAGGCGGATCTCAGCACGCGCGGGCTCCAGGTGTTCACGACGCTCGATCCGCATCTCGAGGATGCGGCCGAGAGGGCCGTCCGCGAAGGGGCCCGCGATGCGGATGCCCGCTCCCCGTCGAGCGGCGCGAGCCGCGATCCGGCGCAGAGCGCCTTGCTCGCGATCGAGCCGCAGAACGGCGCGATTCGCGCGATGGTGGGGGGCCGCGACTATCGCCTGAGCCCCTACAATCGCGCGGTCGAATCCCGCCGCCAGCCCGGCTCCGCCTTCAAGCCCTTCGTCTACGTCGCGGCACTCGATACGCCCTTCGAGGGAAGGAGGCCCCCCCTGACCGCCGCGACCCTTCTCGAGGACACGCCCGATTCCTTCCCGACTCCGTTCGGGCTCTGGGGACCGCGCAACTACGAGGACACCTATTTCGGCAGGGTGACCGCCGCGCGCGCCCTCGCCCGCTCCATGAATGTGGCCACGGTGCGGATGGAATTCCTGGTGGGAATCCCGAGAGTGATCCAGATGGCGCACGCGCTCGGAGTCCAGAGCCGCCTGCGTGAGGTCGCCTCGCTCGCGCTCGGGACGAGCGAGGTGACTCCCATCGAGCTCACGACCGCCTACGCCACGCTGGCGAACGGCGGGGTCATGGTGCGGCCCATCGCCGTGCGGGCGGTGCTGGACCGGGGAGGGAATCTGGTGTGGACGCCCCGGCGCGAAACGCGGCGGGTGATCCGGCCGGAGACCGCCTACATGGCCACCACGCTCCTGGAGGGGCCGGTGATCTACGGAACGGCCGCCTCGATACGAAGCCAGTTCGGATTCACGCGCCCCGCGGCGGGGAAGACCGGGACCACGGACGACGAGAACGACGCCTGGTTCGTGGGCTACACGCCCGACCTCGTGGCGGGGGTCTGGGTGGGATGCGACCGGAGCCGGCGTCTCGGCCTCTCCGGAACGCAGGCCGCGGTTCCAATCTGGGCCCGCTTCATGGAGGACGCGCATCGCGGGAAGCCGGTCCGCGAATTCCAGGCGCCTCCCGGCGTGATCGACGTGTGGATCGACGCGGACACGGGATACCGCGCGGGAGCGGACTGCCCGCACGTCATGCGCGAGTCCTTCATTCCCAGCACCGAGCCGCGGCAGATGTGCATGGTGTCGCACGCGCCGAGCTGGTTCGGGACCGAGTCGACCGAGTCGACGGACTCGACGGGAGTGCTGCCGTTCGGCGGTCCGGATGACTACGACCACGAGACCCAGCCTCCGGAAAACGTCCCACCCGATGAGCAAGAGAGCCCGCCTGCGCCGGATCAGGGATCGCCGGGCGGGCAGGCACCGGACCAGCCGCACGAGGATCCGCCCCCGCCCGGAATCTAGCTTCGCGCGTGCGAGGAGAGCGAGCGCAGGTTGCGTGTCCGGTGCCTGCGGTGCGAAGCGAAGCTCGACGACGCGCGAACGTGGTAAACTGCGGCCGTGGTTCCCCGTCCGCATCTCCCCGGCTGCTTCCGTTGGCGAGGCATCGCATGAGCGCTGGATTCGTCCACCTCCACAATCACAGCGATTACTCGCTCCTGGACGGCGCCTGCCGCCTCGACCGTCTCGTCGAGCGCGTGAAGAGCCTCGGCATGCCCGCGCTGGCGCTCACCGATCACGGAAATCTCTTCGGAGCGGTCGAATTCTACGAGAAGGCGCGCGCGGCGGGGCTCCGGCCCATCGTGGGCTGCGAGGTCTACGTGGCCCACGGGTCCAGGCTCGACCGCACGCGAAGCGCGGACGGAAAGGGCGCGTACGACCACCTCGTGCTTCTCGCCAGAAACCGGGAGGGCTACCGGAACCTCATGCGGCTCTCCTCGGCGGGATACATGGAGGGCTTCCACTACAAGCCTCGGATCGACAAGGAGCTCCTGTCCGCACACGCGGACGGGATCCTCTGTCTCAGCGCGTGTCTCCGCGGCGAGCTGCCGCAGCTGGTTCTGAACGGCGACCTGGAGGCCGCGCGGAACGCCGCCGCGTGGTACCGCGACCTCTTCGGCAAGGAGTTCTACTACTTCGAAGCGCAGGATCACGGCATCCCCGAAGAGCGCACGGTGGCGCAGCGGCTGATCGAGCTGGGCAAGGAGATGGGGATCCCGGTGGTCGCGACGAACGACTGCCACTATCTGCGTCAGCAGGACGCCGAAGCGCACGAAGTGCTGCTCTGCATCCAGACCGGCAAGACGCTCCAAGATCAGGACCGCTTCCGGTTCGCGACCGATCAGGTGTACGTGAAATCCACGGAAGAGATGGAGGCGCTCTTCCAGGGCGCGCCGGAGGTGCTCCGGAACACCCTGGAGGTCGCGGAGAAATGCGAGCTGACGCTCGACACCGAGCGCGTTCAGCTTCCGGAGTTTCCTCTTCCGCCCGAATTCCAGACCGCCGAGGAATACCTGCGCAGCGCGGCGCGCGAGGGACTCCGGCGCCGATACCCGAGCGGCGTGGGTCCGGGCCGCGGATCGGCGGCGGGGAGCCTCGTCTCCTACGTGCTCGGCATCACCGACATCGACCCGCTCAAGTTCGATCTCCTCTTCGAGCGCTTCCTGAATCCCGAGCGGATCAGCATGCCCGACATCGACATCGATTTCGATTACGAGAACCGCGGCCGCGTCATCGAGTACGTGCTCGAGAAATACGGCCGCGACAGCGTGACCCAGATCATCACGTTCGGGACGATGGCGGCCCGCGCGGTGGTGCGCGACGTGGGCCGGGCGCTCGGCATGACGTACGCGGACCAGGACCGGGTCGCGAAGCTGGTGCCCGCGGAGCTGGGGATGACCCTGACGCGCGCGCTCGAGACCGTCCCGGAGCTCAAAGCGCTGTCCACCCAGGATGAAACGCACGCCAAGCTGATCCGCTGCTCGCTCGCGCTCGAGGGGCTGGCGCGGCACGCTTCCACGCACGCCGCGGGAGTGCTCATCGCGCCGGGGAAGCTCACCGACTACGTCCCGGTGTACCGGTCGAGCAAGGGGGACGTCACGACCCAGTTCGACATGGTGTCGCTCGAGAAGATCGGCCTCCTCAAGATGGATTTCCTCGGGCTCCGGACCCTCACCGTGCTCGAGGACGCGGCGCGTCTCGCGTCGGGAGCGGGGGAGCGGCTGGATCTCAAGGGGATTCCCCTGGACGATCCGGCCACGTTCGCGCTCCTCTCCAAGGGGCAGACGATCGGCGTCTTCCAGCTCGAGTCCTCCGGGATGCGCGAGCTGCTCCGGAAGGTGCTCCCCGACTCCTTCGAGGACATCATCGCCATCAACGCGCTCTTCCGGCCCGGCCCGATCCAGAGCGGCATGCTGGACGATTTCGCGAAGCGAAAGCACGGGAAGCAGAAGATCACCTACATGCATCCCACGCTCGAGCCCATCTTGAAGAACACGCTGGGCGTGATCGCCTATCAGGATCAGGTGATGCAGATCGCGAACCGGCTCGCCGGATTCACGCTGGCGCAGGGGGACCTCCTCCGCCGCGCCATGGGGAAGAAGAAGCCGGAAGAGATGGCGAGCATGAAGCAGGCTTTCGTGGAGGGCTGCGGTAAGAATCAGGTCCCGAAGAAGAAGGCCGAGGAGATCTTCGATCTCGTCGAGAAGTTCGCGGGCTACGGATTCCCCCGGGCGCACAGCGCGGCCTACGCGCTCCTCTCCTACCAGTGCGCGTACCTCAAGGCGCACCATCCCGCCGCCTTCTTCGCGGCGGCGCTGAGCAGCGAAGTCGGGGATACCGACCGCATCGTGGTGCTGGTGGAGGAGGCGCGCCGGCTGGGGATCGAGGTGAATCCTCCCGACGTGAACCGGAGCCAGTCCGCCTTCACCCTCGAGGGGAACGCGGTTCGCTTCGGGCTCACTGCGATCAAGAACGTGGGCAAGGGGTCGGTGGAGGCGATCGTCGCGGCGCGCCAGAGCGGAGGGCCGTTCGTCTCGATCTGGGACCTGTGCCGGAGGGTCGATCCGAGATCGATCAACAAGCGCGTCCTCGAATCGCTGGTGCTTGCCGGCGCCTGCGACTCCCTGGGCGGCGACCGGGCCCAGCTCTTCGAGGCGGTCGCCCTGGCCATCGGGAGGTCCCAGGAGTTGGCGCGGGGGCAAAGCCGCGACCAGGTCGCGCTCTTCGGCGCGGAGCACGCGATCGAAGCCCCGGAGCCTCCGCTCGCCGACATCCCCTCCTGGCCGCTGCATGACCGGCTGCGCAAGGAGCGGGAGGTGCTGGGCTTCTACTTCTCCGACCACCCGCTCTCTCCCTACCGGGCGCTCATCGAGTCGCGAAGGCTCCCGGACACGGCCAGGATCCGCGAGACGCGGGACGGCGCCGAGGTCACCTTCATGGGCATGGTCTCCGCCATCAAGACCATCGCGGACCGGAACGGCCGCCCCATGGCGTTCGTGACGCTGGAGGACTTCTCGGGGAGCGTCGAGGGAGTGACGTTCGCCGATCTCTACGAGCGGAACCGCTCCGCGCTCACGCAGGGCGCGGTGATCGAGACCCGCGCCCGCGTCAGCGTGCGCGAGGACCAGGACCCCAAGCTCGTCTTCCAGAGCATCCGCGCGGTCGCCTCGGGAGAAGCGGGCCCGGAGGGAGAGCTGACGCTGGATCTGACCGAGTTCCCGGAGGGAGTGTCGCTCGAGCCCCTGCGCGACCTCCTGGGTCGTCACCCCGGGCGCTGCCCGGTATACTTCCTCGTGCGCTCCCCGGAAGATGGCACGAAGACCCAGATCCGCGCGCGCCGGCTCCTGGTGCGCGCGAGCGAGGAGCTCCTGGACGAGCTCCGGAGGCGCCTCGGCGAGCGCGCGGTCCGGCTCGTGAACACCGTCCAGGAGCCCGTCCCCTTCTAGTCCCCTCGGAGACCGAAACGTGAACGGAACCTGGCTCGATTTCGAGAAGCCCATCGTCGAGTTGGAGCGCCGCATCGAAGATCTGAAGAGCGCGGCGGCTCCGGCGAACGCGGAGATCGAGGAGGAGATCAGGCGTCTCGAGCGCAAGGTCGACAAGCTGCGCCGCGACGTCTATTCCAAGCTCACGCGGTGGCAGCGCGTGAAGCTGGCGCGCCATCCGCGGCGGCCGTACACGCTCGATTACCTGAAAGTGATCGCTCCTGGATTTCTGGAGCTCCACGGAGACAGGCGATTCGGAGACGACCCGGCGATCATCGCGGGCCTCACGACGATGGAGGACATCCCGGTCGTCCTGATCGGGCACCAGAAGGGGCGGGATACCAAGGAGAACATCCACCGCAATTTCGGAATGGCCAATCCGGAGGGCTACCGGAAGGCGCTCCGTCTCATGCAGCTCGCCGCCAAGCTCGGCTGCCCGCTCGTGACCTTCGTGGATACGCCGGGCGCGTATCCGGGGCTGGGCGCCGAGGAGCGGGGCCAGTCGGAGGCCATCGCTCGGAACCTCGTCGAGATGGCGCACCTCCCGGTGCCGATCGTGTCGGTGGTGATCGGCGAGGGAGGGTCGGGGGGCGCTTTGGCCATCGCGGTGGCGGACGTGGTGCTGATGCTCGAGAATTCGATCTATTCGGTGATCACGCCGGAGGGCTGCGCGGCGATCCTCTGGAAGGACGCGGGGAAGGCGGAACAGGCCGCGGAAGCGCTGAAGCTCTCCGCGCACGATCTCCTGGAGCTCAACGTGATCGACGAGGTGATCCCCGAGCCGCTGGGCGGGGCGCACCGGGATCCGGAGGAGACCGCCCGGCGCATACAATCGGCCGTGGTCCGGCACCTGAGGGACCTCCTGGGGCTTCCCGTCCAGGAGCTTTTGGACCGGCGGCTGGAGAAGTTTCTCAAGATGGGGGTCTATCTGGAGGAGACCGGTCCACAACCGGCCCCCCTGGGGGAGAGATAAGCGACATGCCGATCAGCGAGGAGCTTCGTGCCATTCTCGTGTGTCCCCAGTGCAAGGGGGACCTGCGCGACCAGAAGGATCCCGAACGGCTGATCTGCGATCGCTGCGGCCTCGCGTTTCCCATCGTCGACGACATTCCGGTCATGTTGATCGAGGAAGCCGAGCGGATCACCAAAGCTTGAGTCACCCCGGAAGGGTCTTTGTCCTTCTCGCTCCGCTGCTCGCGTGGGGCGCCGCCGGCGCGGCGCTGCGGGTGGAAGCTCCCGTCCCGCTCGCTCCGCGCGTCGAATCGGTGACCGCCACCGGCTATCGCGTCCTGCTCCCCATCCCCGCGCCCGAGGTGACGTTCCGGGACCTCTTCGGCGAGAGGCTGGCGGAGATCACGGTCGCGGGCGGGGCGCTCGACGCCTCGGCGGGCCCGCCGCCGCTTCCCGTGCTCACCCTCCTCCTTCACGTTCCCTGGGGCGTCGAGCCCACCGTGACGGCGAGCGCCCAGGGAGAGCGCTCCCTGGGAAGCCTCCTTCCCGAGCCGCTTCCGCACCTCGTCTCCGATCCGG
>VBOR01000115.1 GCA_005893165.1 Candidatus Eiseniibacteriota bacterium | reverse complement strand
TCCCGGTAGTCCGCCCAAATCCTGCCTCCATGAGCCGTCATGACCTCTCCGCAAATGGCGAATATCAGCGCCGAACGTCTGTCCTTGGTCTTCGAGCCGCCGGAATGTCGAAGTTCCGGGACCGCGGGGCTTTGCCGCGCTGGAGCGACACCGGAACCGGGACGGGTCACCGAAAGGAGCGAACCTCGCTCCGACCGGGCGAGAGCCACGGTGACGGCGCTCCCTTGGCTGGACGACCTGGCCGCGTTCGTCAGGATGCATCGTAGCACCTGAGCGAACGCTTCCCTGTCGATCCAGCCGCTCGTCGCCGCACACGAGGTTGCTTCGAGTCCCACCCCGCGCGACAGAAAGAGCGGGCGGACTTCATCCACGACCCCATGGACGACGGACTCGACCGGCAGTGAGGAGGATCGCGTGAAGCGGGGTCCGCATCTCGTGAGACATGCCCGCGAGGAACTCCCTCCTGGCGCGCGACGCCGATTCGGCCCTGTCGTTTGCTCCCTGGAGCTCCCGAAGGAGATCGAGGCTGGAGTTGGAGGGGTCGGTCACAACGCGCTGCAGAGGGGACAGGAATATCGCGACGGCCGCGAGCAGCTTTTGCCGAATGGGGAGATCTCGAAAGCGGATCACTCTGATGGCTCCTTCGCCGCCTAGGCGGCCTGCCGATCCTCGGGGGTTGGATCCTCGGGATCCGAAGCTTCGACGGACGGAGCGTCCGTTGCCGGATGCGATCCGGCCACCCGGAACCGGAGGATGAACGTCGTCCCACGGCCTTCCTCGCTTTCCACGTGGATCGCCCCGCCGTGGGCGCGCATGATCCCGAAGGTCACCGCCAGGCCGAGCCCCGTTCCCTTGCCTGGAGCCTTGGTTGTGAAGAACGGCTCGAAGATGCGGGCCTGAACCGCCCGTGGGATGCCGGGCCCGTCGTCTTTCACGAAGAGCTCGATGAATCTGTCGTCCCGCTGGGCTGCCCTGACCTCGACCGTCCCGTGGCCACGGGGTTCCATGGCCTGCTCCGCGTTGAGGATGAGATTCATCAGGACCTGCTGGATCTGGTTCGCGCTGCCATGGATGAGCGGCAGGTTCTGCGGAATCGCGGTCTCGAGGGCGATCCTGTGCAGGCTCAGCTCGTGATGGAGGATCGCCTTGGTGTCCGCGACCACGTCCTCCAGCGCGATCGGCTCGGGCGCCAGGTTTTCCTGCCTCGCGAACTTCAGCAAGCTGTCGATGATCGCTCGGCACCGCTTCGTCTCTTTCTCGAGGATCGCGAACGTTTCGTGGAGCGGATTGTCGGCGGAAAGGGACCGGGACGTGAGCTGGATCATGCCCTGAATTCCGGCCAGCGGATTCTTGACCTCGTGGGCGATCCCGGCGCCGAGCTGGCCGAAGGCCGCCATCTTTTCCGACTGGATCAATTGTGCCTGAGCCTCCTTCAGGGCCCTCTCCCGCCCGTGGAGCTCCGACGCCATCTGATTGAACGAGCCGGCCAATTGTCCCACCTCGTCGCGGCTGGGAACCGCAACCTGGACATCGAAGTTGCCCTGCCCGATCGCCTGCGCGGCGTGCGTCAGCTGACCGAGCGAGCGCGTCATCTGGGTCGCCCAGATGAGACTCACGACCGCGGCCACGACCAGGAGCCCCAGCGCCAGCAAGATCAGGTTCACGAGAAGGTTTCGGAGCGCAAAGTAGGCAACCGACTTGGGAATCTCCGCGCCGGCCCGAAGTCCGCCGATCCCGACGTTTGCGATCCCGCTGATCATCGGCTTTCCGTCGCGCTCCGTCTGCTTGACCATGGCGAGGCTCCCGGGGCCGAGCGGCGGGAGCCAGTTCAGCCGCTCTCGCGAGGCGCTTCGCCTTGCGTCGGCGTGGCTCACGATGCGTCCGTCGACATCCACGAGAAATACGTCGAACGCGCTCGAGCTTCGTCCCAGTGCGATCGATCGGTTCAGGTCGAGCGTGCCGACGACCACGAGACGGGCACGGCCGGCGACTCGAGGGACCCGGACGGCAACCGTCGAGAGAGGGAGCAGGCTCGAGATGGCGGAATTCCGAACATAGAGCGCTCCCACCTCGATCGAATCGAACGGGATGGCCTGCCTGGCGATTGCCGCCAGGAATGACGTCCGGCTCACTCCGACCGCGCCTATGGCCAGGCTGTCCAGGAGCAGCCGCACGACCTTGCGATTCTCGAAGACGCGCAGGGCCACGAGACCCGGGCTCCTGCTAAAGAGGTTTCTCAGGGCTTCGTCGCGGCGCTCGCGAAGAATATTGGAAGCGTCCAGAACGCGGCCCGCGGTGACGAGCTGGTCCTGGTAGGCGGTCAGGCGCAGATTCGCCTCCTCCGCCGCGTGAACCGAAACGAGAGAGACGAGATCCTCGACGTACGCGACCTTGTCCGCATGGAACATTCGCGCCATCGTGAACGTGATCAGGCTCACCACCGTCGTCACGACGATGAGCACGCTGAGGAGGATCTTGAACCGGAACGTGACCCGGATCTTCGACGTCATGTCGGGGTCCCGTGCATCAGAATTTCGCCCGCAGCACTTGGCTCCAATAGGAGCTGTGACCCGCCGGATCCACGGCTTCGACGAGGAGCAAGTTCGCGCCGGGTTTCAGGCGCACCTCCACCTCGAAGGATCCGTCTCGATTCACCTCGACCCGCTGCGCCATGACGTAGACACGGGCCCGCGTGTCCGCGTACCCACGTACCGTGAAGCGGGACCCGTCGATCTCGGCCGGAGGCGGTTCGACCCGAAGCGGCAGAAGGTCTCCGTCGCGAGTCACCGTCAATCTCCGGGGGACCGACGGCGCTCCCTCGATCTCCTCCTGAATCGCCGCGACGCTCCAGCGGTACGAACCGACAGCGAGCCGCCCCCAGCTGAGCGAGGGAGCCGTGACGATCTCGTCGAGCACGATCTCGCTGAACGCAGGGCCTTTCGCGGCGCGAACGCGGTATCGATCCGCGCCCTCGACCGCGCTCCAGCGAAACGTGACGCGTGGAGGGAGATCGAGGTACGGAACGGAGGATTCGTCCGCGGGCTCCAGGACGGCCGGAGCATCCGGCAGGGGACGCGGCTCCTGAATTTCCCCTCCGGTGCCGACACGGCTGAATTGCCTCGGGCCGATGTGGACTTTGCGGCCGTTCGCCGACAGCTCCAGACTTCCGCCCAGCACGGCAACGGATGCGGTGCGGTCGCGGGCAACGTCGATCCGGAAATCGGCCGTACCGCTGGACGCGGATTGCAAGAGTGCACGGCCGGCAGGAATCTCCACGAGGATCGGCGCCTGGTAGGATCCCCGGATTTGCGCGGACAGATCGCCTTGCAGCAGGAGGAGGCCCCGCGGCGAATCGATCGGGTCCGCTTCCAGGTGCAGGCCGCTGACGACCACCAAGGCGTTCTCATCGACCTGGACCGCGACCTTCGGTCCGAACTCGATGGTTGCCTGTCCATCGGGGCCGGTCTGGACCGCGTCCCGATCGTGAAGCTCGAGTCCCGACGAGGCCCGGCTCCAGGAAATCTGGCCCGCCAGGCGGCGCTTCACGTCCCGGCGCTTCACCGTGAGCTTCGCGACCGGGGACGAGGCGGACGCGATGGGATCGAGCAGCTCCGCCGCCAGCGATCGGTTCGATGCCTCTCGTGGCCCGGTCAGCCGAAGACCGGACATGAGGGTCCGCATGTCGTCCCCGGGTGGGAACGCGACGCTGAGCAGGGCCAGGAAGCCGGAGAAGCATGCGAGCGTCATTACGATCGCCACGAACACCTCGAGGAGGAGCTTTCCCGTGCCCGAGAGCCGGGAGCGACCGGTGACCTTGCTCGGCGGAGCGGCCGGATCGGGCGCCATGTCAGTAGCGGCTCTGGGCACGCAGGAACCACCCATGCGAGCTCTCGGGACCGGTCTGGAGCGGGTCGCCGGAGAAGTGCGTGAAGTTGTAGCCGACGCCGAAGCGGAAATTCGGCGCGGGATCCCACGAGACTTCGTTCAGCCACCCGGCGCTCCGGTCCCCGACCTCACGCTGCGAGAGGACCCGATACTCAGCCCCATAGCGGAAGGGCTTTCGAACCGAATACTCCAGACGCTGGGCCCAGAGCACACTGTGGGTCGTGCCCGTCCCGAGGACACCTCGAGAGTCCCCCCGTATTCGCGTGGCTGCCTTTCCGACCCAGTCGAACCCGGGCAGGATTCGCACGGTGGCCTCGAGCGCGGTCACGCCGAGCGTGGTCTCGGTGAGCGTCGTATCGCCCGGCGCCGAGAACCGCCTGTCTCTCAGAAGGGTCCACCGGGCGAGACCCTCCACGCGATCTGAGCGTGCCGGCCGGTACGCGACGCCGAAGCTCCGCTCTTCGTACCGGGCGGGAGTGCTTCCCGCCACGCGGTCTCTGGTGAAACTGAGCCGATAGTCCCCGCGCAATGAGATTCCCGAGACGAGGCTCCACTCGAGCCCGCTCGAGGTGAGCACTTGCCGTTGGCGGCCGCCGGCGCCGTCGACCCGATATTCTCCCCGTGTGGTGGCGGCGATCGGGAGTCGCCCCCGGTAGCTGAGGTCGGAGGAGAGCGCGACCCGCGACCCGCCGCCGGCCGACCGGTCGCGGGCGGAGTGCTCTCCGCTCAGCCTCAGGAGAAGCCCGGAGGCGTAGCGCCACCCCTGCTCGACGCCGATCACGGACTGCGTGCCCGTCTCGTTGGCGTCGTGAAGCCAACGGTACTCGCTGTAGGTCCGGCCCATCGGCCCCAGTGCGGATTGCGCGCCCAAGAGCGTCGAGCCGGTGCGCGCGCCCATCCCTTCGTTTCGCTCCTCGCGAACGTAGATCTGGTTTCCGGCCACGGTGAGCGCGACGCCTCCGCGAACGGCCCGTCCCGTCGAGCCGTCCGAGCCCCGCAATTCCAGGGCGAGGGACGGATGCGGCCACCATTCCAGACCCAGCGAGGTGCGATGGTTTGCCGGACCCGAGAGAGTCTGCTGCCTTTCGGCCGTCGTCCGGATGGGCCGGACCGGGCGCCACCAGAGGCGGGCCGCGCCTGTTTGCGACGTGGTCCTCTCCGCGCTGACGGAGTCCACGGTGCGGTGCTCGAATTCCGACGCGGCGCCGAACAGGCCGGCGTCGCGGCGCCACTGGATTCCGACGAGGTTCACGTCGCGGACGGCGGCGCTGTCGCCCAGCCCGATTCCGAGCCGCTGTTCACGGTTGTATCGGACCCCCCACGAGCCCCATCGGCCCGTCTCGAGCGCAACCTGCCCTCCGTGGCGGACGAAGCCCAGACCGCCGGGATCGTTGGCGCCCGTGAATCCCGGCTCCGACCGTCGAACAAAGCCCCCAATCTTGACTCGGCCCGGTCTGTGAAACCATTCGCCGACGTCGAGATCGGCGGCCACCTTCCAGGCGCCGCCGCGATTCGCGCTCGCGGAATCCGTATCCGCGAAGGACAGACCGCCGTCCTCGCTGACGAACGTTCCGCCGCCAACTCCCTGGCTCTGCGCGATCTCCCCCACGATCCGCGCGTGGGCGCCGAGCTTCACCTCGGTGTCTCCGCTCCAGAGCCGGTAGGGGCTGGCCCGGTTTTCGTCCTGGAGGACCGTCCCGCCCACCGCGAGGAATGAACCAATGGGCTGTCGGAAGCGCCCCCCCACGGCGGCGCGCTCTCCCACGGATCCGCGAGCTTCGTACTCCGCCTCGATCGTCACCGGCTGACCGTGGAGCGGGTCGCCATCCACAAGCGAGCCGTCGTCCCAGACGCTCGGAATGGGCCGCGTGAAGAGAAGCCTCCCCTCGAACTCCTTGGCGCTGAAGTCGACGCCGCGCTGCTGCCTGACGCGCACGAGCGGGAGCCCGGTGTTCCGGTCGCGCACGACGAGCGACACTTGAACGCTTCCCTCGAGAATCTCCCGATGGCTCAGGTAATAGAGGGATCCTCCCGTCGCGCGAATCTCGTCTCGCACGTGCACGTCGCGCGCGGCGGCTCCGAATGCGGTCAGGGACGTTCCTTGGTTCGGCGCTCCGGCGGGACGACCCATGTGGATCTGGGCCCCGTAGAGAGTCCGATGGAACGCCGCCAGCTCCACCTCGTCGATGGAGATCGGAAAATCTCCGACGGAGGCTCGGAACGCCTCTCCCTCGACGGCCAGGAAGAAGCGTCCGCCTCCCGGAGCTCCGTACGCGACGGCGCTCGAGTCTCCGTAGACCGGGTAGAGACGATCGGGATCGAGGTTGACGAGAAGCCGGTCGCGGCCGGCGTCGTCGAGATTCTTGAAGAGCGACCCGAACTGCCTCCGGCGCGTGTCGAACGCCGAGGTGACCAGGTAGCGGCCCCCGATCCAACCTCTCAGGTGGTAGGCGAGGCGCCCCTCGGTCCAGACACCCTCGCTCTGGCCGGCTCCACGGAGGGCGGAGCCGCTCGTCTTTCCGATGACGCCGTCGGCGAGCGCGACGAGGAAGAGCCGCCTGGATCGAACATCGACCGGTCGATCGATCTCTCCGCGGTGTCCCTCGGGGTCCTCCACGGCGATCTTCAGGCTGCTCTTCCCTTCCGGCAACGTCACCGTTCCGGAAAAGGCGCCATCGTCGGCGACATGCAGCGACTCCGCGTTCGCCCACACGCGGTGCCCCGGCTGGGTCCGTCCGGAGAGGCGGAGCTCGGTGCAGGAGAGCACGGAAGCCTCAGGCGGCAAGGCCACGCTCAGGCCCGGGATGCGGTCCACGACCACGACGTCACGCCCTTCATCCGCATGGTCGAGAACCCGAACGATCAGATTGGCCACGCGAAGCGTGCCCAGAGGATCGCGAACCACCAGGGCGATGCCGTTCTCACCGAGGTGCAGGGGGACTTCCCTGCTGAATTCTCCGTCCCGCGCGACCGGAACCACGACGCCGTCGACTTCGACCCGATTCCCGGGATCGGTCTTTCCGGAGACTTGGACATGGGCGGCGGCCTGCTCCCGCGGCGCCGCTCCAAGCCCGGCCACCTGTGGCGGGCCGCTGGCGGCCCCGTGCGGTCCCGCCGTCACGCCCGGCGCCGTCCCTCCGAAGGGGACCCTCACCTCGCCACGGGGCTCGAGGATCTCGAGGCGTGGGAGCCGAACGAACGCGCTGGTGGTCCGCCCCTGCCTGTCGCTCAAGGTAACGGCCAGCGTGTCGCCTGGGGGCAACGGCACCGAGCAGGAAAATCGTCCCGCGGAATCGACGGGAACCGAGAGACTGCCAATGCGCGATGAGGCTTCGCCGCGGTAGACGTCGTAGAGCCGCGCTCTCTGGACTTCCGTGCCCTGGCCGTGGATCTCAACGCGCCGGTTGAGCTCGCGGCCCTCGGGCGTCGCGTTGCTCGCGACGGGACGCGTTTGCCCGAAGGCAAGCACGACCAGCCTCGAGCGGGGAATCCGCTCGCGCTCGGCCAGGTACCGGACGGCCGCTTCCGCGCGAGCCCGCGAAAGAGCAACATTCCCGGCCGCGGAGCCTATCGAGTCGGTATGCCCCTCCACGACGACCCGTTCCGATGGAGAACGCCGGAGCGCCTTCGCCAACTCCGCCAGGGCCCGCAGCGCCGGCGGGGTGAGCACGGCGCGGCCGGCCTCGAAGGAGTCCCCGGTCATGGTCATGGCGATCGAGGTGCCGCGATCGACACCGAAGGCGCGGCGGGGGCCTCGGATTTCCAGGCCGTCCTCGTAGGTGACCCGCAGCTGATACTCGTAGACGTTGCCCCCCTCGAGCCTCGACGACCCCGACCCGGTCCCGTCCCAAGGGCACGCTTGCGGCGGCGCTCCCTGTCCCTTCGTCGACCAGAGCACCTCTCCCCGGGGATCGCGGACGTCGAGAGCCCAGTCGCGAAGGGAGGACGTGTCGCTCGCCTCGAGCGCGAAGACGGCGGACTCCCGGAGGCGGTCCCCGTCGAGACGCAGCACCTCGTTCAGGCCGCCTCCGGAGAGACGCGCGTCGACGGTGCGGAGGCGCACGGCCATTCCGTTCACGACCAGGGCGGCGCGGAGCGCATTTCCGGCGACGCTCGCGCTTCGATCGATTTCATCGGTCACGATCGCCAGGCCGCTCACGGCATGACGGCCGATCTCGACGGAGTGCCGCTGGAATTCGGCGTCCGTGCTCACCTTGGTTCCGTCGGCGAGGATTACCGTGGCTCCCGGGAGCCCCCGCTCGTCTCGACCCTGGAGGCCGTCCCGATTGGAGTCCTCGAAGACGCGGCCCACGATCGTCCCGCGCGCGAGGAAGGCATCCTCGGCCACATGGACGGTCGCTTCGGCCCGGTCCGAGGCGCCGCACATGGAGCAGCCGGCGAAGGCAACGGCGGCATCCAGGTAGGCGCCCGGCGTCGCGCTCGCGCCCGGTACGAGCACCCAGCTCAGGGCGAGATACCCGGGCTCGCCGGGACCGGCCTGGCCATCTCCATTCAGGTCGGTGAACGCGGCCAGGGTGTCCAGGCTGAACTGCTGGAAACGCGAGCCGGTGGGATCGGCGATCGCGCGCCCGTCGCGCGTGGAGCTGCCGGGGAGGTATCCGAAACGCGGAGGCAGCTCGTTCTGAACCACGAAATTGGCCAGGTTGATCGAAGTGCGATTTCGAATTTCCAATGTGTAGCGTACCGGTTGGCCGGATTCGACCGGGTCCCGGTCCGCGGTCAGCCGAAGGTCGACCCCGGAGCTTGTGTCGTCGTCCAGGTTGGTCACGGCGACGTCCGCGGCGTTCAGCCCGTTGTAGCTCGCGTCCGTGCTGGTCGCGGCCGCCGTCACGATCGTGTAGGCCACGTTGCCATCCACGGCGAAGTCGTCCACGCCCGTCACGGTCACGGTCTGCGCCGCGTTCCAGTTCGCCGGTGTGAAGGTCACGGAGGCGGGAGCCACCGTCCCCTCGGTCAGGTCGCTGGACGAAAGTCCGATCGTCACGTTCGCCGTCGGCTGACTGGTGAGCGCCATGGTGAATGTCGCCGTGCCGCCCGATTCGGCCGTCGTGAGGCCGGAGGTCGGAATCACCGTGATTCCCGGGGTGTCGTTGTCCGTGTTTGTCGCGGCGACGTCCGCCGGGTTCATCCCGTTGTAGCCCGGGTCCGTACTCGTCGCGGCCGCGGTCACGATCGTGTACGCCACGTTGCCGTCCGCGACGAAGTCGTCCACCCCGGTCACCGTCACCGTCTGCGCCGTGTTCCAGTTTCCTGACGTGAAGGTCACGGAAGCCGGAGCCACCGTCCCCTCGGTCAGATCGCTCGAGGAGAGCCCGATCGTCACGTTCGCCGTGGGCTGACTCGTGAGCACCACCGTGAACGTGGCCGTGCCGCCCCCTTCGGTCGTCGTGAGGCCCGAGGTCGGAATCACCGAGATCCCGGCGGTGTCGTTATCCGTATTCGTCACCGCCACGTCCGCGGGGTTCATCCCGTTGTAGCCAGGATCCGTACTCGTCGCGGCCGCGGTCACGATCGTGTACGCCACGGCCCCATCCGCGACGAAGTCATCCACCCCGGTCACCGTCACCGTCTGCGCTGTATTCCAGTTCGCCGGCGTGAAGGTCACCGAGGCCGGAGCCACCGTCCCCTCGGTCAGGTCGCTCGACGAGAGCCCGATCGTCACATTCGCCGTGGGCTGGCTGGTGAGCGCCACCATGAACGTGGCCGTGCCGCCCCCTTCCGTCGTGGTCAGTCCGGAGGTCGGGATGACCGTGATCCCCGCGGTGTCGTCGTCCGTATTGGTCACGCCCACGTCGGGCGCGTTCCTCCCGCTGTAGCCAGGGTCCGTGCTGGTCGCGGCCGCCGTCACGATCGTGTAGGCCACGTTGCCGTCGGCGACGAAGTCGTTCACGCCCGTCAGGGTCACGGTCTGCGCCGTGTTCCAGCTCGCCGGCGTGAACGTCAACGAGGCGGGTGCCACCGTCCCCTCGGTCAGGTCGCTCGACGAGAGCCCGATCGTCACGTTCGCCGTGGGCTGACTCGTGAGCGCCACCGTGAATGTCGCCGTCCCGCCGCCTTCCGTCGTCGTGAGACCGGATGTCGGAACCACCGAGATCCCTGCGGTGTCGTCGTCGGTATTCGTCACCGCCACGTCCGGCGCGTTCATCCCGTTGTAGCTTCCGTCCGTGCTGGTCGCGGGGGCTGTCACGATCGTGTACGGCACGTTGCCGTCGGCGACGAAGTCGTTCACCCCCGTCACCGTCACCGTCTGCGCCGTGCTCCAGTTCCCCGGGGTGAAGGTCACCGAGGCCGGAGACACCGTCCCCTCGGTCAGATCATTCGACGAGAGTCCGATGGTCACGTTCGCCGACGGCGCGCTATCGAGCACCACGGTGAACGTCGCCGTCCCGCCACCCTCCGTCGTCGTGAGGCCGGAGGTCGGGTTCACCGAGATCCCCGGGGCCAGGATCACCAGCTGGCCCCATGCCGGATAGGTCGTAGTGTCGTAGGCGAACCACATGTCGCCGCCGGAAGCGGCGCCGACCATCACTTTGAAGCCGACCGCCTTGCCCGGACCCAGCGTGTAATTCACGAATCCGAAATTGAACGTGTCTTGAATCCATGTTCCGGTGTCGCCCACGTCCCAATCGGCCCGGGTCACGGTCGTCGAAGCGATCTGCACGCATCCGGTCCCGTCGGGATTACACTCGACGAGATAGGCAACGACCGAGCCCGCGCTGCTTACGTCGAAATTCTGCATCGCGGTCCAAATCGTGTTGGACACCAACCCGTTGAGCGTGAATCCGCCCCCGCCGGTCAGCCAGAGCTGGTATTTGGTCGGATTGCTTTCGCCGACCCCGGCGCCTCCCTTTTGAATCCAGAGTCCGGGAAACGCGTCCCGCGCTGGGTCGTAGTTGGCGAGCGTCGTGCGAGTGGGAGCGGGCGCCTTCAGCTGCGCGACGGGGACGTCGCTGCCGTCCCCGAGTCCTTCGAGATAACGCACGATGGTGAGGGCCGTGGCGTTGGTGGCGGCCGTGCAAAGAATGGCCAAAGTACCCGAGAGAAGCACCGCCGCCTTGGCGAGCGAGAGACGCCGGGACTTCATGGGACTCGCCTCGACTTCGCTCCGACAGGTTGAGCGCCCTGCCGCTGGTCGAGGAGGAGACGCTGGACGGCCTGGGCCAGCTCATGGACCTGGACGGGCTTCGACAGCACCAGGTCGATTCCCGCGGCCTTGGTCTGCTCTGGATCCTGCTGAACGCTCCAACCGCTCAGGAGCATGACGCGCGTGGAGGGGGACGCTGCCTTCACCTGCCTCGCGACGTCCCATCCCGACGCCCCCGGCATGCTCAAATCGGTAATCACCAGATCGAAGCGGTCGCGGGTGATCAGTTCCGCCGCCTCAACCCCGCTGGACGCG
Organism: Candidatus Eiseniibacteriota bacterium; assembly: GCA_005893165.1. Lineage (GTDB taxonomy): Bacteria > Eisenbacteria > RBG-16-71-46 > SZUA-252 > SZUA-252 > WS-7. The sequence goes on along the minus strand of VBOR01000115.1, from coordinate 5,260 downwards.
CTGTGGATTTCGTGGCCGAGCGGCTCCAGCACCTCGACGCAGATTTCCCGGTTTATTTCATCGTCATCGACGACCAGGATCTTCCCGCGCTTCGTGGGGACGTCGGAATGGACCGAGATCGTGGGCTCGCCGGCGGTCGCGGGCGGGCCCGCCGGTGGGAAGACGAGGGCGATCGATGCGCCTTCGCCCGGACGGCTTTCGATCTCGATCTCTCCGCCCAGGCGCCGGATGATCCCGCGCACGACGCTCATACCGAGCCCCTGTCCATGAGCCTTGGTCGTGAAGAAGTTTTCGAAAAGGCGGTCCTGGACTTCCTGGCTCATCCCGCAGCCGGTGTCGGACACGGTGAGCCGGACACCTCGGTCGTCCCCGGACGTGACGATCCGGATCCATCCGCCCGCGGGCATGGCCTCGACCGCGTTGAAGATCAGATTGCTGACCGCCTGCGTCAGCTCGCGGACGTTTCCGGTAATGGCAGGGACCGATGGAAGGGAAACCTCGATCTCGATGGATATTCCTGACGCCCCCAGCTCGGCTTGCCACTTGGGAGTCGTCAGCTCCACCGCCCGGCGGGCGACGTCATTGAGGTCCACCCGCTCGGTGGGCCTGTCCTTTCGAATTCCGGCGAAATCTTGGAGCCGCCGCACCGTATCCGCGCCCTGGAGCGCGAGCTTCTCGACCATGCCGGCCTGCTTCCGAAGGCGGTCGGGCGAGACGCCGTCCTGGTCCAGGTCGCGTTGAATCAGCTGGCTGTTGACAAGGATTCCGTTCAAGAGGTTGTTGAAGTCATGGGCCACACCGGCCGCCATCTCTCCGATGGCCTTGAGACGGCCGGTTGTGACCAGCTCGTCCTGAGCGCGCCGCAGAGTGTCGTACGCGGCCTGCAGGCTGTCCGCGTGGCGCGCGCGCTCCAGAGCGACGGCCAATTGGCCCGCAAGAGCCGAGAGGTACGAGCAATCCTCTCGGTCGAACGGCCTGCTCTCCCGCCTGCCCGTGACGTTGAGGACCCCCAGCACGTTCTTCAGCGTCCGGATGGGAACGCTGACGGAAATCGGGATGGAGGCGAAGGGCCCGTGGGCGCCGGGATGTCCCCCGGCCTCCACCGTCGGGTCCGCCGGGTCGCCGTTCGAGTAGAGCTGCTTCCCCTCCCTGGCCACGCGGCCGGCGACTCCCGCCCCGAGCGGCACTCGGGTCTGGGTCACGATAGTGCTGTCGAGGCCGCGGGACGCGGCGATCGAGAGCTCCGTGCCTTGCTCGTTGATGAGCATCAGCGACACGCGATCCGCGTCGAGCTCCTTCGAGACCAGCTCCACGATGAAGTCGAGGAGATCTTCGATGGACGTAATGGCAGCGAGGGCCGTGCCCGCGGAATTCAGAGAGCCCAGGCGCTTCACGGCCTCTTCCAGAGCTTTGTTCTGCCGCACCTGCTCTTCCTGAAGGCGCCGGTTCTCCAGACGGAGGCGCCGCCGCGACGCTGCGCGCTCGGCGACGGCGATGACGTGGTCCAACTCGAAGGGCTTGTCGATGTAGTCGTAGGCTCCCTTGCGGAGTGCGTCGACGGCGGTCTTCGAGGAAGATTGGCTGGTCATCACGATGACCTCCGCGTCCGGTTCGCGCTCCTTGATCCGGTCGAGGAGGTTGAGTCCGTTCAGCCCGGGGAGAACGATGTCGAGGAACGCGACGGAGATCGGACCCCTCTCGAGTTTCGTGAGCGCCTCCTCCGCAGATCCGGCCGACTCGGTCTCGTAGCCCTCCTTTTGGAGCAGCGTCGTCAGGACGTATTGGACCGTTGTTTCGTCATCGACGACCAGAACGCGAGTGCGTTCCATGCAGGGTCCTCGGGCGTGGGAGGATGTCGGCAGACCTATTCCCTGAATCGATCGGTAGTTCGGGGGGTGATGTTTAGTTTGGGAGGGATCTCGGCAAGCGGTGGGGCGCGGGTCGGGAACCGGCTACCGTGCGGGAAAGTACGTGACCCCTTCGGCTTACCGGAGCATTCCGACGGACTGATGGACGAAGGGGAGCGTAACCCGGAACTCAGAACCGTGCCCCACCCTGGATTCGACCGAGAGATCTCCACCCATGGCCGAGATGAGGCTGTGCGCGATCACGAGGCTCAGGCCGTGGCCCGTCGACTGGTAGTTCACGTCCGGCACGTCGAGTCCGTCGAAGAGCGTAGCGACGTGATCGGGGTCGATTCCCGGCCCCTGGTCCAGGAATGAGACAAAGGGCTGCAGCGGGTCGGCTCCGATCCGAATCCGAATGCAGTCGTCACGTCGGCTGAAGCGGATCGCGTTGTCGAGGATGGATTCGAAGATCATGAAGAGATGGCCCGGGTGGATGCGGCCGACAAGGGTCGCGGGACCCTCGATCTGCACCCTGCAACCTCGTGCCGCGAGTCGATCGCCAGCGGATGTAATCGCCTGATGGACCAGGGGGACACAATCGGTCGCGACACACTCCATCGAGACCTGTCCGCTCCGAATGGAGGCGAGGAAGGTTGCGCTGTCTATGAATCGGAGGAGGCGGGTGGCGCCCGTCAGGATGATTCCCGCGAGACTCCGACGGTCCGCATCGCTCACCGGGTCCTCGGCGGAGAGCATCTCGGCAGGCGCGAAAATCTCAGTCAAAGGGGTTCGGAGCTCGTGGCCGAGAAGCGTCAGCAGCCTGCTCTGGAAGTCGTCCACCTCTTCCACGGATTTCAATCTTAGGAAGATCCGTACCTTGGCGCGAAATTCGTCGGGCGAGAACGGCTTCACGATGTAATCGTCGGCGCCGGCCTCAAATCCGCGTGCGCGTTCTTCGATCTTTGCATTCCCGGATACGAGCACCACCTTGAGGTGCCTGAGGGTCCGCTCCGCGCGCAGCATTTCGCACAACTCGTACCCGTCGACGACGGGCATCATGATGTCGAGAAGAACGAGAGACGGCTTCAGCTGCTTGGCGGTGTCCAGAGCTGCCCGCCCGTCGGACAACGTCGTGACGTCGTATTCGTCTCCGAGAAGTTCCTCGATGATGGCGAGGTTCGTCGGGTCGTCATCGACCGCCAGGATTTTGGGACGCAGCGGCACGCGGAGGACTCCTTGGGCAATCAGGGATAGGACACGCTCCTGGGTCTTTCGACACGAATCGCGTGCACCTTGACGGGAATTCGGTGGAAGTCGCTCGGCGAGAGGGAGTTCACGCGCTCCCCCCTGGCCCGGATGCGGTACAAGGAAAAGTCCGGATTCCGATAGATCAGCTGGAATCGCCCCGGGTACTCCGCAATGAGCCGGCGGAGCCGGGCCTGGTATACGAAGTTCGAATCACTCGGACCCAGGATGGCGAAAGACGCGCCGACGCGTGATAGATAATCCCAGAGATCGCGATCGTCCCCCGACCTTTGCATCCCGGTCGTGTGCCGGTCTGTAAAGAGGGCGAGTGCCCTCGGCTTCTGGAAGACCACGACCGCGCTCGAATCGGTATTCCGCTCGACGGCGCGCCACAGAAGCCGAGCATTGGCGCTCCCCACCCCTTCCGGCCCGCGGTCCTTCATGAGGACCAAGTATTCACTGAAGAATCCCAGGGCGGCGAGTGCTACGAGCCCCAGCAGAAGGGTTCCGCGCCACCGGTGCGATGCGGCGCCCTGGACAGTCACCAGCGCGTACCCGATGTAGAGCGGCATCAAGGGAACGAGATATCGCCCTTGTACCTCGAACCACGGTAGGATCGCGAGCGCGTAGAGCACGGCGAAGACTTCCAACTCCGTCACGCGTCCGGATCGCACGCGCCGCCAGAACCCCACGGCACCCAACATCCCGAAAAGAACAAGCAGCACCCAATCTCCGGGTCGCCACCATGCGTTGCTCCACAATCCTGATAGATAGCTCGCGTACTCCGCGAAATTCGTCGCGATCCGGTGAGGCTCGAGACGAAACACGGAGGCGTATCCCGTGTCCCAGTGCGTCACGGTGGATTGGACTGCCGCCATCACGACGAACGTCGCTACGGCCACGACGCTGATCGAGGTGATCCGTCGCCAGCGCAGCCAATCCGTGAGGAGAAGAGAGGGGATGAGGATCACTCCCAGGGCTCGCGTGCCGTAGGCGAGATAGCAAGAGGCACCGAGAACCGTCGCGAATAGGATGGTCCGCGCGCGGAGCCGCCCCGGTCCAGGGTGCCTCGCGATGAGGCAGAGGGAAAGGTAGATGAAAAGAAGAAAGGGCAGGTCCGAGAGAACGCTATCTTTGAGTCTCCAGAAATAGGGATTCAGCCCAATCAGGATCAGGAGAACGAGCACGTAGCGTGGCCGCAGCACCGGGCGGAACGTGAGCGCGATGAAATAGAGCGCCGCGACGAAACACAGCGTGACGATGACCTTCATGGCTCCGAGATCCAATCCCCGCGCCGCATAAATCGGGGCGAGCAACAGCGGAAAGACCGGAGGATAGGTCGGCGGGCCAAGCTCCGGGAATCTCGGATTCCAGATGTATCCGGTCTGGGTGTAATCGAGCCCGAGTGCGATGTTCTTTGCGTGGTGAATATACTGGGCGAAATCGTCGCCCCAATCGTGGCCAGGACGAAGCGTCAAGAGGTAGAAAGAAGCGGTCAGGAGGAGAAAGGCCAGGAGCCAGAAGTGTGTCGGGGCGCGGCGTTCCGTGGGGCGGCTCACCTCTCCGGTCCTCGATCAGCTGCGGTTGAGCTAAGGTCTCGATGCAAGTTCACGGAAGCGATGTCAGGGCAACCCAATATCGCATCGCGCGCCGAAGAGTGTGACCCAGGTCACGCTCCCCTATTTTATCCAAAACCGCACCGCCACAGCTGTGGTTAGCATCTATGAGTTGTCCCCCTGTCCGTTTCGTCGTGCGTGTCCATCATCGTCCATCGCAACCAAGGAGTGACGCCATGGAACTCGGACGGAAATCGATCCCCACCCTCGTTCTCACTTCCATCCTGCTCGTCCTGGTCGGTGTCTTCTGCGGCGCGTGCTCGCACCATGGGAGCATGAGTCCCACCACCGCTCCACAGCAGGGTACGCTGCGCGCCAGCGCCTCCGCGACGGATCCCGCGGCGCCGATCCAAGCCTCGAGCACCAACGGCTCCGCGAGCCAGATGCCGGCTTTCTATGATGACAAGCTCTTCACCGTGAACATGAAGCAGATGCCGGACCTCGGCAGCGCCTCGACCATCGCGCACAATGGGAGCATCAACGAGATCTACGCCAGCAACGACCTGGACGAGGAGCAGACCTTTACGCCGGTGCTGGACGCGATCCAGGGGG
>VBOR01000114.1 GCA_005893165.1 Candidatus Eiseniibacteriota bacterium | reverse complement strand
CTCTTTTCCCAAGCCAAACGATGGGTACTTCATGATCGAATCCATCCACGACCCCATCGAAGTCATCACGATGTTCGGAAACGGAAAGATGCGCCCCATCCGATTCCGCTGGAAGAACAAGATCGTGAAGGTCGCGAAAGTGACGGGCGACTGGGTCCGCCACGAGGGGCAGAACAAAATCCATTATTTCGCACTCCTGGCGGACAGCTCGGACTACTACGAGATCTGCTACAACGCGAAGGACATGACCTGGCAGCTCACCCGCGTCTGGATGGAAGGGTGAAGTTCGCCCCATTCCCGATCACGGTACGCCATTAGAAAATCTCCGCGCGATCGAAGGCGATGCCTGTCTCTCCCACATCTTGACGGACCCCGGCGCTAGAATTATGTGCGGCGCCGACAACATCCGAAGGAGGGAGAGATGGCCACGACGAAAAGCAGAACCGGGACACGCCAGGAGTGGCTCACCGCGCGGCTCGAGCTGCTCAAGGATGAGAAGGAGCTGACGCGGCGCAGCGACGAGCTGGCGCGGCGGCGGCAGGAGCTGCCGTGGGTTCGGATCGACAAGGAGTATCGATTCGAGACCGAGGAGGGGAGCGCTTCGCTGGCGGACCTCTTCCGAGGGCGCTCGCAGCTTCTCGTCTACCACTTCATGTTCGGGCCCGACTACACCGCCGGCTGCCCGGCCTGCTCGGCGATCGCCGACGGCTTCAACGGATCTGCAGTCCAAGGAGCAGGAGCGTGCGGGCCTCGTCGAGTACAACTACCAGCGCGAGCCTGCCTCGCCGCCCGAGGGGGCGGTGGCTCCCCCTGAAGGCGTCGTCCTCTTCGCGAGCATGACGGGAACCGATCCGGCCACGTATGTCCGCGAGCGGCCGGGCATGAGCGCGTTCGCGCTCGAGGATGGAGTCGTCTACCACACCTATTCCGCCTTTGCGCGCGGGGTGGACGTCCTCTGGAGCACGTACCAGTGGCTCGACCGTGCTCCCAAGGGACGCAACGAGAAGGACCTCTGGTGGCGCCGACACGACGAGTACCCCACGGGCTGAGCGAGGTCGTGGGATCGTGGCGCGGCTGCGAAGCGGGAGATCGCGAAGGATGACTTCCGAGCGAGCCTCGCAGTACGCCTTCCTCGGCGTCTCGGCGCTGCTCTTCGCAGCCAGCGCGGCGGTCACGATCGTCTGGTGCGCGTCCATGTCGACGATGGGCGGGATGCCGATGCCCGGCGGCTGGACGATGCCGATGGCGTGGATGCGGATGCCCGGTCAGACGTGGCCCGGCGCCGCGGCGTCGTTCCTGGGCATGTGGGTCGTGATGATGGTGGCGATGATGCTGCCGTCGTTGGTCCCGATGCTGCGGCGCTACCGCCAGGCCTTTGCCGGGACAGGCGAGATCCGCCTCGGTCCGCGGCCTGTCGGCGAGAGGCGCCTCGGCTGGCTGACGGCGATCGTGGGAGTCGGGTACTTCCTCGTATGGGCGGCCTTCGGAATGGCCGCTTTTCCGCTGGGCATCGCACTGGCGGCAATCGAGATGCGGCAGCCGGCGCTGGCGCGCGCCGTTCCGATCGCGGTCGGAGTCGTCGTCCTGCTCGCCGGCGCGCTCCAGTTCACCGCCTGGAAGGCGCGTCACCTGGCCTGCTACCGGGAGGCACCCGGGCACGGCCTTACGCTGCCGGCCGACGTCGGCACGGCATGGCGACAAGGCGTGCGCCTCGGACTTCAGTGCGTTCGGTGCTGTTTCGGTCTGATGGCGATCCTCCTGGTCATCGGGGTCATGGACATGCGCGCGATGGCTTTCGTGGCGGCGGCGATCACCGTCGAACGTATCGCTCCGGCCGGTGATGGCGTTGCGCGAGCCATCGGAGCCTTAGTCGTCGGGGCAGGGTTGTTTCTGATTGGACGAGCAGCCGGACTCGGATGAGGGGCCGCATCGGAGACGCCATGGCCGAGCGCCTTAGCAGCTTCAGGCCGCCACGAGCTCCCATTGATCGTCGCGAGCCTCGATCTGGAGCCGCGCTGGCGTGGCCTTCTTCGGGTTGATCTGCGAGAGCCGTTCCGTAGGATAGGTGGTCGTCAATCGACCCTGGGCGACCATGAGACGAAGGAGGCGGTCCGCCTGCGGCCCAATCGGGACCGCACCGTTCTCCCAGCGCGACACGGTTTCCTCCGTGACCCCCATGTTCCGCGCGAAATCGACCCCCGACCATCCTAGGCTCTTGCGCAAGAATCGCACTTCCTCGCTGGTAAGTCGGGTGGTCTTCTCGATGACGGCGCGGGCAATAAGACGATGGAGGTCTTCCATATGCGGGATCGAGACCTCGTAGTTGCCGCACCGCGGGCAGCGACTGACCTCGATCCCGACCAGCGTGACCTTTTTGAGTCCGGACTCGTCGTATCGATAGTTTTCCCGCTGGGTTTTCATTGTCGTGCCGCATTCGGTGCACTTCATTTCTTTTTTCTCCAGGCCGTTACAAGGACCAATTGTGTCTTGGATCGAAAGCAAATGACGACCGCCATGCGATCGGTCTCGACCTTGTATCTCCAGCTCCCGTTCTCGTACTCGCCGGGCAGGACGACGCCTCCACGCAGCACGTTCTCGCAGTCGAGCGTGGTCATGTTGTCGGCGAGGATCTCCTCCTTCGCGTGGCGGGAGTAGGTGACTGTCCCGGACTTGAGGATCTGGAGAATCAGCCGCTTGGCTTCCTCGGGCTTGATCGGCTCTACCAGTTCATCGGCCATTCTACGTCAATCCTTGATATTTAATCAATATGTCGCCCTTGACGCCTGCACAAATGTGCACTACCATAATGTCATGATCAAGCTCAATCGGGTCAAACCAGTGGACCTGGTCGGTTGAGGCATCATGCGCGTCGTCCTGCACATCGACATGGACGCGTTTTTCGCCTCGGTCGAGGAGAAGCTGAATCCGCGCCTCAAGGGGAAGCCGCTCCTGGTGGGCGGGGATCTCGAGCGGCGCGGCGTCGTGGCGGCGGCGAGCTACGCGGCGCGTCCTTATGGAATCCATGCCGGCATGCCCATGGCGGAGGCGCTGCGTCTCTGTCCGAACGCGGTCTGCGTCGAGGGTAATCCCCAGAAGTACGTCCACACCTCGCTCCAAGTCCTCGATGTTCTGAAGACTTTCACGCCCGCGGTCGAGCCGTTCAGCATCGATGAGGCGTTTCTGGATCTCACTCAGGTGGGGTGGACCGGCCGGCCCGGTGCGGAGGAGCGCGATCCAGCGCACCTTCTGGATTCGGCGATTCCGGTCGCCCACGCGATCCAGCGTGCGGTGCTGCGGCGCGTCGGATTGACGGCGACGATCGGCGTGGCGCCGAACAAATACGTCGCCAAGATGGCGAGCGGGGTGCAGAAACCCCGTGGCCTCACGGTGCTCACGCTCGAGCGCTTCCGCGAGCGTTTCTGGGATCGCGGCGTCCAGGAGCTTTGGGGAATCGGCGAGAAGACCCGCGATTCGCTCGCGAAACTGGGAATCGCGACAGTCGGGCAGCTCGCGAGGTTCCCCCGTGAGCTATTGACCTACCACTTCGGCCTGAACGGAGAGCACATGCAGGAGGCGGCCCTCGGCCAGGACGAGACTCCGGTGGTGCCGTACTACGACGGAGTTCCGGTGAAATCGATGGGGCACGAGATCACGTTCGACGAGGACATCGGCGATCGCGATGCGCTCCTGGCGCATCTCCTGCGCCTGAGCGACATGGTGGGGCGGCGGCTCCGCGCGGACAACTACCTCGGAAGGATCGTCTCGGTGAAGATTCGCGACGGAAAATTCCGCACCACGATCCGGCAGCGCGCGCTGTCTGAGGTGGTGGATGACGAACACGAGATTTTTCATACAGCCTCGCTGCTGCTGGGCGAGCACTGGGACGGGCGTCCGCTGCGGCTGATTGGTGTGTCGATGTCGGGGCTGGTAAACGCGGCGGGGCACTACCAGCACAGCCTGTTCGGGACGGATGAGCATCGGCGGAAGATGCTCGAGGCTGTGGATTCGCTGCGCGATAAATTCGGCGAGCATTCATTGGTGAAGGCTGGGGTGTTGCGGTGACTCGCGCAGGGGCGGGGCATTCGACGGGTGTGGCGCGATGATTCTCCTGGGCACCTCCGGCTTCTCTTTTCCCGACTGGGACGGCGTCTTCTACCCGCCGGGGCTCGAGCGCACGCGGCAGTTCGACTACTACGTGCGCCAATTTGGGTCCGTCGAGATCAACTCCACCTACTATCGCGTCCCGCCCCCCTCGACCATGGCCACTCTGGAGCGAAAGTCACCTCCGGGCTTCGAGTTCATCGTCAAGGCGAACCAGGAGATGACGCATAAGCAGTCCTACAGCCCGGAGCTCTACGAAGCGTTTCATGCGGCCATGGCGCCTCTCGCGCGGGCACGGAAGCTGGGCGGGGTGCTGGCGCAATTCCCGCAGGCGTTTCATCGCTCCGACAACACGGAGCGGTTTCTCGTCGAGTTTCAGGAGCGCATGGAGGGGATCCCGCTCTTCGTCGAGTTCCGCCACAACTCGTGGATGCACGAGGACGTGTTCGATTTCCTCGAGAAGAAGAGTCTGGGATACGTGAGCGTGGACGAGCCGGACCTACCTGGGCTGCTCCCGCGCGTCGCCCGCGCCACGGGGCCATTGGCATATGTACGGTTTCATGGCAGGAACAAGAGGAACTGGTACCTGCGCGACGAGGGCGCCGCCGATCGCGCATCGGAGGGTGTCCGTGGTCGCGGCGCGCCCGGAATGCGCGGCGCCGGCATGGCCGCGGACAGGCCGGTGCGCGGGACGAAGTCGCCCGGCGCGGCCGGTGCCACGTCACCTTCCCGCGACCGCCGGCTGTTGCGATATGACTATCTCTACTCGGAATCGGAGCTCAAGGAATGGGCCGACAAGATCCGTGAGCTGAATCAGAAGACTCAGAAGACATTCGTGTTCTTCAACAACTGTCACGCCGGGCACGCGGCAACGGGCGCGAAGCTCATGCGCAGGCTGCTCGAGCTACCCGAGCCCGCGGTGGCCGAGCAGACAGGTTTGCTGTGACACATGCTTGCATGACAGTGCGGGACCACGGCGGCCGGCCATCGCCTTGGCCTTGCCAACGCCCCCGCCCTTGCGAACGCCGCCCCCCGCTTCCTCCGGCCAACCGCCCCGGTCGAGGTGCTTCGATGCAGAGCTACTCTTTGACCCATCTCACTGACGCTGTACTGCTTCGCGACCTCAGCGCCATTGCCGCCCGTGACCGCGTCATGACCGCCACGCTGCTGGCCCACATCGCGGAAGTGGACGCCCGTCGACTGTACGTTCCGGCGGGGCATCCATCCATGCACGCGTTCTGCGTGGAGCATCTGCGGTATTCGGATGATGCCGCCTTCCGGCGGATCCGTGCCGCGCGTGCTGCGCGCCAGTTCCCGAAGCTCTTCACGGCGCTCGCGGACGGGCAGGTCAATCTCGCGGCGGTTTCGCTGATCGCACCCCATCTCACGTACGAAAACGTGGACGCGTTGATTGAGGCGTCCACGCACAAGCGCAAGATCGAGGTGGAGCAGTTCCTTGCCGAGCGTTTCCCCTCGTCTGATGCGCTCCCAAGCGCCGTAGCCAAGATTAGAGTGATTTCGCCGAAGCCTAGCGATCCACCTGCGGCAGCATTGCCACTGCTTGCCTCAGCGGAACCCGGCGCAACGTCGTTCCCTTCGGCGGCGGGCCGGCTCTCCGGGGAAGTACGTAATGAAATGCTCGTCCTGGGACGAGTAGCAAATTCGGAAGTCCATGCAGAACCACGATTTCACTTTCAATTCGTGGTTCCGAAGAGCACCCACGACAAGCTCTGTCAGGCGCAGGCCCTCCTCAGTCATTCCATGCCAGCCGATGACCTGGCTCGAGTTTTCGATCGAGCCCTGGACGCGCTGATCTCGCAACTCGAAGTGCGGAGGCTCGGCGTCAGCACACGCGAGCTGCGTCGCGAACGCCCTCACGAGGAGGGCACACCGTCCCGCTACATTCCCGCCGCGATCCGACGCGCGGTCTGGGGGCGCGACGAAGGTCGCTGCACCTTTGTCAGCATCACTGGGGGCCGTTGCAGGTGTCGCCGATTCATCGAGCTCGATCACGTTGTCCCGTTCGCTCGAGGCGGGAAGGCGACTGTGGAGAACCTCCGACTGAGGTGTAGCGCGCATAACCAGTATGAGGCCGAGCGCGTGTTCGGGGTGGATTTCATGAAACGCAAGCGCCAGGAGGCATGGATTGCGGCGACCACCCGAGACCGCGACGCGGACAATTCACCATGATCCGGCCGCTAGGGGATCTATTCGAGACCGAGCCCCGTCCGGCGCGTCAGGGTGTCGAGACGCTCGAGGAGTTTCGGACCCTGCTCCTCGCGCTCCAGGACGCCGGCGACCGCGGACACGATCGAGGTCGCGGTCAGCATGAGCTGGTCCACGCGGAGTCGCTTCCCGCGCGCCCGGCCAGCTACGGCGAGCTCGCCGAGCCACTCCCTCGCGCGCTCGCCGCCGTGCTCGATGCGCAGGAGATTATGCGACTCTACTCGCACCAGGCGCAGGCAATCGATCTGGCGCGTGCGGGGAAGCACGTCGTGGTCGCGACGGGAACGGCCTCGGGGAAGTCGCTTGCCTATCACATTCCGGTCTTGGAGCGGCTGCTGCTCGAAAAGGAAGCGACCGCGCTCTATCTCTTCCCGACGAAGGCGCTCGCGCAGGATCAGCTACGCGGGCTCCTGCGATTCGCGGACGCCTCCCGCGACCTCGGGCGCGTGCTTGCGACGGGGACCTACGATGGCGATACGCCGGGGTCCGCGAGGCGAAAGCTGCGTGAGTTCGGAAACGCGATCCTCACGAACCCCGACATGCTCCACCAGGGCATCCTTCCGTATCACGCTCGCTGGGGGCGGTTCTTCTCCAAGCTCCGCTTCGTCGTCGTGGATGAGGTCCACACTTATCGCGGCATCTTCGGCTCGCACGTCGCGAACGTTCTGCGGCGTCTTCGCCGGATCGCGCGTCATTACGGCGCCGAACCCCAGTTCCTTCTGTCCTCAGCAACGCTGCGCAATCCGCAGGAGCTGGCGGAGCTCATCGTGGGGGACGAGGTCCACGTCGTGGACCAGGACGGATCGCCGCGCGGGCCCAAGCTCTTCGTCCTCTGGAACCCGCGCCAGTACGGGCCCGATGCTCCCGAGCGCCGGAGTGCGTCCATCGACGCGGAGCGAATCCTGGTCGCGCTTCTCAAGCGCGGCGTCCAGTCCATCGTCTTCACGAAAGCTCGCGTCGTCGCGGAGCTGATCTACCGCTACGCGCGCGAGAGGCTGGAGCGCGAGGAGGGTCGGGACAGGAAGGGCGGGGGCGGTCTCGCGGATCTCCTGAGCCCCTATCGCGGCGGCTACCTCCCGGAGGAGCGGCGCGCGATCGAGCGCCGGCTCTTCGATGGCGAGCTTCGCGGCGTGATTTCGACGAACGCGCTCGAGCTTGGGATCGACGTGGGCACGCTGGACGCCTCGATCCTGGTCGGATTCCCGAATACCATCGCGAGCACGTGGCAGCAGGCGGGGCGCTCGGGCCGAAAGCAGGCGCCCTCGCTCGCGGTCGTCGTTGCCTATGAGGACCCGGTGGATCAGTACCTCATGCGGCATCCGCAGTACTTCTTCGGACAATCGCCCGAGTCCGCGGTGCTGGACCCCGAGAATCCCTACGTCCTCGCGTCGCAGCTCTCGTGCGCTGCGTATGAGCTGCCCTTGAGCGAAGAGGATGAACCGCTCTTCGGCAGTCGTGCTTCCGCAATCGCCTCGCTTCTAGAAGAAGAGGGCTCCTTCAAGTCGCTTGACGGGCTCCGCTACTGGTCCTCTGCCGAATATCCCGCGGGAGGTGTGAACCTGCGCACGATCTCCGACGACACGTTCACGATCCTGGATCAGACGCGGGACAACGCGGTGCTGGGGACGGTGGACGCGATCAGCGCGCCCGAGCTCGTGTACCCGGAGGCAATTTATCTGCATGAGGGAGATACTTATTTCGTACGCGAGTTGGACCTGAAGCAGAAGATTGCGTACGTGGAGCCGCGCCAGGTGGACTACTACACGCAGCCGGTGCTGGATACGCATCTCAAGCTCGAGGAGACGCGCGAGTCGAAGCGGCTCGGCGATGAGGCGGTCGGTTTGGGTCCTGCCGCGGTCTCGTGGGCGACGGTTGCGATGAAGAAGATCCGCTTCTGGAGTCTCGATGCGATCGGATACCACCCGCTGGATCTTCCGCGACAGAAGCTCGACACGGTGGCGCTCTGGATCCAGCCGAGCGAGGGGACGAGGAATCAGGTGAAGATCGCGGGATTGAATCCACGGGAGGGGATGTCGGGGCTGCGCAACCTGCTCATTACCGTGTTGCCCCTTCACGTGATGTGCGACCGGCCCGATGTCGGGGGGATCCTCGACAGCGCGAATCTCGGCGAGCCCACGATTTTCATGTACGACCGCTATCCCGGCGGGCTCGGATACGCGGAGCGCGGCTACGCGATCGTGGGCGAGCTATTAGGTGCGGCCCTGAGGCTGGTTGAGGACTGTCCGTGCGAGATGGGCTGTCCCTCGTGCGTGGGGCTTCCGATCCTGCGTCCGGCGCAGCAACAAGATCCGGATCTCTACGGCGGCTGGCCGATTCCGAGCAAGGCCGCGACCGAGGCGCTTCTCCGGCGGATGCTGGGCCGGTGATGAGAGCGCCAGCGGCGGCAGAGGCGTGCCACTGGGCGGTGGCGAAACCGCTTTGATCTCCGCATCGCTCCGGCAGCGAATCGGCGATCTCCTGCGCCGCGAGCCGCGCCGCGAAATCTCCTTCCCGCGCTCCGAGCCGCGGATCGTGCCGGTATCGATCCAGGATGTCCTCCCCGGCGGGATCCTGATCGGTCGCGAGGGCGCCTGCTTCGTGCACGAACGGCTTTACACCGAGCTGAACGAGCATCCCATCCAGCTTCTCAAGAAATTCGATCTGATCGGACATGCGGAACTCGCTGAGCCGGAGGAGGGACCGCCTTGGATGCCGGTGGACACCAACGGGATGCCCATGCAGCCCGCGTTGCCCGCGCTCCGAGAGAACGTGCCTGCCTACCAAGCGGGTGCGCCGCCACGCCACCAACCACGTACCCTGCCCGAAGCCATCGCGGCGCTCGATCCACCCGAGCGCGGGCTCTTCCGGAAATTCGGCTACCGCCGCATGCTCTTCCTGGACATCGAGACATGCGGCCTTCAACCCGCGCCCGTGTTCCTGGTCGGTCTCTGTCACGTCGGCGATCGCAATCTCGTCCTCCGTCAGCTCTTCGCCCGCGACTACGCCGAGGAGCGCGCGGTGATCGCCGAGGTGGAGCGGATCATCGGCGAGCACGACTTTCTGGTCACCTACAACGGCAAGACCTTCGACATTCCATTCCTGCGCAGCCGCGCCGTGCATCATCGCATCGGATTCACTGCGACGATCCCGCACCTGGATTTGTTATGGATGGTGAGGCGGCGCTGGAAGGATATCCTCCCGAACTGCAAGCTGAAGACGCTCGAATGGCGCGTGCTGCGGCGACTCCGCGCGGGCGACATCGACGGCGCCGAGATCCCGTACGCTTATCACGAATACGTGAAGCACGGGCAGCCGCACCGTTTGATCCCCGTGTTCCACCACAACCTGCTCGACCTGGTTGCGATGGCCGAGCTTCTGCCGAGGCTGTTC
>VBOR01000113.1 GCA_005893165.1 Candidatus Eiseniibacteriota bacterium | reverse complement strand
CGCGTAGTGCGTCTTGCCGGTGCGGAGCGCCGCCGCGGTCGCCTCGATCACGGAAGCGGGCGGAGCGAAGTCGGGATCGCCGACGTGCAGGCGGAATACGGGTCCGCCCCCCGCGCGCTCCATCTCGTCGGCGAGGCGGAACATGGTACGGATGGGGGAGAACGGAATGAGCTGGCCACGGAGTGACGGGTGAGGCATGGGGATTCTCCTGTGAACGAATCAGCGAAACAGGCCGCAGATCATAACAGACGCCGGAACAAGCGGACGCTCCTCGTGGCCGCGCTCCTGATCACGCTGCTGGGGGCCGTGGCGGGCGCGATCCTGGTGCCGCAAGAGCTGGCGCGCCGCGACGCACAGCCCATCCCGACCCATTCCCCGATGCACCGGAAGCCCCCGCGCGCCGGGGCCGCGGGCGCCGCGCGAACCCTTCCGTTCGCGCGCGGGGTCTGCTGGGAAGCCGCCGGAGAGATCGATTCCACCGATCTGGACCCGCTCCTCCGCATCCGCGCGAACTGGATCTCCCAGACTCCCTTCGGATGGCAGCGAGGGCCCGATACGCCGGAGATTCGCGGCTCGTACGAAGGAGCCGCGCCCCAGACGCGGCCACCCCGTGATGCCCGCCGCTACCACGGCTTCTGGGGGGAACGCGACGAGGGCGTCCTCGCGACCACGCGCTGGGCCCACGCGCGCGGCATCCGCGTGCTCCTCAAGCCGCACATCTGGACACGGGGCGGGTGGTCCGGCTCGATCGCGATGAAGAACGAGGAGGACTGGGCCCGGTGGTTTGCCGGCTACCGCGAGTTCATCCTTCACTACGCCGATCTCGCCGAGCGGAGCGGGGCCGAGGCGCTGGCGGTGGGAACCGAGCTGGGCGGGACGACGGCACGTGAGCGGGAATGGCGCGCGATCGTCGCGGAAGTGCGCCGCCACTACCATGGGACCCTGGTCTATTGCGCGAACTGGGCGGAGGACCTCCACCACACCCAGTTCTGGGACGCGCTCGACTGGATCGGCGTGCAGGCCTACTACCCGCTGTGTGACCAGCGCGCCCCCACGACCCAGGCGCTCGTCCGCGGCTGGAGCGGCCCTCTCGCGGACCTCGAGACCATCGCCAAGATCTGGGGGAAGCCGGTGGTCCTGACCGAGGTCGGGTACCACAGCCTCGATACGGCCGCGATCCGCCCCTGGGAATGGGACCTGCCCGGCAGCCTCTCCATGGAGACCCAGGCCCGGTGCTATGAGGCGCTCTTCCAGGCGGTTTCGGATCATCCCGTCGTGCACGGGGTATTCATCTGGAAATGGCACCCGGACTATTCGCGCGCGGGGGGCCCCGGGGACACCGAATATTCCCCCCAACGGAAGCCGGCGGAAGCGGTTTTGGCGCGCGGATATGCTGCGATCGAGAGGCAAGGGATCTAGCCGGTCTTGTAGGCCCCGGGACCCTCTGTTAGGCTGCGGGGCGAGTGCCGGGCACTCCTCACCCCTGTTATTCGATGGAGGACTTGGATGAAGACTCGCAAGGCTCAGACCGCCGCCATGCTCGCCGCGTTCGTTCTGTCGATCACCCCGGCCGTTTTCGCACAGTCCGGGACCACCAGCGGGTCGGCTCCCGCCCCGCCGGCCGGTGGCGCGACGGCCACCACGACGACCGCACCCGCAAAGCCGACCCACAAGGAGTGCGCGATCGCTTGCGCGAAGGCGGGGCAGGTTCTGGGAATCCTCGAGACCAAGACGCAGAAGCTCTACATGGTCGCGACCGACAAGCCGGGCGAGGACCCGAACAAAGGACTCATCGATTACGTGGGCCAGATGGTTCTGGTGAAGGGGCGGGTGTACTCGCGCGGCGGCGCGACCGGGATCAAGATCACTTCCGTCGAGCCCTACAGCCCGACGGCGGCGATCGCGCAATAGGGAATCAGCCGTCGGACGAAGGATCCGATCGCGTAACGAGGAAGTCGGAGGAATCATGCAGGGGAACCAAGCTCGCACGCTCGCGCTTTCGGCCGTAGCCGCGGCGCTCCTCTTCGTCGCAACGGCCGGCGCTCGCCAGCAGGGAGGCGCCTCGACGCAGTCCCGGGAAGCGACCGCGCCGAGTCCGCCCGTGAAAGTCAAGGCAGCGACCTCGGACCAGGCCGCTCCCGCGCCCATGTCGCGTCAGCACGGAACGCCCGCGACCTCGAAGATCCAGGCCCAGAGTCAGGAAGTCAAAGGCAAGTATATGACGATCGTCGGCGAGGTCATGGATCCCGCCTGTTACCTCGAGGCGGGAGCGAAGTCGATCGGTCCGGGGCACTATCAGTGCGCCATCGATTGCGCCAAGTCGGGACAGACGCTCGCGATCTATGCCCGCGATCAGGACCTGATCTACTTCATCGCGGGGGAGCTCCCGGGCAAGAACCCGAATGATCCGCTGATGGCATACATCCACAAAAAGGTCGACGTGTCCGGAACGGTCTACCACCGCTCGGGCGCCTACGGCATCGTGATCACCAAGGTCGTGCCGCACGAGGACAAGCCCGCGGGCGCCGAGAAGGCGGAAACGGGGAAATAGTCCCACCACGATGAGCCGCCGGCGGCCGACAGAATGAACTCGCTCGTCCTACCGCTCACGGCGATCGTCCTCTTCGCATTCGCCTACCGCTACTACATCGCGTTCGTGGCCACGAAGGTCGCGCGCGTGGATCCCTCTCGCCCGACGCCGGCGGTAACGCAGGCCGACGGCCGCGATTTCGTGAAGACCAACAAGTACGTCCTGTTCGGTCACCACTTCGCGGCGATCTCCGCTTCCGGTCCTCTGATCGGTCCTGTGCTTGCGGCCCAGTTCGGGTACCTGCCCGGCGCCCTTTGGATCCTTTTCGGCGCGGCGCTCGGCGGCGCGGTGCACGATTTCATCATTCTCTTCGCCTCGGTGCGTCACGGCGCGGCACCCCTTTCCGAGATCGCGCGCCGCGAGATCGGCCCGGTGGCGCACAAGGCGGCGACGGCGGCGATCCTCTTCATCACGATTTTGCTCCTGGCCGGACTCGCGATCGTGGTGGTGAACGCGCTGGCCCACTCCCCATGGGGGACCTTCACGGTCGCGATGACCATCCCCGCGGCGCTCCTCTTCGGGCTCTACATGTACCGGATCCGCCCGGGGCGCGTGGTCGAGGGGAGCCTGATCGGCGTGGCGCTCATCCTTCTGGCCGTGTTCGCGGGGCCCTGGCTCGTGAAGTCGCAGTTCGCGTCCTGGTTCACCTTCCAGCCGAAGACGCTCGCGCTGATGCTGCCGGTCTACGGCTTCATCGCGGCCACCCTCCCGGTGTGGCTGCTTCTCTGCCCGCGGGACTACCTTTCGACGTACATGAAGATCGGCACGATCGTGCTGCTCGTCGTGGGCGTCGCCATCGTGCATCCCAAGCTCCTCATGCCCGCGGTCACGCCTTACGTGAATGGAACGGGGCCAGTGCTCCCGGGCATGAAGGTCTTTCCCTTCTGCTTCATCGTGATCGCATGCGGCGCCATCAGCGGCTTCCACTCCCTGATCGGATCGGGCACGACGCCGCGCATGATACCGAACGAAGGCAGCATCAAGTTCATCGGCGCGGGCGCGATGCTCACCGAGGGGGTCGTGGCGATCATGGCGGTGTCGCTGGCCGTCGGCATGGCGCAGATCTTCAGCGGCCTGCCCGGCATGCGCGGGCTGATGGCGTACTGGTATCACTTCGCGATCATGTTCGAGGCGGTGTTCATCCTGACCGCGCTCGACACGGGAACGCGGGTGGCCCGGTACCTCTTCCAGGACGTGGCCCGGCACGTGTGGGCTCCGCTGGGATCGACGACGAACTGGGTGAGCGTCTCGGCCGTGGGGGCGGTCGTGTGCGTCGCGTGGGGGTATCTGGCGGTGACGGGAAGCATCGAGACGATCTGGCCGCTCTTCGGCGTCTCGAATCAGCTCCTGGCGGTGATCGCCCTCGCGGTGGGGACGTCGTTCATCCTGCGCCAGCGGCCCGCCCCCTACGCTCTGGTGACGCTCGTCCCGCTCGCATTTCTCACGGTGAGCACGATGACCGCGGGGGTGCTGAACACCTTCCGCTATCTCTCGCCGGCGTACGTGGCGGACAAGGGCGCCACCGTCGCCTACATCGACGGCGCACTCAGCGTGATCCTGATCTTCCTCGTGGGATTGGTGCTGATCGATTCGGTTCGGCGGTGGGGTTACATCCTGGCGGAGCGCCGGCGGGGTGTGGTCAACGTACCCGCGGTCGCGAGGGACCCCGACCGCGCCGGTCCCTCGCCCGTCGCGGAAGTGGCCGGCTAGGCTACCGGCAGCGCCGCCATCTCCGAAAACGTCGTCAGCTCGATTCCCTGCGACTCGATGATCCGCCTCGTCTCCGGGCTGGTCAGCGCTTCCAGCTCCTCCTGCCACTCGTAATCCCACCCCGCGATCGGCGAGCTCGGGGGCTCCCCTCGACCCGGATGGCACACCAGCTCGCTCGTTCCCTGAGGGATCCCGAAGAGCACCGAGCGGAGCGCCTTCTGGTCCAGGTGCCCGGTGCTGTGAAATCCGAAGAACCGGTCAGGCGTTCGGATTCCCGAGGCGTTCAGGTGGGGAAGATTCGACTGCTCCATGAGGCGCAGCGGCAGGAATTCCAGGGAGCGCCGGACGGTTCCTTTTTCGGCGCGGCGCAGCACCGTCGGCACGCGGGGGAAGCGCATCGCCATGATCCCGTTCGCGCGCGCGATCCGGAGCGCAATACGAAACAGCCCCGGAACCAGATGCAGGTGCTGAATGGAATCGAGATGGGTCATCCGGACGCCCGCGGACCGGAGCCGCGCGATCTGGGCCGACCACTCCGCTTCCACCTCCTCGTCCCGTACTCCGCCCGACAGATAGCGCGCCATGAATTCGCCGTAGCCGGGAAGAAACACTCCGTCCTCCTGGACGAGCGACGCCACCTGATCACGAGGCAGCACCGGCGCGCCCTGCACGATCATGAGGTGGATCCCCACGTCCAGGTCGGAACGGGTCGCGGCGTAGCGCGCGGCCCGGTCGAACGCGGCGCCGGTCGCGACGAGACTCGCGCTCGTCAGAATGCCGCCCTCGAACGCGTCGATCACTCCGTCCGTGATGGGAAGCGTGAGGCCGAAATCGTCGGCGTTGACGATGAGCCGCCTGCCGGCCGCGGCCCCCGTCAGGGGTACTCGCATGTGGGACGAAGGTTAGGGAAGCGGGGAGCGGATATCAAGCGAAACGGCCCGGAACCACAGGGTTCCGGGCCGCTGGGATCGCGAAAATCAGAAGGGTTACGGCTTGACGTCTCCGAAGTTGTCCACCTGCACGGTGAGATAGGCCGTCGCATAGACCCGGTCTCCGAAGTTTCCGGTGGTCCGGACGTAGCCCGAGAAGTCGATCCTCGCGGTGCTGGTGACGGTGGTCGTGAGCGTGCCGAGGAGCGCGCCCTTTTCGGATGGGTTGCTGATCGTGATGGCGGCGTCCGCGGTGCTTCCCGACGAGACGACCACGTTCATGCCCCCTTCGATCGGGCTATAGACCGAATTGTCGTACGTCACCTTGTAGTGGTCCACGACGATGTCGGAGAATGGCGTGCCGGCATTCACCGGGTTGCTGCCGTCGTGGGGGGTGTTGGTGAACGTGACGTTCACCTGGTCGATCGGGATATAGACTTTGGAAGTGTCCACTTCGTTCAAAAGATCGCTGTAGAAGGTCGCGTTTCCGTTCACGCTCACCACGCGGAGATCCGCGCGCGTCGACGTGCTCGTGCAGCCGTTGACGAAAAAGAGAGCCGTGACCGCCATCCACGCCATCCCTGCAAGTACTGCACGATTCAACTTCATAGACGTCTCCTTGGCCTTCGCGATCCCAATCGCATGTGGTCACAGGAAGAAATCGGAAAATCCCAACCGGTGTCGAGCAAGGTACATGCCACAACGCAACGCGCGTTGCGTTCCTGCTATCTGGTTGGAATCGTGGAGCGTGAGGTGAGTGTGAAGGTGAGGTCCGCGAGGCTCGGCGGGCGCGTCGTGCGAAATGCACGAGCGCCCACCGACCTGCAATGAGGCGGTGCTTACTTCTTGGCCAGCGCCATGTTCACGGCGGCGAGGTAGCGACGGTTCACCTCGGGCCAACTGATGTTGCGCATGAACGCCTCGAGGTACGCCTTGCGATCGCTGCCGTAGTCGATGAAGTAGGAGTGCTCGTAGGTGTCGCAGGGAAGCACCGGGAACGCGCCCCAGACACCGCCTTGGTTCTGCGCATCGCCGATGAAATTGTGCAGACGCCCATCGGTGGGATCGTACGCGAGCACCACCCAGCCGCGCGCGCACATGCCGGAGGCCTTGAAGTCCTCCTCCCAGGAAGCGTAGGAGCCGAAGTCCTCCTTGATCTTGTCGAACACCTCGCCCGCGGGCTGGCCGTCGCCGCCCATGACGCCGAAGTAGAGTTCATGGAGGATCTGACCGTTCGCCGCGAACGTCTCTTCGTGCTTCAGCCCGCGCATCTGGCTGTAGATCTGATTCGCCTTGCTGCGGTCGACGCCGGTGAGCGCCTCTTCAATCTCATTCCGCTTGTTGACGTAGCCTGCGTAGAGCTTGTCGTGATGGATCTCGATGGTCTTTGCTCCGATGCCCTTCAGCGCATCATTCGCGTAGGGCAGAGCTTTGACGGGATGCTTGGCCATGAAGCGTCTCCTTTCGCTTTCGGAAACGTGTGGATGGGGTGACCGGGAAATCATAGCAGAACCGGACGCCCGCTGCGGTCACGCGGGCGCGCCGCCCGGCACGTCAGGCAGTCTCCTCGGGAAGCCGCTTGCGGATGGACGCGATGCGATACGGACGCTCCCCTTCGGGCAGCTCCAGCATGACCTGGGTACCCTCCGGCTTCCCGAGCAGCGGCTTCAAGATGGGGGCGCGATAAGAGAGGATTCCGGGTCCGAGCGCGTGGTCCCCCTCGCCCAGGATCCAGTACGTGATCGAAGCGCCGGCCGGATCCAGAGGCTCGAGCGAGACCTCCGTGCCCACGCCGACGCGCGAGGGATCCACCTCGATCGTCTCGAGGAGCCGCGTGCGGTCGAGGAGGTTCATCAGCTCCTGCGCTCGCGCGGCCGCGTTCGCCTGGCGCTGCTTCGCCGCCTCGTACTCCGCGTTCTCGCGAAGGTCGCCGAGCTGGCGCGCCTTCTCGATCGCCGCGGGGATCACGGTTTTCAAATCGAGCTTGAGCTTCTTGAATTCCGCCTCGAGCTTCTCGTACGTCGTGCGGGACATGATCGTATGGCGCGTCTCGAGATCCTCGACGCTCTTTCCCTCGAGGAGCGTTTGCGCCGTCGCGCTCCGGCGTGCCTCGTGCGCCTCCGCCATCTGCGTGTGTCCGGAGCCGCGGAGGAATTCCAGCACCGGCTGGAGCCGCCGCTCGCTCCCGCGCCAGTGGAGGATGGTGCGCTCCAGGGACTCGGACGTTTCCTCGTCGAGCGCCTCCTCCTCGATCAGGCGCCGCAGGGCCCCTTCCGGCCCCAGGAGGTCGAGGAGACGCTCCGCCACCCCGGGTTCCCCCGCGCCATCCTTCTCGAGCAACCGGAGCGTGGTCAGGAGGAGCGTGGGAGGCGAGGGCGCGCCCTCATCGGCGGGATGGGCCGCATAGTGCTCCAGAAGTCTCGTCGCCAGCGCCGGGGCCTCGGCCGCATGCTGCAGGCGCTCCTGGACGGCGCGCCCGAGACCGGATCCGAGCAGCGCGCGAAGCCGTGCCCGACCCCGATCGCGGAGCCGGGGAAGACGGCTCTCGAGCGCACGCCAGAGGAAGAGCTCCTCCTCGCGCGAGCCCTCCGCGAGGTCGAGGAGCGCGTCCTGCTGCTGGCTCAGCGTCAGATCGCCGGGCGAGAGCCCCTCCGCGACCAGCGAATCCAGCACGTCGCGGGCACCCTCCGGCGTGAGTGCCTTCCAGGAAAGGGCGTAGCACAGGGCCTGCGCGCGCACCCCCGGATCGAGCCTCGAGTCCTCGGCCCACCGCGCCGTCAGCTTCGCCGCGTGTGCGGCGAGCCGCGCCTCCTCGTCCGGGTGCTCTCGAAGGAATTTCCGGATCAGCCCGAGTCCCGCCTCGCCGGTGCGCGGTCCCAGCTCGGGAAGCGTCGTCTCGCGGCGCTCCGCTTCCGAGCCGATCTTGAAGACCTGACGGTAGGCCTCGCTCAGATCCAGCCTGGGCTCGTCTTTCAGAAGCTCCTTCGCCTCCTTCCACCACGCCGACCAGGTCCCCTCGGGGAGCACCGCATCGATCCTCGGCTTCATCTGTGCGAGGGTGGCGGTGCCTCCGAGGTCGCGAAGCGCGGAGACGACGACCTGGCTGTCATGCGCCTCGAGGAGCCCGCGTAGCCGCTCCGGCTCGCGTGTGGAGAGGACGCGCAGTCCGTCGGGCGGAAGCCGGTCGAGCGAGCGGGAGGCCATCGCGAGCGACATCTTGTGGCCGGCGCGTCCCGGAAATTCGAGCGAGACGTTATCGCCGTCGTTCGAGGCCACCTTGCCGAGACCCCAGGTGGCATGGGCCACGTCCGCTCCCGGGGGGAGCGAGAGGATCTTGGGGAGCCGGGCGCGCACCGAGGCGATGGACGCGGCGGGATCTTGGATGCCAGAGCCCGATACGATCGCGTCG
The DNA here is from genome assembly GCA_005893165.1 of Candidatus Eiseniibacteriota bacterium. Lineage (GTDB taxonomy): Bacteria > Eisenbacteria > RBG-16-71-46 > SZUA-252 > SZUA-252 > WS-7. The sequence continues at coordinate 4,100 of VBOR01000113.1, read as the reverse complement.
GGATCGGGCTCCCCCGCGATCGAGATCCGAAGAAGCGAGGCGAGAAGCTTCCTCGCCGCGGGGCTCTGGGGAGCGCGCCCGAAGATCGCATCGAGATCGCGCCAGCTTCCGATGCCGCCGCCGCTCCTCTCGAGCTCCGGGAGCGCCAGGTCGAGGATGGGCTCCGATTCTTCCCAGGGCACCGCGCCCGCGTAGTGGAGGAGGATCGCCGCGGCGCGCGCAGGCTCGCGCGGGAGGTCCTCCTCGACCACCCGAAGCAGCTCGTCCCCCACCGCCGCGGCGTTGTCGAGCTTGAGCCAGAGCTCGAGCGCCTCGAGACGCAGGTCGCGGGCCTCGTCCGCCTCTCCGGTCCGCTCGAGGATCTGCGAAAGCTCCATGAGAAGCTGAGGATCGTTGGGCCGGATGTCGAGGGCCGCGCGCAGATTCTCGATCCGCTCCGCGTCCTCGGGAGCCGTGCGCGCGAGGTGATGGAGGAAGCGCACGGCCGCGGAGACCGGCTCGGGTGTGAGGAACCTGGGCAGGAGCGCGCGCACGCCCTCGCGATCCTTGGCCGCGGCCAGCTTGTCTCCCACGATCTCGAGCGCCTCCAGCGAGGCGGCCCGCTCTCCCAGCGCTCCCTGGAGGAGTCCCGAAAGCAGCAGCAGATCCCAGCGCTTCTTCGCCTGCGGCTCCTGCTTCAGCGCGCGCAGGGCGGGCTCTGCCTGCGTCGCGTCGATGAGCCTCCGGGCCAGCGCCTCGGTCTCGGCCCACCGCGCCTCTCCCAGGCCGATGGCCGGCTCCTCGCCTTGTGCGGTGCGCAGGTAGTGACGAAAATCAGCATCCATATCGTGCATTCCCTCCAGAGCTGAGGAGAATATCGCATCGGACGGCCCGTGGTACACTGCGCGCTTCCATTTTCGGGAGCGGGTCCTCGGGAGGAGCCATCGAAGGGAAGCATCGGGTCGTTCTCGCGCTCGTCCTGAATCAGATCCTCTCCGCGGGCACGCACCTGATCGGGAAGGGCACCCTGAACGCGATCGGCCCGCTCTCGACCGCGCTCCTCCGATTCACCTGTGCCTCCATCGCGCTCCTCGTCTTCCATGTTCTGCGTCCTGGCCGGCAGCCGATCGCGCGCGCCGACATTCCCAAGCTCCTCTGGCTTGGATTTCTCGTCGTTCCCATGAATCAGGGGTTCTTCCTCTTCGGGCTCTCTCAATCGACCGCAAGTCACGCGGCGCTCCTCTATGCGCTCACTCCGGCCGTGGTCTTCCTGCTCGCGCGGCGCTACTTGAACGAGGGGCGCGCGGGGGGGAAACTGGCCGGCATCGCCGTCGCGTTCACCGGCGTCGTCCTCATCCTCCTGGACCGGGGACTGGCGCGCGAGCCCGGGGTCCTGCGCGGCGACTTCCTGATCCTGGTCGCGGTCTTCTCCTGGGCCGCGTACACCATCGGCTCGAAGGAGCTCCTGAGCCGGTACGACCCCATGACCCTCACCACCTGGGCATTGGTCTCCGGGACGATCATGTGTCTTCCCGCCGCGCTGATCCCGAACGCGATCCCGCCGCTCCGGTCGCTGACCCTTCCGGTCTGGGGCGGGATCCTCTATCTCGCGGTGGGCACGTCGTTGATCGCGTATTCGCTCTGGCTCTACGCGCTCCGGAGGCTCGAAGCGTCCAAGGTCGCCATCACGACGAACGCGCAGCCGGTGCTCACGAGCGTCCTCTCCTGGATCGTGTTCGGCGAGCGTTTCGGGCCCGCGTTCTTCCTCGGAGCGGCGCTGATCCTGTTCGGCGTGAGCTGGGTGGAGACGCGCAGGAACGGCGCGGCGCGGATCGGCGAGCCTGCGAAATTTCCGCGAGCCGCGGTATGACCGCGCGGGAGAAGCTCGAGGGCACGGAGCTGCCCCGGATCGTCGTGCCTCCTCCGGGGCCCCGCTCGCGGAACGCCGCGCGAAGGCTGCGCCGGAGAGAGGGAGCGGCGATCTGGGGCGCCGAGCAGTCTCCGATCGTCTGGTCGCGCGGACGCGGCGCCGTGGTCTTGGACCTGGACGGAAACCGCTACCTGGACCTCACGGCGGGCTTCGGGGTCCTTTCCCTCGGCCATGCGGCGCCGGAGGTCGCGCGCGCCGTGTCGGCGCAGTCCCGGAAGCTCACGCAGGGGCTGGGCGACCTCATGCCTCACGAGACGCGCGAGAAGCTCGTGCGCCGGCTGGTGTCGCTGGGAGGGCCGCTGGACCGCGCGCTCCTCGCGAGCACGGGGGCGGAGGCGGTGGAGCTGGCGCTCAAGACGGCGCACCTCGCGACGGGGCGCCGTCGGGTGGTCGCGTTCACCGGCGCCTACCACGGACAGAGCTACGGCGCGCTCGCGGTCACCGACGACCCGGGGCTGGGCCGTCCGTTCGCGGCGCAGATCCCCGATCTCGCGGTTCGTGTTCCGTATCCCTACGCCTATCGCTGCCCTCTCGCGCGCGGATGCGGCGGACGGTGCGACCTGCGCTGCCTCGACGCGGTGAAGGAAACCGTGGACCGCGAGCTTCACGGGTCCGATCCGCCGGGCGCGATTCTCGTCGAGCCGATCCAGGGACGCTCCGGCTGCGTGATGCCCCCTCCGGAATTCCTGCCCGGGCTCCGCGCCTTCGCCCGCGAGCGCGGTCTCCTCCTGATCCTGGACGAGGTGATGACGGGTGGCGGCCGGACCGGGCCTTTCTGGGAATGGCAGCGCCACGGCGAGGACGCCGCGCCGGACCTTCTCGTGGCGGGGAAGGGAATCGGAGGGGGTGTCGCGATCGCGGCGGTGCTGGGCCGCGCGAAGATCATGGAGGCCTGGCGGAAGCACATCCTGCCTTCGGGGGAGGCGCCGCACTCCAGCACCTTCTACGGCCACCCGATCGCCTGCGCCGGCGCGCTCAAGGCCCTCGACCGGCTCGCCGCTCCGGAGACCCGCGCGCACGTGGAGCGCGTCGGGGCGAAGTTCGCGGCGGGATTGCGGGCGGTGCAGGAGCGATCGCGTGTCGTGGGAGAGGTGCGGGCCGCGGGGCTGATGGCCGCGGTCGAGCTGGTGCGTGACCGGGAATCACGCGAGCCCGCCCCCGACCGGACCGGCCGCGCGGTCGCGGCGCTCTTGCAACAGGGCGTGCTTGCCTATCCCGGAGGCGTCCACGACAACGTGATCTGCTTCACCCCGCCGCTCACGATCACCGAGGAGCAGATCGAGTTCGCCGTGTCGGTAATGGAGCGCGTATTGCAAAGCTGTTGAGTCAGTTGCGGCATTGTGCTAATGTACCGCTTTCCTCGCTCTATCTCTGAAACGAACGAGAGGTCCCGATGCGACCTGGTCGTTTCCAGAAGCCACTTCCGCATCTCGCGATGTGCCTCCGGGTAGGCCTACGCCGCCTCCTGACCCCGGCCGTCCTTTGCCTTCTCGTTCCTGCGTCGAACGCCGATGCCCAGTACATGTATCTGGATTCCAACCAGGACGGAATCCACACCGCGGCAGACGTTGTCAATCCAACCGGCTCGACGACGTTCGACATCTGGCTACAGACCGACGCGAATCGCGACGGAACGCCCGCATCGTGCTCGACTGGAGACGGGCCTCTGACAATGTCCGCGTATGAGCTCATTCTTCACGCGAGCGACGGGACCGTATCCTGGGGTCCCTACACGAACGCTCAAAGCGCGACGATGCCCTTTCCATTCGGATCCCAGTTCGATACGACGGATGCATTCGTCTGGTTCTCAGGAACGGGCTTGCTGGCCCCTGGCACCTACAAGCTCGGGACGATCACGGCCACAGTGCTCTTCGGAACCCCGTCGCTCGCCATTGCCTCGGGGAGCAATCTTTCCGCGGGCTATGTCACGGCGTTTCGGTCCTCGTGCTCTGGCAGCGATTTCGACACGTACTTGAAGCTTGGGCCCAACGCCATCGGGCCCGGGGACTGGGTTGACGCGGACGGACTGCCGTTCGGCGGCACCGTGCAGCATGCCCCGGTTCTCGCCCCACTCGCGGATGTGACGATCGGTGAAGGAGAAGTAATCGATCAGCCGCTCTCGGCGTCTGACGCGGACCAGGACCCCCTTACCTTCTACATCGCGACGGGACCGTCCTTCATGCAAGTGAGC
>VBOR01000112.1 GCA_005893165.1 Candidatus Eiseniibacteriota bacterium | reverse complement strand
AAACTCCATCACCCTCCCGCCTCTGACGTGAATTTCCGCCGCTTTGAGCGCGACCCCTTCCTCGTGCGGACAGGGGTTCGGATCCCAGTACTCCACCATCCTCGGCACGGAGTAGTCATGCAGGCGGTCTACGATGCCCTGGTCGGCAACGTGCACCTGCTCCTTCTTCAGCACTACCGGCACCGGGATCACGACCGCGAATTCCTTGGGATCTCCCTGGAAGTCGCTCGCCATGGTCATGACCGTCCGGTCACCGTCCCGGGCGATCACCACCCTGGAGGACTGGTTGTAGATCTTCGCGTCGCCCTGGGCCACGTAGAAGCCGCAGAAGGCAACCGCGCTCGGCGCGAAACAGAGGGAAACGAACAGGAGAATGAGGACCCCGGGGAGAGCCATCCGATGCGTCCAACGAGTCCGATTCATGACACGAGCCTCCTTGTACCAGCGACTGGAAGAGGGGGACACGAGAGGGGGGCTCAGAAGGGACCGTGGCGGGGGGCGACCGGGAGACCGTCGAGGAGTTGGGGGGGACCAACACGGAGCGGCCGCCGCCCGAAGGCAGCGGCCGCAACCGCGAAACGCTAGTTATTCCAGATCCGCTCCCACCACGCCGGCGAATTATCCTCCGACCACCCGCCCCCCATCTTCCTCCGGATCGAAGCGAGGTCCCAGCCTGTGAGGGAAGCCAGCGTTTCCGCTTCCTTGGAGCGGCGTTCCCGCACCGTTCGCCGGTACTCGGCGTAGCGCTCGCAGGAGGTGTCCCCCTTCCATGGGTGGCGCAGCACGTAGCGCGCCTGGAAATTGGTCTGGTCCGCGGTCTGCTGGAACACGAGGTCCTCGGGGAAGTGGCGCGCGTCGTAGCGCACATGGAGCCTCGTGATGAACGTGTTCTGCGGTCCGCCGGGAACGAACCCCTGCGGGCCGGAGGAGCCCAGCCAGAAGACACCGAGGCCCCGGAGCTCGTCGGCCGTGAGCGGATCGGCCGCGCAGGGATCGCACCAGCTCATGTTCCATGCGTATTCGAGGAACACCGCCTCACGATTTTCGTTCTCCACCTGACGCGTGAACATGGAGCGGTAGAAACCGGGGAACTCGTCCTTCACGTACTCCGGGATATCCATTCCCTCGGGCAGCTTCACGGTGCGGTAGTTCGTCGTCTCCACGCGCCCGTTCCTCGTGATCGCGAAGACGAAGAGCTCCTGCGGCCCGTCCGCGTTCACCATCCCGAGCCGGAGCGGAAGCATGAACTTGGGAGAGTCGTACGCGACCTGCAAGGGCCGCAGATACGAGAACCCGAGGCGCCTCTGCTCGCCCAGGTTCACCTTCGCGACGAAGAACTTCATCCCCTGCCGGATGTAGCTCGCGAGCACCCGGTGCGCCCCCATCGGCACCGTGTATCCATTTTCCAACAGCCATGTCTGCAGGCCGCCGCTCTCCTTCGCCGAAAGGATCACAATGTCGTACTCCCCGACTGTGTAACGCGCCTCGATGGCCACGCCGGGGGATCGGGCCTGCTCCTCGCGGCTGCGGTCCGTCATCCCGAGCGCCTGGGGAGCAACCTTTGCCGCACGGTCCTCCATGGCGTACGCCCGGCAGGGATCCTCGTCGAAGTACTCGACCAGCCTCGGCGCCGAGTACGCGTCCAGATGATCCAGCACCTCACGGCTGCCCACGTGAATCTGCCCCTTCTCCAAGATGGTCGGAACCGGAACCACCATCGCGAACTCGTCCGGCCCGCCGCTGTAGTCGTTCGCCATCGTGAGCACCGTCCGGTCTCCCTCGCGCACCATCACCACCTTGGAGGCGTGGTTGAAGAGCTTCGCGTCGCCGCGCGCGACGTAGAAGCCGCAGAAACTGGATGCCGGATCAGCCCAGAGCAGGGCGGTCCAGAGCAGGCTGGCGCACACCAGAAGATGCTTCATCGGGTACTCCTTGGGGTTGGGGGTTCGTACGCACACGACTCCAGTCGTACTGCACGCCCGGCAAGAGCCGGTCGATGAGCGGCACCGCCATCGACAGGATGGCGAGCGACCATAGAATCCCGTTCGTGCGGTAGAGACCGAACTGGATGAATCCGGCAAACGCCGTGACCAGGCACGCGAACAGAATCCTTCCCGCTCGCGAATTCGGCGTGGTCTTGGGATCCGAGATCATGAAGAAGGCGAACAGGAGGAGCGCTCCGCTTTCGAGCCGGTGCAGCGGGACCGGCCAGCGCTGCATGACCAGGAACGCCCGTCCGAACTGGAGCGCCGCGAAGGAGACGAGGAACGCGTACGTCACGTCGCTCCGGGCGGCGCGGTTCACCACGAGGCCGCCGAGACACGCCATCAGGAATCCGAAATAGGCGACGTTCCCCCACTGACCCGGCGAGACCCAGACGGGGGCGCCTACAACCATGAGGAACACGAGGCCGAAATTCGTGGGATTGAAGATGTGCTTTCCGTTCCACCGGATCACGAATTTGCTCGAGATGGTGATGACGGCGGCGACGATGGCGAGCAAGGGGAAGTTGGTGCGCAAGAGCAGACAGAGGGAGAGCCCGGAGATCAGGGCGCTCTTCGGATCGAACTTCGGAAGACCCCAGAGCTTGGTGCAGACGTACTGGGTGAGGAGCGCCGTGGAAAGGAGAAGGGCGGCGCGGTCCGGCGTGATGTCGAAATGGAGCCAGCCCAGACCGTAGATCAGAAGGCCGGAAAGAACCGCGATCTGGTAAAAGCGCGGATCGAGGCGGCGCCACGGAGTGGCGGCGCTCGGATCGAGGGGGGGCCTGGGTTTCACAGGGTCAGCACGCATCGTGCTTCTCCTACGCCCGGCCCGGCGCGTCTATTCCAGAGAATCCTCCCGACCGGCGTTGACCGCAAGACCGAATTCGGGGAGACTCGGCTGCCGCCCGGCGCCGGCGCTCCAGTCTCGCCCGGCCAGGCACACCTGAAAACCAGCCCAGGAGAGCACCATGGCTCATGTCCACCACGACCCCCCCTTCCCGTCGCGGGGAGCCGCGCTTGCCGCCCTGATCTGCGGTCTCCTTGCCGGAGCCAACCCCGCGCTCGCCTCCTCGGACCGCGGCACCTTCTCGATCGTCGCCTACGATTCGGTCACGCAGGAGCTGGGCGTGGCGGTCCAGTCCAAGTATTTCAGCGTCGGCACGGACGTCCCCTGGGCCCAGGCGGGCATGGGCGCCGTCGCGACGCAGGCGCGCGTGGATCCCTCGTTCGGGATCAAGGCTCTGGCGCTCCTCAGCAAGGGGCTCAGCGCTCCCGAGGCGCTGCGCGCGCTGGCGGCGACCGATTCCGCCTGGGATTCCAGGCAGCTCGGCATCGCGGACGCGCACGGAGGCCTCGCGACCTGGACCGGAAGCAAGTGCCTGGACTGGGCGGGGGGAGAGAAAGGCGCCGACTTCGTATGCCAGGGGAACATCCTCGCGGGCCCCGCCGTGGTCCAGGGAATGGCCAAGGCGTACCGGGAGACGCGGAGCGAGATGGCCGAGCGGCTCCTGGCCGCTCTCGAGGCGGCCCAGGCCGCGGGCGGGGACAAGCGCGGGATGCAGTCCGCGGCGCTCCTCGTGGTGCGTCCCAGCGGCGACCGGCCTCAGTTCACGCAGCGGTACATCGATCTTCGCGTGGAGGACCACAAGACGCCCATCAAGGAGCTGCGCCGGCTGCTCGAGATCCAGGAGGGATTCCACGGCGCGGACAACCACTTCTACTACGCGGAACAGTACGCCGCGGCGGGCCGGGCGGATCTCGCGGCGCGCGAGCGCGAGCGCGTGGGGGAGATCCTGCACCGCGCCCTGGCGCGCGAAGAACAGGACGCCTCCATGCTGAACGGTCTCGCCTGGGCCTGCGCGACCCACGACCTCTACCTCGGCGACGCCATCAAGGCGGCGGAGCGGGCCGTCTCGCTCGAGCCCAAGAACGTGGACATCCTCGACACGCTGGCCGAGCTCTACTTCCGGCAGGGGAACACCACGAAGGCGGTCGAGGTGGAATCGCGCGCGGTGAGCATCGATCCGAAGAGCCAGTACCTGAAAGATCAGATCGATCGCTTCCGGAAGGGAAGCGGGGCGCGGCAGTGACGCCTGAGGCAGCCATGAAGGGGGGCGCGGCAATGAAGCGGTTCGCGGTCGCCGTCCTCGCCGCCCTGGCGGCCGCATGCCCGGCTGCGCCCGCGCACGCCACGTTCTCGATCGCCGCATACGACTCGGTGACCCAGGAGCTGGGAGTGGCCGTCCAGTCGCGCGCCTTCAGCGTCGGGATGGCGGTGCCCTGGGCCGAGGCCGGCGTCGGGGCGATCGCGACCCAGGCTTCGACCAACGAATCGTTCGGTCCCCAGGGCCTAAACTTGCTTCGCTCCGGCAAGGGTGCTCCCGAAGTGATGCGCACCCTTCTCGACGCGGACTCGGGGAGCGCGCACCGGCAGCTGGGCGTCGTGGACGCGAAGGGAAGGAGCGCCAACTTCACCGGAAAGCTGTGCTCCAGCTGGGCGGGAGGGGTCACCGGTCCGGGATACGCGATCCAGGGAAACATCCTGGCCGGAGAGGCCGTGGTGAAGGGGATGGAGCGCGCGTTCCTGGATACGAAGGGGGAGCTGGCGGAGCGGCTTCTCGCGGCGCTCGTCGCGGGACAGGCGGCGGGCGGCGACAAGCGCGGGATGGAATCCGCGGCGATCGTGGTCGTGCGTCCCAGCGATTCGTATCCCGAGTACCGCCACCGGTACGTGGATCTGCGCGTCGAGGATCACAAGGATCCGATCAACGAGCTGATCCGCGTGTACCGGATTCTCGAAGGACAGCGGCTCGCGGAAGCCCACATGCGCTACGCGGAGCTCTACGAGAAGTCCGGGAAGAAGGATCTGGCCCAGCTCGAGCGGGAGCGTGTCTCGGAGTCGCTGAAACACGCGCTCGCGCGGCCGGACGTCGACGCCTCCACCCTGAACGGACTCGCCTGGATCTGCGCCACGAACAACGTGCATCTGGAGGAGGCGCTGAAAGCGGCGGAGCGCGCCGTGACGCTGGAGCCCAAGAACGCGGAGATCCTCGACACGCTCGCGGAGGTCCACTACCGTAGCGGCAATCCAGCCAAGGCGATCGAGGTGGAGAGCCAGGCGGCCGCACTCTCGCCCAACGACCAATATCTGAAAGACCAGATCCACCGTTTCAAGAGCGGGACCAAATAGAGAACGGAGACACTTCATGCCTGAGCGAAAGCAGGTCACGCCCGAGGATTTGCTCCAGCTTCAATTCGTCGACGCCGTCGCGGTCTCTCCCGACGGAAGCCGCGTCGTCTACCAGGTGCGCTCCATCGATCCGGAGAAGGACGGGTACGAATCGCACCTGTGGCTCGTTCCCATGCAGGGCGGAGACCCGCGCCGGATCACGTTTGGCGAGCACAAGAACGGGAGCGCGGCGTGGAGCCCTGACGGCAAGACGATCGCGTTCGTTTCGGATCGCCGGGACAAGACGCAGCAGATTTTCAGGCTCTCGCTCGACGGGGGTGAGGCGGAGCGGCTGACGGACCTCGACGGAAGGATCGGCGGTCTCTCGTGGTCGCCGGACGGCTCGAAGATCTCCTTCTGCTACCGCCCCGCCGACCCCACGGAGACGGGACACCTTCCCGGCTCGGCGCCCGCGAAGCTGGCCGCGGACGCGAAAGCCGAGAAGAAGGACCGGAAGCCTCCCACCTTCATGCACATCACGCGCCTCCACTACAAGGAGGACGGGCAGGGCTTCCTGCCGAAATCGCGGTTCCACGTGCACGTGCTGGACGTGGCCACCGGATCCGTCCGGGCGCTCACGAGCGGAGAGTGGGATCATGGCGCGGCGGCGTGGTCGCCGGACGGCAAATGGCTCGTGGCTCCTGCCAACCGGCTGCCTGATTCCGACTACCACGCGACGGTCAGCGACCTCTGGCTGATTCCCTCGACCGGAGGCGAGCCGCGGAATCTCACGCCCCAGCCCGGCGCCGCGTTCGCGCCCGCGTGGTCTCCCGACGGCAGCCAGATCGCGTTCCTGGCAAATGAAGACGAGGGAGACGCGTGGGGCGTGAAGAACATCCACGTCTGGACGGTTTCGCCTCAGGGCGGGCCCGCACGGAATCTCACTCCCGACTTCGATCGGACCGCGCTGGACCTCATGGGCACCGACCTGCGCGATTTCCATGACCCCTACCCTCCTGTTTGGTCCGTGGACGGGACGGCGATCCACTATCTCGTGAGCGACGAGGGCTCCACGCACCTGTACTCCGTGCCCGCGAAGGGAGGAACCCCTCGAAGGATCACGAAGGGGGCGCTGGCGCTTCTCGCCGTCGCGGGCTCCAAACAGGGGAACGATCTCGCCGCGATCCGGTGCGATCACACCGACGCGGGGACCGTGGGACGCCTCGATTCCGCCACGGGCGCCTTCACGCCGCTCGCCCGCCCCACCGCCAAGCTCTTCGACACGCTCGCCGTGCAGACGCCCGAGGAGTTCTGGGTGGAGATGCCGGAGGGGCATCGGGTCCACTGCTGGATGCTCAAGCCCCCGAATGCGGATCCGAAGCGGAAGTATCCGATGATCCTCGAAATCCACGGAGGGCCGCGGGTCCAGTACGGCGCGTGCTTCTTCCACGAGTTTCAGATGCTGGCGAGCGCCGGCTTCTACGTCCTCTTCTCGAATCCGCGCGGGGCGCAGGGGTACGGCGAAGCCTTCACGCGGCAGATCGGCCACACGAACCGCTTCAAGGCGGCCGTGACGCAGCGCAGCGTCGTGGATCTCAAGACGCTCCTCCTGGCGGGAGACTTCAGCGACGACGCGGTGCCCGAATTCGGAGATCAGCCCTGGAGGGATTCTCAGGACTACCGGCGCATGTCGCCGATCACCTACGTGGAGAACATCCGCACCCCGCTTCTGATCCTGCACAGCCTGGAGGATCACCGGTGCCCGGTGGAGGAGGCGGAGCAGCTCTACACCTCGCTCAAGCTCCTGCGCCGCGACGTGGAGATGGTCCTATTTCCCGCGGAGAGCCACGGCCTCTCCCGCGGGGGCACGCCCTCGCGCCGGGTCGCGCGGCTCACGTTCCTCCGCGACTGGTTCGTCCGGCACCTGGCCCCGGAGCCCGCGCCCCGGGCGGCGGCACGGGCCCCCGCGGCGGCGGAGCCCGCGATGGCGAAAGCAAAGTGAGTGGAGCTTAGCGGCCGCTCGATCCTCCTGACCGGCGCCTCGGGAGGAATTGGCCGCGCCACCGCCCTGTTGCTCGCGCGAAAGGGAGCGAAGGTCACCCTGTTCGCGCGCAGGCTGGCGCCCCTCGAATCCCTCCGCTCCGAGATCGAATCCAAGGGTCACGAGGCGATCGCCGTGGCCGGGGACGTCCGCTCGGCGGCCGACGCCGAGCGCGCCGTCTCGGAAGCGGTCCGCCGCTTCGGCGCACTCGACGGCCTGATCAACAACGCAGGCATCGGACTCCTCGCCCCGCTCCAGGAGGCCGAGGACGAGCGTGTCGCCGAGATGCTCGCGGTGAACGTGATGGGCACCATCCGGGTCACGCTCGCGGCGCTGCCTGCCCTGGAAGCGCGAGGGGCCTCCCCGGGCGCAGCCCGCGACCGCGTCATCGCGAACGTGTCGAGCTTCGCAGGGAAGGTCGGCGTGCCTTATTATTCTTTCTATAACGCCTCCAAGTTCGCCGTCGCCGGCTTGACGGAAGCATGGCGGAGGGAGCTTGGGCCCCGGGGGATCCGGGTGGCGCTGGTGATTCCGGCGGCCGTGGAGACGGAATTCCTGGCCCGGCTCGATCGAGGCCGGGCCCTGGGAATAGGGCCGGCCGGAACCATACTCAAGCCCGAAGAGGTGGCGCGGGCGATCGTGGGGGCGCTGGAGCGGCCCCGACCCGAGATCTACATCCCGCGCCGGAACCGATGGCTCGCACTTCTGAACGTCGCAGCACCGCGACTGGCGGACAGGATCGTAAACCGCCTCTTCCGCTACCCCGGGAAGAGAGCGTGACCTCATCCGCCATGGACGGCGGAAAAATCGCGCTCAGCCTCACCGGCGGCGGCATGACCGGAGCCTTCTACGAGATCGGGTGCCTCGCCGCCCTCGATGACTTCCTGGGCTTCGATTTCTCGAGCACCGGGTTCCACGTCTACATCGGCGTGAGCGCGGGCGCTTCCGTGGCGGCCCTTCTGGCGAAGGGGCTCTCCGCTCGGAAGATCTACTGGGGGCTCCTCCACGGCTCGGAGCCTTCCCTCGACTTCAAGCGCGGCGACTTCTACATGGCGAACCGCTGGGCCATCGTGAAGTCGGTGTTCGGCTGCTTCGCGTCGGTGCCGGGATTCTTCATCAAGAGCATCCGGAACAACCAGCGCCCTTCCCCCTTCGAGTTCATGCACCACATCGAGGAGCGGCTCCCCCCCGGGCTCTTCGCCCTGGATAACTACCAGCGCTACTTCTGCCGGCTCCTGGAAGCGTTCGGCAAGACGGACTCATTCACGGGCATCAGCCGCGAGCTCTACATCCCGGCCACCGATCTCGATCTCGGCACGCGGAGGATCTTCTCGAACCAGGACGGCGACCAGGTGACCATCTCCAACGCCATCGCCGCCTCCTCGGCCATCCCGCTCTTCTTCCGTCCGGTCCGCATCCAGGGCCGCGACTACATCGACGGCTCGACCGGACGCGTGGCGCACCTGGACGTCGCGGTCAAAGCGGGCTCGACCACGGTCCTGATCATCAACCCCATGCTCAACATCATGAACGACCGGAGCTCGGTCTGCATTCCGCGGAGCGACGGCAAGTGCGCGCGGATCGCCGAGAAGGGGATGTCCTTCATCCACGATCAGGCGACGCGGATCGAGACGCGCGTCCGTCTGGATGGAGAGATCCGCCGCGCGCAGGTGGAGTTTCCACAGGTGAAGATCTACCGGATCGAGCCCTCCTCGGCCGAGGTGATGATGTTCCTCCATCCCACCATGAGCTACGGCGAGCGGGAGCAGATCCTGCGTTACGGCTACACCTGCATGACCTCAATCTTGAAAAGGCGCCGCGCGGTGATCGAGGAGCTGATGCAGTTCCATGGGCTGAATCCCTCGGACGAGGCCTCGGCCGCGGAATGATCGCGGGCAGGATGACCCCGGAATGAGCCGAAATAATTTTAGAAGCCGCCTCAACCGCGGCGAGCTGATCCTGCTCGATGGAGCGATGGGCACCGAGCTCGAGCGCCGGGGAATCCCGACGCCCCTTCCACTCTGGAGCGCGGCCGCGCTCCTCGACCATCCGGATCAGGTCCGCGAGATCCATGAGGACTACGTGCGAGCGGGCGCCGACGTGATCACGGCGGACACCTTCCGCACCACCCCCCGAGCGTTGGAGAAAGCAGGGCGAGCCAGAGAAGAGGCGCGCGTCCTGACCCAGCGCGCGGTGGCTCTGGCGGGGGAGGCGACGGACCGCGCGCGCGGCGCGCGGGAGGTCCTGGTGGCGGGGGCTCTGGCCCCGCTCGAGGACTGCTACCGCCCCGAGCTCACGCCCGATGCGGAGCTCGCGCTTCGGGAGCACACCGAGCAGGCCTCGTTTCTCGCGCGCTGCGGCGTGGACCTCATCCTTGCCGAGACGATGAATTCCATCGCCGAGGCCATGGCCGCGGTCCGGGGCGCCAAGGCCACCGGGCTTCCGGTGCTGGTCAGCTTCATCTGCAAGGACGGCCGGGAGGTCCTGAGCGGAGAATCGCTCGAGGACGCGGTGCGAGCGGTCGAGCCCCTGAAGCCCGACGCGGTCCTGGTCAACTGCGTCGGGCCCGAGACCGCGGCCGAATGCCTTCTCACCATGGGGCGCGCGACCCGCGTCCCGCTCGGCTGCTACCCCAACGCAGGGGAGCCGGACCTGGACAAACGCGCGTGGTGCTTCGATCCCTCCTGGACTCCCGAGCGGTTCGCGGAGGTCGCGGGGACCTGGCTGGCCCGCGGAGCGCAGATCATCGGCGGCTGCTGCGGTACGGGACCCGAGCACATCCGCGCCCTGCGGCTCGCACTCCCACCGGTTCTCGTCGAGTAGCGTTGCCGGAGACACCACTCCGTCCGGCGGCGAGCCTCGTGCTCGTCTCCCGCGCACCCGCTGTTCGACTCCTCTGGGTGAAACGCGCCGAAGCGAATCCTTTCCTCGGCGGCTTCCATTCCTTTCCGGGCGGGCGTGTCTCGCGCGAGGACGGACCCACCGAGGAGGAAGCTCTGGAAACCACGATGATGCGCTGCGCCGTACGCGAGACCTTCGAGGAGACGGGAATGCTCGTCGGCCTTCAGGGGCAGGCACCGCCTTCCGAGACGCAACGAACGCTGCGGGAGCAGCTGCTGAATGGAAACGTCGAGTTCTGGCCGTCCATGGAAGGGCTGGGTCTCTCGCTGGATCGCGCGGCGCTCCTGGCAGCGGGGCGCTGGATCACCCCTCCCTTCAGCCGCATGCGCTTCAACACGATGTTCTGCGTGGCCGAGATTCAGGATCCCCGGCCGCCCGACGTCTGGCCCGGAGAGCTGGAATCCGGGGAGTGGATCGATCCCAGGGAGGCGCTGCGGCTCTGGGATGAGGATCGCGTGGCGCTTGCGATGCCCGCCCTTCACGCGATCCAGGTCATTGCGGCTGCCGCTGCGCAAGGCGCCGGCGGGTCCGCCCTGGAACGTCTCGCGGCCGGCCTGGCGGGCATCCCGGAGGCGAACGGCGTTCCGTCCCGGCACGTCATCCTGCATCCGGGGATCGTCATGGTTCCGCTCCGCACCGAGACCCTCCTGCCGGCGACGCACACGAATGCGGTCGTGGTGGGGGACCGGGACCTCGTCGTGATCGATCCCGGAACCGCGGATCCGAGTGACCTTGCCCCTCTCTTCGAGGTGGTCGACGCCGCATTGAAGCATGGCGCGAGTGTGAAGGCGATCCTCCTCACCCACCGGCACAAGGATCATCTCCTGGGCGCGGAGCTACTCCGCGGGCGCTGGAAGGCGCCCGTCTGGGGACACCCCTCGATCTCGGACCGTGTGCGGCTGGACCGGGAGCTCACGGGAGGGGAGCGGATCGAGCTTCAGGGTCCCCATCCGCGCCGGCTCCTCGCGGTGCCGACCCCCGGCCATTCGAAATCGCACGTCGCGTTCTTCGAGGAGCGCTCGCGCACCCTCATCGCCGGCGACCTCGTCTCGACCCTTGGCACGGTGGTCATCAATCCGCCGGATGGGAACATGGGGGAGTACATGCGCTCGCTCGAGCGCGTGCGCGAGCTCGGGGCGCAGGCGCTCCTGCCAGGGCACGGGCCGCCCAGCCGCGGCGTGGATCACCTGATTGAAGCATTGATCGAGCACCGCCGTCAGCGCGAGTCGCGGATCTTGCGCGCGCTGGAGGGAGGGCCGATGACGGAGGAGACGCTTCGGGAGGAAGTCTACAAGGACACGCCAGGCGCCGCGGCCGAGCTGGCCGCGCGAACGCTCGAGGCACATTTGGAAAAGCTGATCGAGGAAGGGAAGGTGCGAAAAGAAGGCGGGCGGGTGATTCTCAGTACGCCTTGAGCTCCCGCAGCACTTTCTCGATGCCGTCCACCTGGGGTAGGATCGCATCCTCCAGAGCCGGGGCGTAGCCCACGGGCGTATCCAGTGCCCCGATCCGGCGCACGGGCGCGTCCAGCGAATCGAAGAGATGCTCCGCGATCCGCGCCGCGATCTCGCCGCCGAATCCTCCGGTCAGCACGTCCTCGTGCAGCACCAGAACGCGCGCCGTCTTTCTCACCGACTTGGCGATCGCTTCCATGTCGAAGGGCAGGATGGTCCGGAGGTCCAGCACTTCCACGCTCGTTCCGTCCGCCTCGAGCCTCTGCGCCGCGAGCAGCGCCCGGTTCACCGTGGCGCCCCACGTCACGACCGTGATGTCCTTCCCCTCGCGCGCGACGCGCGCCTTTCCGAAGGGAACCATGAACTCGGGGCCGGGATATTGCCCCTTGGCGAAGGGCTGGCGGTAGATGTGCTTGTGCTCGAGGAAGAAGACCGGATCGTCGCTCCGGATGGCCGTGCGCAGGAGGCCGTTCGCGTCCACCGCGTTCGAGGGGAACACGACGCGAAGCCCCGGATGGTGGGCGAAGATGCTCTCGCCGCTCTGGCTGTGGTAGATGGAGCCCCCCTGGAGATAGCCTCCGATCGGAACGCGCACCACCACCGGGCAGGAGAAGTCTCCGTTCGAGCGCCAGCGGAGCATCGCCATCTCGTTCCGGATCTGCATCATGGCGGGCCAGATGAAATCGAAGAACTGGATCTCCACGACCGGCTTGATTCCGCGCGTCGCCATGCCGATCGCGCGCCCGATGATGTTGGCCTCCGCGAGGGGCGAATTGAAGACGCGCTCCTTCCCGAATTGCTTCTGCAACCCGTGCGTCACCTTGAACACGCCGCCTTTGCCGGAGACCTGGCTCAGGGCCGCTTCGCGCGTCGCGTCGGCCACGTCTTCGCCGAAGAGCACGATCCGGGGGTCCCGGGCCATCTCGTCGCGAAGGCAGCGGTTGATCAGCGTGACCATGGTCTCCGGGCCGCCCTCGAAGCGCGGCTCGCTCTCGAAGGCGCGCGACGTGGGATCCACCGTCTCGGAGTAGACGTGCCGCAGCGCCGTCGCCGGATCGGGCTGTGGCGACTTGAGGGCCTGCGCCTCCGCCTCCGCGATCGTCGCCGCGACCTCCTTCTGGATGCTCTCGATCATCTCCTGCGTCGCGAAGCCTTCCCGGATCAGGAACGCGGGGAAGGTCTGCACCGGATCCCGCTTCGCCTCCGCCTCGCGCTCGGCGGGCGGCTTGTAGGAAAGCTCGTCATCCGACATCGAGTGCCCGTAGGGACGCACCACCGAGGCGTGCACCATCACGGGACCGCGGCGCGCGCGCAAGTGGGCCACGGCCTCGGTCATCGTGCGGTAGGAGGCGACGGGGTCCGTTCCGTCCACCTTCAGGATGCGAAGGCCGGGGATTCCGCTCAGGCAGCGCGAGATGTCGCTGCCCGGGGTCTGCACCTCGACGGGCACCGAGATCGCGTACTGGTTGTCCGTGATCAGGAAGAGAATGGGCGCTTTGAGCGTGGCCGCCGTGGTCAGGGTGCGACACCACGTTCGCCCGCTTCAGCCCCCAATGGGCGGGCATCTGGCGTCCGCCCGAGTTCGGATCGGCGGCCGCGGCCACCGCCTCCAAGAGCATCTCCGTCGGCGTCATGCCGAGGGTCAGCATCAGGGCACGATCCCGGTAGTAGGGGTAGAACCAGTCGTATCCGCTCTTCAGGGCCTTGCCCGCCGCCACCAGCACCGCTTCGTGTCCCGCGCCCGAGATCTGGAAGAAAATGAGGTTCTGTTTCTTGAGCTTGATCTCCTCGTCGTCCATCTTGCGCGAGAGCAAGATCAGACGGTACATGTCCAGGAGCTCGGCGCGGTTCAGGCCGTGCATGGTTTCCTTCTCGACGCGGATTGCCACCGGAAAACCTCCTGTGGGGCGGGATTTTGGTGCTTGAGCAGATGGATTATAGCGGAGACACTCGTTCCCGAAAACCCGGATTTGCCCTGCCGTTTCCGCCTCTCATGGAAGGAGATCGGCAATCGTGGAGCCTTCTCCATCCGCAGCGCGCATCGTGAACGCGGTCGAGTTCCGCGGCCCGGCGGGCCGGATCGAAGGACTGTGGTGCGATCCGGGAACCGGCCTCCCCGCGGCCGTGATCGGCCATCCCCATCCCGCCTACGGCGGCTCCATGCACAGCAAGGTCGTGCACACCGTGTATCGCGTCCTCGACGCCAGAGGTCATCCCAGCCTCCGCTTCAATTTTCGAGGGGTCGCGCGGAGCGAAGGTAATTTCTCAGGCTGGAACGACGAGGTCGAAGACGTCGCCGCCGCGGCCGCCTTCGCGCGCGAGCGCACGGGGCGAAACGAGCTCTGGGGGGCCGGATTCTCCTTCGGGTCGTGGGTGGGCCTCCAGTGGGCGCTCACGGATCCGGGCGTGCTGCGCTTCATCGCGCTCGGGCTGCCGGTGGAGAACCACTCGTTCGATTTTCTGAACCGGCTGCCCTGGCCGCTCGCCATCGTGCAGGGGGAGCGGGACCGGTACGGCTCCGCGGAGACCCTGGCCCGGTGGGTCCAGGAATGGCAGCGGCTGGGCCCCGTGACGCTCCGGATCGTGAAGGGGGCAGATCATTTCTTCACCGGAAAGCTCGCCGAGCTGAAGCAGGCGTTGGAGGAAATCCTATGAACGGAAGCGGCGTGAAGGAGATGGCAGCCATCGTGACCGGGAGCACGAAAGGGATCGGCCGCGCGATCGCGGAGGCGTTGCTCCAGGCCGGGGCGAGGGTGGTGGTCTCCGCGAGAGACGAGGCGGAGGTCGCCGCGGCGGGGAAGGAGCTCGAGCGCGGGCACCCCAAACGCGTGCTCGCGAGGCGCTGCGACGTACGGCGCGAGGACGAGGTGCGGGCGCTCTTCGCCGAAACGGATCGCGCCTTCGGCGGCCTCGACATCCTGGTCAACAACGCGGGAGTCGGCTTCTTCAAGAACCTCGAGGAGATGTCGCTTCAAGACTGGAACTCGGTGATCGAGACGAACCTGACCGGAGTGTTTCTCTGCTCGAGGGAAGCGATCCCGCGCATGCGGAAGCGCGGCGGAGGGTACATCATCAACATCTCGAGCCTCGCCGGAAAGAACGCCTTTCCTTCCGCGACCGCCTACAACGCCTCGAAGTTCGGGCTGAACGGGATGAGCGAGGCGCTCATGCAGGAGGTGCGCTACGACGGCATCAAGGTGACCTACCTCATGCCCGGGAGCGTCGCGACCCATTTCAACGGGAATACGCCCGGCGCCGAGGACGCCTGGAAGGTGCAGCCCGAGGACATCGGGCGCATCGTGCTCGACCTCCTGCACCACGACCCGAGGACCCTGGCCAGCGCGGTCGAGATCCGGCCCTCGAAACCTCCGAAGAAATAGGGGCTGCTGCCTACACCAGAAGACCGGCGACCGTGCCCAGCAGCGTCGTGAAGGCCACGATCATCACGAGGTAGACGAGCGCCGGGCGCGGCCCGAGCCATTTGGCCACCACGCCGAAGGTGGGAAGGTTCACGATCGGAACCGCGAGCATCATCGCGGTCGCGGGACCGAACCCCATTCCCTTCGCCAGCAGCTCCTTCACCAAGGGCAGCTCGGCCCCCGAGCAGAAATAGAAGGGAATCCCGCTGACCGAGGCGAGCAAGGATCCCACCGTCGTCCTCTGGCCGTAGAGGATATGGATCCAGTGGCCGGGCACGAGGACGTCCACCACCGCCGCCAGCGCGAGGCTCACCAGCACCCACGGCGCGTATTCGCGGATCTGACCCAGGAAGCGCCGCCAGACCGCGCGAAAGCGGGAGCTTCCCCTCAAGGGCGTCAGATCGAACGCCGCCCCGGGCATCTCCACGACCTCGTCGCGTCCCGCGAGCGTGGCGGAGCGCCCGGGCACGCCGCGCAGCACGAACACCGTTGCGTATCCGGCCAGGAGCCCGAGCACCACCGAGGCGAGGAGCCGGATTCCCACCCACGATAGCCCCAGGAGCTTCCACGTCAGGAGGAGCACGGGGATGCTGACCGCCGCGCCGGCCGTGAGAAAGCTGAAGGTGTGCTTGAGATCGCCCCCGCGGCGCCGCAGCGCCACCGCGAGCGGCACCATGCCGCACGTGCAAAGCGGAATCAGCGCTCCCACGACCGATCCGAGGAGCATCGTCCCCGGATTCCTTCCGGTCATGAACCGCGCGATGAAGCTCTCGGACACGAATTCTTCGATGAGCGCGCCGACGAAGATCGCGAGGAGGAAGAGGGGAACGATGTCGAGCGCCGAGTCACCGAAGACGCGAAGAATGGAAGGAAGCGCTTGGGCGCCGTTCATCGGCCCATTCTACCTTCTTCGCTCGTCCTTGACACGAGGGGCTGGGTCGGAGAGATTCGGCGGAATGGCCTTGCACGATCCTATCTACCATCCTCTTTTTCTCGGACGGCGCGCCGCCCCGGAAACCCCTCCCTTCGATCCGTTTCCGCCCTCGGGCCGGAAAGCCTGGAAGGGAGTGCCGCAGCCCCGGCGCGACCTCGAATTCCACGTGAATCACTACAAGGTGAACCTCGAGGTGGACCTCGAAGCGCGCGAGCTCCGGGGCCGGGCCACGCTGACGATCGAGGCGATCCGGGACGGTCTTCGCGAGGTGGCGCTGGACGCCGCCGAGCTCGAGATATCCAAGGTCTCGGTCAAAGGAAAGAAAGTCCACCACGAATCGGGAGCAGAGAAGCTCACCGTCACCTTGCCCCGGCCGCTGGCGACCGGGAAGCGCGCCACGATCGACGTCTCCTACTCGACCCTTCCCCGGAAGGGATTCTTTTTCGTAGGGCCCACCGAAGCGGAAGGTACCGGGCGATCAGCAACGGGAAGCTGATCTCGCGCCGCTCGAACGGCCGGCGGCGGAAGGTGACGTACCACTGGCGCCAGGACACGACGCATCCCGCGTACCTGATCTCGCTCGTGGTCGGCAAGTTCGTGGAGCTCAAGGACCGCGCCGGGCAGGTGCCGCTCCACGGTTACGTGCCGCGCGGGCGCGAGGCCGAGGGACGCGAGCTCTTCCGCAAGACCCCCGCCATGATCGCGGCGTTCTCCAAGGTGTTCGGATATCCCTACCCCTACCCCAAGTACGCGCAGTCCACGGTGTTCGATTTCACCTTCGGCGGCATGGAGAACACAGGCGCCACGACGCTCACGGTCCGGGCGCTCCAGACCCCGGAGGAGGCGATCGATCAGACGTACGAGACCCTGATCAGCCACGAGCTCGCCCATCAGTGGTGGGGAGACCTCGTGACCTGCCGCGACTGGTCGGAGGGCTGGCTGAACGAGGGGTTCGCGACCTACTCCGAGGTTGTCTTCTGGGAGGCCGAGCACGGCCGCGACGAGGCCGATTTCGCGCGCCTCGAGCAGATGTGCTCCTACCTGGTCGAGGACAACGGAGACTACCGCCGCCCCCTGGTCGAGACCGCCTACCGCTATCCCTCGGAGATCTTCGACCGGCACCTCTACGAGAAGGGCGCATGCGTGGTCCACATGCTCCGCGCCACGCTGGGGGACGCGGTCTGGAGGCGCGGGCTCAAGCGCTACCTCGAGCGGCACGCGTTCGGCGGCGTGGAGACGGGGGATCTGAAGCGCGCCTGCGAGGAGGTGTCGGGGCGGAATCTCACCTGGTTCTTCGATCAGTGGGCGCACCAGGGCGGCCACCCCGAGCTCAAGGTGGCGCGGGAATGGGACGCGAACGCCAGGGCGCTCCTCCTCACGATCGAGCAGGTTCAGGAGCCCGACTCCGTGACACCCGCCGTCTTCCACATCCCGATGGTGTTGGAGCTGAAGGTGGGAGACCGCCGACTCCGGCTACCGATCGAGGCGAAGCAGCGCAAGGAGACGATCCGGATCCCGCTTCCCCAGAAGCCGCGCTACGTGGCGCTCGATCCCGAGCACGACATGATGAAGCTCATGGAATTTCCGCGCTCCGAGGAGGAGCTTCTCTACGGGCTTCAGGAATCGAGCTTCTCCCTGGAGCGGGTCCGCTGCGCGCGCGAGCTGGCGACACGCGGAGATCCGCCGGTGGTGGAGGCGCTCTTCCGCGCCGCGCGCGGGGATCGGTTCTGGGGTGTGCGGATCGCGGCGCTGGCGTCGCTCGGGGAGATCGGCGCGCGCCGTGCCGGGATGGCCGACCGGATCGCGGAGCTCGGGAAGGGGCAGAAACCCCGCGTCCGCCGCGCGGTCGCCTGGGCGCTGGGCTGGATGGGAGGTGAGGAGGCGATCAGGCATCTGCGGAAGATGGTTTCGACGGACCCGAGCAAGTTCACCGCCGGCATGGCGCTCCTCGGCATCGCCCGGAGCAAGCGCGAGGAGGCCTTCGACCTCCTGCGCGCCGAGCTGGCCCGCGAGAGTCACCGGGACATCCTGAGACAGCACATCTTCGACGGCTTCGTGATCCTCAAGGACCCGCGCGCGGTCCCGATCCTCCTCGACTACACGCGCCCCGAGCACCGGAACGAAGCCCGCGAGGCCGCGACCAAGGCGCTCGGGAAGCTGGGCATCCTGGACGAGAAGGTGGAATCCCGCCTCATCGAGCTCCTGCGCGATCCCTGGTTCCGCGTCCGCTCCGCCGCCGCGCGCTCCCTGGCCAAGCTGAAGGCGCCGCGCGCCGAAGGGGCCATCCGCGAGGCGCTCCAGGGCGAGCCGATGGACACGGTGCAGAGCGCCTT
Source organism: Candidatus Eiseniibacteriota bacterium (assembly GCA_005893165.1). Taxonomy (GTDB): domain Bacteria; phylum Eisenbacteria; class RBG-16-71-46; order SZUA-252; family SZUA-252; genus WS-7. The sequence goes on along the minus strand of VBOR01000112.1, from coordinate 13,265 downwards.
CGAAGGAGCGCTCGACGATTTGAAGGCCCCCCGATAGACTGATCGGGTGTAGGAGAGCCCGGCCGGCCTCCCGCAAACATTCCATGGCAATCGCAACCGGCACACGCATCGGTCCCTACGAAATCGTCGCGCTTCTCGGCGCGGGCGGCATGGGGGAGGTCTATCGCGCCCGCGACGACCGCCTCTCGCGCGACGTGGCGGTCAAGGTGCTGCCCCAAAGCTTCGCCTCCGACCCGGACCGCCTGAAGCGCTTCGAGCAGGAGGCCCGCGCCGCGGGACAGATCAACCATCCCAGCATCATGGCGGTGTACGACGTGGGAACCTTCGAAGGCACGCCCTACATCGTCTCCGAGTACATCGAAGGGGAGACGCTGCGGCAGGCCCTGGACGAGGGGCCGATGGCCGCCGCCCGCTCCCTGGAGCTGGGGATCGAGATCGCCTCGGGACTCTCCGCCGCGCACGCCAAGGGAATCGTGCACCGCGACCTCAAACCCGAGAACCTGATTCTCTTACGTGACGGGCGCGTGAAGATCCTGGATTTCGGGATCGCGAAGCTCACGCGCGATGGCCGCGGCAAGGTGAGCGACACCGGCCCGACGCTGCAGAATCTCACCGTGACGGGGCAGCTCCTCGGAACCGCCAGCTACATGGCCCCGGAACAGATCCGCGACCTCGGCGTGGATCACCGCACCGATCTGTTCGCGCTGGGCGCGATCCTCTACGAGATGCTGACCGGCGCGCCGGCCTTTCCCGGAGACACGGTCGCGGACCGCATGAGCGCGATTCTGCGCACGGACCCACCTCCGTTGCCGCGCGACATGGAGGCCGCCCATCCGGGTCTGGGGAAGGTGCTGCGGCGCTGCCTCGAGAAGCAGACCGATGCCCGGATCGATTCGGCGCGCGATCTCGCGCTCGCGCTGGACCTGGTGCGGGAGAGGGGCGGCCGCGGCGAGGCGGGAAGCACCACGCCCTCCGTTTCCGGAGCGGGAGTCACCTATCAGAGACTGACCTTCCGGGAAGGGGACGTCGTCGGCGCCCGGTTCACCCCCGACGGCCAGACGGTGGTCTACAGCGCCACATGGGACGGGGCGCCCAGCGAGATCTTCGTCGCGCGCGTGGAGATGCCCGAATCACGCTCCATCGGCCTGAAGGCTGAGCTTCTCTCCGTCGCTTCGAACACCGAGCTGGCGGTCCTCATGGACACGGAGGACGTGGGTGGCTTCATCGTGCTCGGCACCCTCGGCCGCGTCTCCATGCTGGGTGGCGTTCCTCGCCGCGTGATCGATGGCGTCAGCTACGCGGACTGGAGTCCGGACGCCAAGAGCATGGCCGTGATCCGCGGCCAGAAAGGCTCGTTGCACTTGGAATACCCGATCGGACACACGGTCTACCAGCCCAAGGGATGGGTCAGCCACGTGCGGGTATCACGGGACGGGAGGAAGATGGCGCTGCTGGATCATGGCGCCCTCGGCGACAACGGCGGAAGCGTGCTCGAGATCGACTCGGACGGAAAGGTGCGCACCGTGTCGTCCTCGTGGTTCACCGTCTGGGGCGTCGCATGGTCTCCTCGGGGAACGATCTGCGTCTCCGGCCAGCAGATCGGCAGCTCGCCCGCCCTGTACGAAATCACTCAGAACGGAACGTTGCGGGTGTTGCAACGGCTCACCGGCTTTCCTGTTCTACATGACATTTCGATCTCGGGGGAGCTCCTCTTCTTCCAGAGCACCCCCGAGATGAAGATGGAGTGGCACGAGCCGGGCGAGGATCCCCGGGACCTGTCCTGTCTCGACTGGTCGGTGTGCCGGGACATCTCGCGGGACCGGAAGTGGATTCTCTTCGACGAAACCGGCCCGGCGATCGACGGAGTCGCCACCGTCTACATGAGGGCTACGGACGGGTCGCCGGCGGTTCGCTTGGGCGATGGGATCGCCATGGAGTTCTCGCCGGACGGCCAGTGGGTCCTGGTCGACGTTCGCGGCGAGTACGACCAACTGATGCTCCTTCCCACGGGGGCGGGGCGGGAACGAGCCCTTCCGCTTCCGCCTTTGGCCCTGCACCAGGCGACATGGATGCCGGACGGCCGCGCTCTGGTCCTGGCCGGTTACGAGCCGGGGCATGGCATGCGGCTCTATCTCTACGATCTAGCCTCGGAACGACTTCGACCGGTCAGCGAGGAGGGCATTGGGGCCAATCTGGGGAAAGTGTCTCCCGACGGCCGATTCGCGATCGCCAGAACCGTGACCGGCTCCTACGTGCTTTGCCCGACCGCTGGGGGCCCGCCCCGGCCGCTCGAGGGGATTCATCCCGGAGAGCGCCCGCACAACTGGGCCGCCGACGGGACCGCCGTATTCGCTTTCGAGCGCGGCAAGATTCCCGCGCGAATTTTCCGCGTGGACATCGCGACGGGAGAGCGAGAGCTCTGGCACGCGGTCACCCCGCGTAACTCGAGCGGGGTATCGGGAATCAACTCCCTCCTGCTCACCGAGGACGGTCGCTCTCTCGTGGTCAGTTACACGCGGACCAGCGGGGAGCTCTACATTGCGCGCGGGATCCTGTGAGCGAGGGCCCGGTGCGCGGACGCGCGCTCATCTTCTGGGACCCCAAGCGCCCCGGGAAGAAGCGCGACGCCATCGACACCGACCAGATCACGCCCGCCCAGGATTGCGTCTCCGAGAGCCTCGCCACGCTGGACGAGCGCTGGAAGGAAGGCGCCTTCCGGTATCTCATGCCGGGCTTTCGCGCGCGCGTTCACGCGGGGGAGACCTTCCTCGTCGCGGGAGACCGCTTCGCCATCGGCTCCTCGCGCGAGATGTCCCCTGCGGGGCTGAAGGCGATCGCCGAGGAGGCGGGACGCACGATGGTCGTCGTATGCGGGTCGGGCATGGGGGACATCTTTCGTCGGAACGCGCTGAACCTGGGCCTTCACTTCATCCAGAGCCCGGAAGCCGTCGCCGACGCAAAGGACGGGGACGAATTCGAATTCGATCCCGCGACGCGGACGCTCCGGAACCGCACGCAGGGGAAGAGCTACGAACCGGTGCCGCTCACGCCAAAGGAAGAGGAAATCCGCCGGAGCGGCGGCATCTTCGAGGTCGGGAGACGGGAATACCGGGCGGGCGTTGAGCCCATGAACGTCGTGTTCCCGGACCGCGCGACCGCACGGAGCATGACGAGCACGGAGCAGATCGTCTGGGCGCACCGTGTGGACAAGAGTGCGGAGGTCGAGCCGGGCGCCACGCTCGAAGTGTACGCGGACCTTCTTCCCGCTTCGGACGGAACGGCGCCCTTTTCCATCCACACCTTTCGCCAGATCGTCGGCGGCGGCGACATCGCTCCGCGGCGCGCCGCCATCGCGAACGATCATTTCGTGTTCACGGGCAAGGAAGCGGACGAGAAGCAGACCTCGATCTCACGCGAGTTCGCGGAGCGGCACGGAATCCGCGCTCCCCACTATGCCCCCCCCGGAACCGGCATCTTCCATTTCTATTTTCCGGAGCAGGGGCTCATCGTTCCCGGCGGTTTCTATCCGGGCGCCGACTCGCACAGCCGCGCGTACGGCGCGTACGGCGCGGTCGGAATCGGCGTGGGGAGCACCACGCTGGGATTCGGATGGGCGACGGGCGCCGTGTACTTCACCGTGCCCCGGCAGCGGCGCGTGGTATTCGAGGGCAAGCTCCAGGCCTGGGTCTCCGGCAAGGACATCGTCTTGAAGCTCCTGCATGGATGGGGGGCGAAGCAGTCGCAGGGAATGAGCGTGGAATTCGTGGACCGGAACCGCGAGCTGCCGATTCCGTACCGGAACACGATCGCGAACATGATGGCGGAAGCGGAGGCGATGAACGGCATCTTCGCCCAGGACGAGGTGACCGAGGCCTGGTACCGGGAACGCGGCTTTCCCTTGCCGTATCCGCGCGTGAGCCCCGGCGAGGACGCGCGGTGGGAGATCGACGAGACCCTGGATCTCTCGTCCGTGGTGCCCATGATCGCGAAGCCGTTCAGCCCTGGGAACGCGTTCCCCGCCGACGAGGTCGCGAAGGAGCGGATCACCTTCACGAAGGCCATGATCGGCTCCTGCACGAACGGCGGGTACGAGGACCTCCTTCAGGCCGCGCTGGTCCTGCGCGCCGCGCGCGAGCGCGGGGTGGATCGTGTCGCGAAGGGAGCGGAGTTCGTGATCTTTCCGGGGAGCGGCACCGTGAAGCGCCTGATCGAGCGGCCCGATCCGCGCCTCCGGGGAGAATCCATCGCGGAGGTCTTCCGCGCCGCCGGCGGGGAGATCCGGCAATCCTGGTGCGGGCCCTGTTTCGGCCAGGGACCGGACGCGCTCGCTCAGGGGGAGCGCGCCATCACGTCGTTCAACCGGAACTGGCAGAACCGGATGGGGGTCGGAGGCGAGGGATACCTCGCCAGCCCGCCGGTGGTCGCCGCGTCGGCGCTCGCGGGGTACATGGCGCCACCCTCGGAGCTGGGCGTGCCCTGGGATCCCGTGGCCTTCGGAGTGTAGCCCCGGTTTCTGGCGGTTACTTGAGGAGGCTCATCTTCCGGGAGAGGTTCCGGCCGTTCTCGCTCAGCCGGTACACGTAGATCCCCGAGCCCACCGGACGTCCCTGCGCGTCGAGCCCATCCCAGACGGTCCGGTATTGCCCCGCGGGGAGCGGATGGTCGACCAGAGTGCGCACGAGCGCGCCCGTGACGGAATAGACGCGCAATGTCGCGGGTCCGGCCCGGTCCAGCTCGAACCGGATCGTTGTCCGGGGATTGAACGGGTTCGGAGTATTGGGGTGGAGCGCGAACCTCGCCGGCGCCCCCGGAGTCTCCGCCAGCACGGCGGTCGGAGTCGCGATGGTGAAGAGGCTGTCGGAGTAGCTCGTGAGAACGTTCGCCCCCTTGACCGCCACGGCCCGCACCTTGGCCCGGCTCGTCGCATAGGAAGGGTCGATGAAGAACATGAGGCCCGGCTGCCCGCTGGACGGAACGTTGTAGAGGGAGCCGAGGGAGACGGGATAGGTGGCGCCGCCGTCCATGGAGAGGGAGATGGCGATCGTATCGGCGGTGAATCCCGTCAGAGCCACGTTCACCGAATCGTACCGGCCCACCGCATAGAGACTTCCCTTGGGCGGACGCGGCACGGCGAGCGTCAACGGGATGGCGAGGGCGTTTCCGATATCGAGCTTCCCATAGCCCCACGTGGCGTTTGGAACCGTGCCGGTGAACGCGTCGGTGCGGGCGGTGCTCCGGAGCCGCGCCTTGATCTTCGATGGGGACGAGTTGGCCCACTCGCTGCGCGCCAGCAGCAGCGCGGTCGCGCCGGTCACCGCCGGAGCGGACATGCTCGTGCCCGCGAAATTCACGTGGACGCCGTCCGTGGCGATGAGCGGCGTGCTCGCGATGTAGTCCCCCGACAGCGTGGACGTGACTCCGAATCCCGGTGCTGAGATGTCGGGCTTCTGGGCCCCGTCGCGGCGCGGGCCCTGGCTGGAGAAGGAAGCGATGGCGCCCAGCGTGGGGCGCGGGTTCCAGCAGTAGCTCGCGCCGTCGATGGACTGCCAGCAATCCTTGGTTACGTGCGCGGCGGCGGTGATGATCGAGTCCGCGTCCCCGGGCGATCCCACGACGCCTCCGAACGCCAGCCCCTGGCTCCACTTCGCCAGAGCGGCGGCGCCGTTCGCGAGCGCGTTGTCGTAGAGGTACATGTCCACGCGACCGCCGCCCGGGATCGAGACGGGCGTGAACGTGAAGGTCCACGTGCCTGTCTTGGGCGGGAGGGCCTGGTTGGCGTCGTAGAGCTCGATGTAGATCTCGCGCGCGCCGTTCGTGGTCGGGGTCGTGCCGTTGTAGATGTTGAGGTATCCGTCCGCCGTGCTCTGGCCGGTGAGATTCGTTCCCGTGACCACGGGGCCCAGGGTCACACCCGTGGGCGTGACGATCCTCAGCGAGATCTGGCTCGTGCCCGCGTACCAGCCCGAGAAGAGCAGCACGTCATTGGCCGTGCCGGGCGCAGGCGTGTAAGGCGGCACGACCAGGGTCATGTTCTGCGGAGTCGAGCCGCTCAGCGTCAGCTGGCCGTGCAGGTTGTCCTCTCCCGCGTTCCCCGCAGAGGCCACGATGATCTTTCCCGGGCCGGTGAGGGCGTTCAGCATCACGTCCATGTCCAGCGTGCCGTCGTGAGGACCCTCCTGGGTTCCGAGACTCAGATTCACGACCGCCTGCTTCCCGAGCGACGCGGCCTTCTGGAAGATGTAATGGACCCCGTCCACGATGGCGCCCGTCTGGAACGTCGTCTTCACCATGCAGAGGTCCGCCTGGGGCGCCATCCCGACGTAGGTGTACGCGGGCTGTCCGTTCCCCGTCGCGCTGCCGTTCCCGGCGGCGATCCCCAGCACGTGCGAGCCGTGCCCCTGCGAGTCGACCTCGGAGGGAATGAGCGCGTTGATGTCCGCGGGAAGCCACTCCGCCCCGTAGGTGAATCCGGAGGGATGGGTTCCGGTGCCGGTCTGATCCCAGATGGACACGAGTCGGGTGGTGCCGTCGGGATTCTGGAAATCCGGGTTCAGGTAGTCGACGCCGGTATCCACGACGCCGACCAGCACTCCCGCTCCGGTCTGTCCCGTGAAGGAGGGGGGCGGCACCGTGCGCACCGTGTTGACGCCAACATCGAGCGCGCTCCGATCCAGGAGCGGCTTGCATCGCTCGGCCACGCGCACCCGGTCCAGACCGGGAAGCGCGAGAAGCTTGGAGAGAAGGGGGAGCGGACAGCGCGCCGTCATGTGCCGTCCGATGCTCGTGTTGACCTCGATCCCCTGGCCGCGGAGGGTCTCAGGCGAAACGTCCCCTTCCAGAATCAGGTCCACCAGGACTTCGCCCTTCGCATCCCGCGAAAGGAATCGCTCCGAGAGCGCCTCACCGGGTCGTACCGCGCGAAGCGCGGGGTGAACCGACTGTGGAGCGGCGAATCCGGAGAGAGGGACGAGCCCCACCAGGGCGGGGAGCACGACAAGGATAAACCTACGGCGCCCGCGGCGAGTGGGATGTGGCATGTGGGGGCCTCGCAGAGGTTCGATGGTCGAAACGAAAGAAGCTGAGAGCCCACATGATCATAGCATTCGACGGGAACCTCTGACTATCGATCTAACGTGCGTAGTGCCTTGAGGGTATGGGAACGCACGGGCAGCCGTCCGACTTCGCGGGAGGTCGCCCAGAGCGGCCCGCCCGGAGCCGAGGACCGGGCGTGCGGCGCGGGACGAGGACGACGCTCCGAGCCGCGCGTAGGGCAGCGTCCACGTGGCGCGGGCATCCGCATCGTCGGGGATGAGGAGCACGCGGCGTCCCGATCGGGCGACGAGCACGACGCGATGCTCCTCGCGCGGCAGGACGGCGCGCTGTGCTTCGGGGAACCGGTCGGGCCGGCCGCGCCGCTTCGCGACGCAATCGCGCGCTGCGGGGCAGCGATCGCAGAGCGGATCGCGCGGCACGCAGGTCGTCGCACCCAGCTCCATCAACGCCTGGGTCCAGTCACCGGGATCAGGGCCGCGCGTCAGCGACTCGGCCGTCGCGGTGACCGCTCGGCGAAGCGTCGCGGAGTCGCGCCTGCCGGTGTACCCGCCAATCCTCGCGAGCACGCGGATCACGTTTCCGTCCACGGCCGCGGCCGCGCGGCCGAACGCGATGCTCTGGATGGCCGCCGCGGTGTACTCGCCAATCCCGGGAAGCGCGAGCAGGGACGCGCGATCCTCCGGAATCCGCGCGCCGTGGCGCCGCACCACGATCCTTGCCGCGGCGTGAAGGTGGCGCGCTCTCCGATAGTAGCCGAGGCCCGACCAGGCGGCCAGCACCTGCGATTCCCGCGCTTTGGCCAGGGAGCTCACGCCGGGAAAGCGGCGGAGGAATCGCCGGTAGAAAGGGACGACCGTCTCGACCCGGGTTTGCTGGAGCATGATCTCGCTCACCCAGATCGCGTACGGATCGCGGGTGCGCCGCCACGGCAGATCGCGCTTGTGCTTCCGGTACCAGGAGAGAACGCGCCGGCGAAGGGGTGGAAGCCGCGTCATCGCGCCGCGGTCCCCAGGACCGCGGAGGCGAGGGCCGCGGCGCGGTGTCCGCTCAGCACCGCTCCCTCGATCGTGGGAGGCAACCCGGTCGCGGTCCAGTCTCCCGCGAGGAAGAGCCCGCGAGCCGGAGTCTCCGCCGGGGGGCGCAAGGGCTGCAGCTCCGGAAGGGAGCGCATCGTGGCGTGGCGCTCCTTGTACACGCGCGCGCGCAGGAGGCGCGCCTCACGCGCTTCGGGAAACGCCTCGGCCAGCTCTCGCGTCGTCTCGTCCAGGATCGAATCCGCCGGCCGGTCCTCGTCTTCGAACGCGGCGCTCCGGACCGTGCCGACGCGATATCCGCCGGTCGCGGCCTGGCCTCGATCGAGCGCCCACTGGGTCCGCGTTCCGAGGAGGCCCACGAACCGGGAGGGGAGGATGGGCCGGTCGTAGACGTTCAGCGTGGAGACGATGGGGGACCAGGGCGCCCGGGTGATTCCATGGTAGGCGCCGAAGTGCTCGGGCTCGAGCATCCATCCGGCGCGATCGTGCGGAACGGCGAGGACCACACAGCCGGAATCGATCCTCGCTCCGCCGAGGAGCGACAGGCCCGCGGCCCGCCCCGCCTCCACGCGCACTCCCAGGACGGTCGTCCGGTATCGGACCTCTCCTCCCCGGGCCGCGAGGAATCCCTCGAATCCATGGAGAAGATCGGTCAGGCCGCGCCGGGGAAGCGCGAGCCCGCTCGCCCGCGCCGGCGCCTGGAAGACTCGATCGAGCACGCGCGCGAAGAGCCCGGCCGATCCCTCGCGAGGAGTTTCGTTCAGGGAGGCGAGCGCGATCGGCCGGAGCACCGCCGCCAGGTCCTCGGTTCCGCCGATTTCCCGGAGCCAGGATTCGACCGTGAAGCGGGAGCCGTCTCCGTTTCGCTCGAACAGCGCCCGGACCTGCCTGGGAAGGTCGAGGGCCCGGAGGCGGGAGCGAGCGCTCAACCGGTCGCAGGTTCCGACCGCGGCGACCCAGTGGAAGGGAGCGGGAAGATCGGGACAGCGAAGCTGGAAGGATCCGCGCCCGCGCTCCCAGAGGCGCAGGTGAAACGTTCGGTCCGCCGTGAGCGCTTCCTCGGTGCCGAGGCGGCGCAGGAGGCGGAGGGTCTCCGCGTAGAACGAGGCCAGAACGTGCTGCCCGTTGTCTTCCACCTCGCCCGTCGCGGGATCGACCCAGCTCGTGGCGCGCCCGCCTGGGCGCTGTCTCGTCTCGAGCACGAGCACGCGCGCACCCTCCTCCGCGAGCGAGGTTGCCGCGGCGACGCCGGCAAATCCGGCCCCGACCACGACCGCGTCGAAGGAACCGCTCATCGCGCGGCGTGAGCGGCGAGAATGGAGCTTCCCGCGATCCACGCGCGCTCGTGGAACGGCACGCGCACCTTCTTGTGGAAGACGTCATAGCCCGAGGCCTCGATGCGCTCGAGGAGGCGGCGATAGATCCGTCCCATGATCTCGGCGGCCAGGATCCTTCTCTGGTCGAGCGACGCGGCCTCTCGTTCCGCCGTCGCGAAGAAGCCGCGGACGCGCTCCGCCTGGAAACGCATCAGCTCCTCGAACGCCACGCCCCGTTCTTTGCGCGCGAGCGCCTCCTCCGGGTACCCGAACGCGTGGAGCTCCTCCCGCGGAAGGTAGATTCGCCCGCGCTTCAGATCCGAGCCCAGGTCGCGCAGGATGTTCGTGAGCTGGAGCGCCACGCCCAGGTTCTCCGCGTATACCTTCCCGCGCTCCTCCTCGTCTCCGAAGATGCGAAGGCAGATCAGCCCCACCACGGAGGCCACGCGGTAGCAGTAGCGCTTCAGCTCCTCGAAGGTCGCGTAGCGCAGATGCGTGAGATCCATCTCGACGCCGGAGAGGAGCTCTTCCAGGTAGGCGCGAGGAATGCCGAATCGCTGGAGATGGGGGCGGAGCGCGCGCGCGGCGGGCTCCCTGGGCTCGCCCTCGTAGCAGGCCGCGACCTCGTCCCGCCACATCTGGATCTCCTTCCGGGCGCGGCCGGGATCGGGCGATTCGTCCACGCAGTCGTCGATCACGCGGCTGAACGTGTGCACCGCGCGGATCGCTTCGCGCTGATCGGGCGGGAGCGCGCGAAAGGCGAGGTCGAAGTTCGTGCCGCGGGAGATCGCGCGCGCGTCAGCCATCGATTCCGGCGAGTGCCTTGACCGCGATGCCCAGGCGGGTGGGTCCGTTGAGACGTGGTCTCCGCTCGAGCACGCGCCAGCCGAGGCGCTCGACGGCACGCAGGATCGCCCTGCCTCCGGCGATCGTGGCGCGGAGATGGAGCGTCAGGAGCATCGGAGTCCGGCCCAGGATCGGGGTCCCTCGCGCGAAGAGATCCCGGGTCGCGCGCACCTCGTGCGCGAGGAGCTTCGTGAGCGCCTGGCGCGAGGAGGGGCGCGTCATGTCGCGCGCGCTCAGCCCGAAGCGCTCCAGGTCCTCGAGCGGCAGGAACAGGCGTCCGCGCCTGAGATCCTGTCCCAGGTCCTGCCAGAAATTGGTGAGCTGGAGCGCCGTGCAGATCGCGTCGGAGGCGCGGATCGTCTCCGGGTCCTCGATGCGATGGAGCGCCAGCACCAGACGGCCGATCGGATTCGCGGACCCGCGGCAGTACCCGAGCAGGTCGTCCCAGGTCGGGAAGGTCGCGTCGCTCGCGTCCAGGCGGAACGCACCGAGGAGATCGAGGAAGGGCTCCGTGGGCAGGTTGTGGCGCTCCATCGCGTCCGCCAGGGCGGTGAGCACCGGACCGCGGGGCTTCCCGTCCAGGGAGCGCAGAAACGCGTCCTCGATCGCATCGAGCGCGCGGAGCCGGTCCTCGCTGGGGGCCGGCAGGTCCGCGACGTCGTCTGCCTGGCGCGCGAAGGCGTAGATCGCGGCCAGGGCGATTCTCAGGTCCGCGGGGAAAAAGCGCGACGCGACCGGGAAATTCTCGTAGTGCGTCCGCGCAATGTCCTCGCAGACACGGTATGCCTGGTACAGGGAAACCGGCTCAGCCTCGGCGGTCATGGGCTCGGCCGGCGCGGGGGACAGGGGCATCGCCCTCCTTGAAAGGATCGGTCCTCAGGCGAGTAGACCATGCTCCATGCTAGACTTGCAAGTTCCTGGTGGGGGTCTCAATCAACTCGATCCACGGAGGAGCGAATGAACCGCGGAATCTGGACCTGCCTCGTCTCCCTTGCCATGCTCGCTTCGCTGGCCGCGACCGCGCTCGCGGAAACCGCGGGCGGGCCCCATCGCGAATACCCGCGGGACCGCGCACGCGAGCGATCGTGGCGCAGCGGATTCGAGGGGCGGACTTATCTCAGAGTCCACGGCGGCATCAGTCTTCCCAGCGGTGATTTCTCCAACGCCGTGAACACGGGACTCGGCCTCGGCGCGTCCCTGGGATACGGAATCGGTCGCAACACGATTCTCTCCGGAGGGGTCGCGTACCACCGCTTCGGCGAGGATTTCGCGGATGGGCACGTCTCCGTCGTTCCCGTGACGGCGGCCGTGGATTATGGGTTCTCGAGCGGCGGACGCGTCCGGCCCTGGATCAGCGGCGGGCTCGGTCTGTATCACCTGAGCGAGACCGTTGTCGTGTCCCCGACCGTGGAGGCCACGGACCGCGAGAACGACCTCGGATTCAATCTCGGGTTCGGGATCGCGCTGCCCACTTCCGGGCGGAACGCCTGGGGGGTGGGGTTCAAATACCACCACATCTCCGGGGACACGTTCCCCGATACGAACTTCCTGACCCTGCAGGCCGGTCTCTCGTACCCCTTGTGAGCGCAGACGCCGAGGCGGGAACGGCCGTGATCGACGTGGCGCGCGCCCGGGCCGAGACGCCCGGATGCGCGAACGTGATTCATTTCAACAACGCGGGCGCCTCCCTCATGCCCCAGCCGGTCCTGGATGCCGTGCTGGGGCATTTGCGCCTCGAGTCGTCGATCGGAGCCTACGAAGCGGCGGACCGCTCGGAGCCCGCGCTGGAGCGCGTCTACGATTCCCTGGCCGCGCTCCTCGGAGCGCATCGCGACGAGATCGCGGTCGTGGAAAACGCGACGCGCGCCTGGGACATGGCCTTCTATTCCCTCCGGTTCGGGCCCGGTGACCGCATCCTGACTTCCGCCGCCGAGTACGCCAGCAACTACATCGCGCTCTTGCAGACGGCGCGGCGCACCGGTGCGGTCATCGAGGTCGTGCCTGGAGACGCGACGGGACAGGTCTCGGTGGAGGCGCTCGAGAGGATGATCGACTCGCGAGTGAAGCTGATCGCGCTCACGCACATTCCCACGAACGGCGGCCTGGTGAATCCCGCGCGTGCCGTCGGCGCGGTGGCGCGCCGCGCCGGGATTCCCTTCTTGCTCGACGCCTGTCAGTCGGTGGGGCAGATGCCGATCGACGTCGCGGAGATCGGATGCGACGTGCTTTCGGCGACGGGGCGCAAGTTCCTTCGCGGGCCACGCGCGATCGGATTCCTCTACGTTCGCCGCGATTTTCTGTCGAAGCTCGAGCCCCCCTTCCTGGACATGCACGCCGCGACGTGGGTGGCGCGCGACGCCTACGAGATCCGTCCGGACGCACGCCGGTTCGAGAACTGGGAGACGAGCGCCGCGCTGAAGCTGGGTCTTGGATCCGCGGTGGACTACGCGATGGAATGGGGGCTGGAGGCGATCCGCGAGCGAGCCTGGTCCTTGGCCGCGACCCTCCGGCGCGCGCTCGCGGCCATGCCCGGGGTCACGGTTCGGGATCTCGGCGCGGAGAAGTGCGCGATCGTGACCTTCACGGTTCAGGGACGCGACCCGGAGGAGATCAAGCGCTCCCTGCTCGAGAAGGGCATCAACGTGACCACTCCTCAGATCGTCGCGGCCAGGCTGGACATGGAAGCGCGGGGACTGAAGTCCCTGGTCCGCGCCTCGGTCCATTACTACAACACCGAGAACGAGATCGAGCGCTTCTGCGCGGCGCTAAAGACCTGAGGGCAGACCGTCGCGAACTTCCCTTCAGTACTGGTGTATCCGCGAGAGTAGGCAGCGAGACTGGAGCTCCACCCAGGGGTGTTTCATGAAACACTCGATCGTCGCCATCCTCATTCTTTCCGCTTTGACATCAGCGTTTCCCGGACCGGCACATGCCGCATGGTCCCCGGGTGACGGGGCTGCTGGCCAGGCTGTTTTCAGAATCCGTGGAGCGTTCGTGCCCGATAACCTGGCGGGTA
>VBOR01000111.1 GCA_005893165.1 Candidatus Eiseniibacteriota bacterium | reverse complement strand
ACAAGCGCGCGCTGGGAGGCACGCTGGAGGACCGGCGCGTCATCTACGTGCTCTGGGCCTTCGTGGTGCTGCTCATCGTGCCCTTCTACATGTTCTCGCAGCGCGAGCTGGCGCCCAAGGAGGACCAGAGCGTCGTGTTCGGGATCATCCAGGCGGCGCCGAATTCGACCCTGGACCAGACCAAGCTCTATTCCTCGGAGGTCGAGAAGGTCTATCGCTCGTTCCCCGAGTACAAGAACTCGTTCCAGCTCGTGTTCCCGACCGGAGGCTTCGGAGGCATCGTGACCAAGCCCTGGAGCGAGCGGAAGAAGACGACGACGCAGATCCAGATGCAGGCCACGGGCGGACTCTCGAAGATCCCGGGCATCCGCGTGATCTCAGTCGTCCCGCCCCCGCTTCCGGGCGGCGGAGACTTTCCCGTGGATTTCGTGATCGCCTCGACCGCCGAGCCGGCCCAGCTGGTGGCGTTCGCGAACCAGCTCGTGGGGAAGGCATTCCAGAGCGGGCTCTTCATGTACGCCGACGCGGACGTGAAATTCGACCAGCCTCAGACCGAGGTGGTCTTCAACCGCGACAAGGTGCGCTCCCAGGGCGTCGAGATGAGCGAGGCCGGGCGCGACCTGTCGACCCTCCTGGGCGGGAATTACGTCAACCGCTTCAGCATCCAGGGGCGAAGCTACAAGGTGATCCCCCAGGTGAAGCGCAGCGAGCGCCTCACCCCGGATCAATTGAAAGACATCTACGTGACGGGGACCCAGGGCCGGCTGGTGCCGCTTTCGACCTTCGCCACGCTGCAGACGACGACCGAGCCGCGCGAGCTGAAGCGGTTCCAGCAGCTCAACGCCGTTCGCATCCAGGGCGTCATCCCGCCGGGCGTGTCGCTGGACCAGGCGCTCCACTATCTCGAGGCCGAGGCGGCGAAGACGCTGCCCCAGGGTTTCACGGTCGATTACGCCGGTGAGTCGCGCCAGCTGCGCACGGAGGGGAACCGCTTCCTCGGGATCTTCCTCCTCTCGTCGGTCCTGATCTTCCTGGTGCTGGCGGCCCAGTTCGAGAGCTTCCGGGATCCGTTCGTCATCCTCGCGGGCTCCGCTCCGCTGGCGATCTCGGGCGCGCTCTTCTTCTCCTTCCTGGGCTTCACGACCCTGAACATCTACAGCCAGGTGGGGCTCATCACCCTCGTGGGGCTGGTGGCGAAGAACGGGATCCTCATCGTCCAGTTCGCGAACCATCTGCGCGAGACGGGGCTGGCGAAGCTCGAGGCGGTCATCGAGGCGGCCGGGACCCGGCTGCGCCCGATTCTCATGACCACGGCGGCCACGGTCTTCGGACACCTCCCGCTGGTGTTCGCGCACGGCCCCGGAGCGGGGGCGAGGAACAGCATCGGAATCACGCTCGTGAGCGGCATGATCATCGGAACCTGCTTCACCCTCTTCGTCGTGCCCTCGATCTACATGCTCGTCGCGGGCGCGCACAAGACGGTCATGGCGGAGGAACCGGAGCCGAGCATCGCCGATCCGGCCGCCGCATGAGGCTCGAGGAACATGAGGCCCAAGGGACGCATGGAGGCGTTATGGCTACAGATCTGAAAGAGAGCCCCGGTTCGAGGAAGCGCCCCCGCGGCGTCTTCGACCGCGGCGTCGTCCTCGCCACCGCGGACATCGCCGAGGCTCCCGAGCGGATCTTCCGCGCACTCACCACCGACGAGGTGGAGCGGTGGTGGGGATCGGCGGATACGTACCGCATGACGGGATGGACCGCCAACCTTCGCGTGGGCGGCCGGTGGAGTGTCGTGGTGCGTGGGGTGGATGGCAGCGTGAATCCCACGAGCGGGCAATTCCTGGAAATCGATCCCCCTCGCAAGGTGATGCACACACGGAAATACGAGTGGGAGCACCCGACGCTCGGGGGACAGGAGACGATGGTCACCTATACCTTCGAGCCCATCCCCACAGGAACGCGCGTGATCGTGCGTCATGAGGGATTCGTCGGCAGGCGGACGGCCGGCGAAGAGCACGTGGAGGGCTGGGTGCGTGTGCTCGGCTGGCTCGAGGCCTATATGAGAGGGCCGACAGCCCTGGACGCGGTGCGGTAAAATGAAGCGGGGCCGGACAAGGAGGGCTCAATGAAAGCGACGGAAACGAAGACCGCGGACTGGATCCTGGAACAGCTGGAGAGTGAAGCGCCCCGGACCCGGCGCGTGCTGGAGCGGGTCCCGGAAGGCCGGGACGATTGGAAGCCGCACGAGAAGTCCATGCCGCTCGGCCGGCTCGCCCATCTCGTCGCGACCATCCCTACTTGGGTCGGGTTCATCGTGAACAAGGACGATCTGGAGCTGAATCCGCCGGCGGGCAAATCCAATGTCGACCAGAAGCCGCTTCGCACGCCTGCGGAGCTGGTGGCGGCGCACGACAAGGCGGTCGCGGAAGCTCGCGAGGTGCTCCGGAAGACGAACGAGGAGCATTTGCAGAAATCCTGGAAGCTCCTCGTCTCGGGGAAGACGGTCAGCGAGGACCCAAGATACATCGTGCTTCGCGACACGCTGATGCACATGTCGCACCATCGTGGCCAGCTGACCGTCTATCTCAGGCTCAACAACGTGCCGGTGCCGTCCGTCTACGGTCCGACCGCGGACGATCCCCGCTTCGCGTAGACAACGCGTCCATTCGGTCGACTTCACGAACAAGGAGAACGAGCCATGAAGGGAGTCACGCCGTTCCTGTGGTTTGACCATCAGGCCGAGGAGGCCGCAAAGTACTACTGTTCCATCTTCCCCAATTCCAAGATCGTCCAGACGTCGCGCTACGGAGACACCGGGCCCGGACCCAAGGGCAGCGTCATGGTGGTCCGGTTCGAGCTGAAGGGACAGCCCTTCATGGCGCTGAACGGCGGGCCACACTTCAAGTTCAGCGAAGCCATTTCCTTCATGGTCGAATGCGAGAACCAGAAGGAGGTCGACCAGTACTGGGAGAAGCTCTCGCAGGGGGGAGAGAAGGGCCAGTGCGGCTGGCTCAAGGACAAGTTCGGTCTTTCGTGGCAGGTCGTGCCTACCGCCTTGGGGGATCTGGTGAGCGATCCCGACAAGGAGAAGGCCAACCGCGTCATGAGCGCGATGATGAAGATGAACAAGATCGAGCTCCGCGAGCTGGAGGAGGCGGCCGCAGGGAAGTAGGGAGGCTTGGTGGGCACTTGTGTCCGGGGCGAGGCGATCTTGTACCGGCTCTTCGACGTCGGCTACGAGATCCGCCTCGACCAGGCCTTCGATCTTCTCGGCAGCAGCGCGCCCGAGCGCCCCAAGCCGGTGCGGGGCGAGGCGCGCGCCATCCAGATCAAGAATCCTCCCGTTTCGGTTCAGCTGGGCCTGGAGTCGGTCACGATCGGCGAGCGGGTCCAGCGCGTCGAGGTGTCGGCGCGCGTATTCGACTTCGGCGTCGTCTCGCTACGGGCGCGCCTGCCGGTGCCCGATCACCTTTCCTGGGAGGACTTCGTCTCCTTCGGCGTCGCGGCGGGGACCAGCGGGGCGTGGGGTCTCTTCGAAGGTTGCAGGAACCGTCTCCTCGACAGGATCCGGCCCGCGATCGATCGGTTTGACGTATCGGCGGTCAGCGAGGAGTACATCGTCTACCGCCTCCATCACGTGGAGGACGCATCCGGAAAGCCCCTCGAGCCGGATGTACTGCCCGACGATGAAATCGCCCGGCTCCTCGTGGGCGAGGCACGGCCCCTTTCCGAAGGCGCCCGCAAGGAAGTGGTCTCCAGCCGCTTTTCCTACTTCGATGACGACCTGGCCGTCGTTTCGTGGAACGCCGCGCTCGTCGTGGAATCCGCTCCCGAGGATACGGACGTGCAGTACGTCCTGGAATTCGCGAACGCCCAGCTCCTGGAGCTTCGGTACTACGACTCGCTCCTCGACAAGGAGCTGCCCCGAACCTACGACGAGATCGCGGCGGCGCGGGGCAGATTTCACCTGATCGGCAGGAGGTTCAGCAATCTCCTCGCGATCCTCCAGGCGCGCGTGGCCGACGCGACGGAAGCCGTGGAGCGGATCGAGAATTCCTTGAAGGTCACGGACGACGTGTTCCTGGCGCGTATCTATGGTGCCGCGATGGACATCTTCCGGGCCGCCACGTGGCGCCGGGGAATCGACCGGAAGGTCTCCATCGTGAGGGACGCGTACACGATGCTGAACGCGGAGGCGCAGGCCAGGAGGGGCGAGGTGATGGAGCTGATCGTCATCGCCCTCATCGCGCTCGAGATCATGCTCGCCCTGATTCGGCATTGAGGGTGGCAGGCGGGCGGAGACGCTCGCGCTGCCCCTTGAAGGTGTTTGGCCTACAGCCAGTTGTCCTTGCCCCCTTGGGGAGACGCCCATGAGACGCTGCATGAGACGTCGCCAAGACGGCGGTGTGGCATCCTTCCCTCTTCACCTCGGCCGGCGGGAATGCTGTCCCACCCCATATCCCAAGGAGGGTCTATGATCTGTCGACTCGCAATTATCGGGTTCGTGGTCTTGCTCGCGGCTTCCACAGCAATTGCATCACCTTCTCAAGCAGCAACGGCGCCGATCCCCGTTGCCGTACTTTCGCTGGACCTCTACAACGCGAACTCGAATCTCATGTCGGATGACCCCTATCTCGGGAAATCGGACTTCAAGAACTTCATCCCGATGGTGGGCGGTTGTGATCCTGGGGATGTCTACTGCGAGGATCATCCGGTCGGTTCCAAGTGCTATGGTCAGAGCAGTCCCTGTCGGTGCGTGGCGGACGGACGCTTGTGCGCGGTGCCTTGATCGCGTCCGGGTTCCATGCTCTTGGGTGTTTCTGCTAGAAGCTTGACGGGCGAGGGGGAGTGCCGGGCTCCGGCCTCCCCTCCGCCGGGTTGGTGCCTCCCGACTTCCCTGCGAGCATGGATCGGGATAGGTCTCGTCACCATCTTCCTCTTGGCGCCAGGGCCCTCTCTGCGTGCGCAGGAGAGCCCGGCCCCAGTTTCGCTCCCGATCGACTTCCGCCGGGAGATCGCCAACATCGAATACGGGAACGACCCCCTTCGCTCACAGCCGCCCAAACGCCTCATTCGCCCGCCGCTATCGGATCGGAGCCTCTGGTTCGGACAGATCAGGCGGCGATTCCCCGGCGAACAGCTATCTTCATCCGCACATGATGTAGCGATCGCGGTCGAATACAGTGGCCGGCGCGCCGTGCGCGCATGGTGCGATTCCAATCTCAACAGCGATCTTTCGGACGACCCCGAGGTCAAGCTCTACCGGTATCCCGAACCATCCGGCGCGTCTGCGTTCCTGGTGGACTTGGCCTGGAACACACCGGATCAAGACGCCCGTCCCATCGAGTGGAAAGTCCGGGTGATCCTCGAGCCGCTCGACCTATCGAAGCCCTCCCCGCGATATCGAACGCAGCATGTGTTCGGCATGGTAGGGGCGGTCCCCGTCGAGGGTCGGGCGGCGAGAGCCTTCCTATTCGACGGCAATCACGACGGGGTCTATACCGCCACCTACGGGGACGGGATGTTCGTGGACCTGGATGGCGATTCGCTGTTCAAGATCGACCAGATGTCTCCCGAGTTTCTCCCCTTCACCGTTCCCTTCCAGCTGGGGGACGCGTTGTTCCGGATCACATCCCTCGACGAGGAAGGGCGCAGCCTCAGCCTCGTCCGCGTGGACACGAAGAAGCGTTCGAGTCCCCCGATCCGGGGGCAGGCCGCTCCCGACTTCGCATTTCAGGACTGGAAGACCGGTCGCGAGGTTCGCCTCGCGGACTACCGCGGGCATCCGGTGGTCGTCTATTTTTGGGCGGGTTGGTGCGGCTCCTGTGAAGAAATGGCTCCTTCCATGCGTGCGCTATACGACCGGATGCATCCCAGAGGCGTGGAAATTCTCGGCGTGTCCTACGACACAGACTCCACGATGTTCCTTGGATACCTGGAGCACCATCCGGAGCCCTGGCCTATCTCCTTCACAGGGAGGCGATTCTGGGAGAATCCGATCGGTCGCCTGTATCGGGCCTCCGCGGCCGGTGCGGCCTTCCTCGTCGATGCTTCCGGGCGGCTTGATGGGATCTTCTACGAGCCTGAGGACTTGAATGTGCGGCTGGAGGAGCTCCTGAAAGAGACCCCTTCCAGCGACCGTTCAAACAGGTGAAGACGTGGGTGCTAAGCACATATATATAAGCGGGCCCCGGAGGCTCTCGCCACCGGGGCCCTATTGTTTGCGCTCGATCCTGATGTCCAGCTGGTCGCTGAGCGGCAACGGATCACGAGCGCGCTCGCGAGTGGCAAGTGCCGGTCCCCTGGCTACATCCGGAGTTAACCGAAATGTGGAAGACAGTGCCTGGGGGTCTTGGTTGAGTCCGGACGCTGGCCCAAGAGGCAAGCGTTCGAGCCACTCGTAATAAGAAGATCGTTGTAAGCTGCTTAACGTGCCATCGGGAGTTTCCGGAGGCCACTCTACCAAGAACTACCTACTGAAACATACTTGGAGTGTTGTATCGACGCGCAGAAACGAAGCGGTCAAAATTGAACCGTCCGCCGCCCGCCCGTCGCGCACGCAAAAAAATCGGGCGAGCGGCTCGCGCCGCCCGCCCGCACCCTCGACGGATGCTATCTAGTAGCTCGAATAGGCGTTCAGGTTCGCCTTCACCATTCCGGTCGCCTGGGTGTACTGCCAGCCACCCGCGTTGTCGATACCGGCCGACACTTTGACCGCGTTCGAGTTGAGCACCGGCTCCTTCGGAACGTTACCGTCCGCGAAGATCGTTCCGTTGAGAACCGGGAATGCGGGGGCGCCATTGAGCGAGCTGCGCGCGTACTGTATGGAGAGGGCCGAGCGGACCGAGCCTACCTGGCCCTTCAGCGTGGCCGTGCGGGCCTGCTCGCGCATGTCCTCGTACTTGGGGATCGCGACCGAGGCCAGGATGCCCAGGATCACGATGACGATCACCAGCTCGATCAGGGTGAAGCCACTCTCACTTCTCGGGACCGTCCTCATGACCTGCCTCCGGTGCTGCTGCCTGCGCCTCTTTGCGCCTTCTTGAAGGAGCCGATGGGCGGCTCCAGGGAGATTCTCGATTTCCCCAATTCGCATGGCTCGTGCCGCATCGGGCAGTGCCAACGCCCCTTGGAATGATTGCAGTTCCGGGCGCGCCGCGCCCCGAGCATGCAAATTGATGGGTCTTTGCCCCTTGTTTCTGGCTTAATCCAGCCAATGACCATGGAAATCAGGCCCGTTACGCTCGATGGAAGGCGCATCCGGATGGAGCCCTTGTCCTTCGAGCCCCATTTCGAGGGGCTCATGGCGATCGGCCTCGAGCCGGAGCTGTGGAAATGGACCATCAACGTGGTCGAGACGCGGGCGGATCTCCGAGCCTATCTGGAGGAGGCGCTCCGGATGCAGGCGGAGGGGAGCGCCCTGCCGTTCGCCACCGTGGACAAGGCGACGGGGAAGGTCGTCGGATGCACCCGGTTCGGGAATCTCGAGCCCAAGCATCTGAGGGCCGAGATCGGGTGGACCTGGGTGGGGAAGGAGTTCCAGCGGAGCTACGTGAACACCGAGGCGAAATATCTCATGCTGCGCCATGCCTTCGAGACCTGGGGATGCCGCCGCGTCGAGCTGAAGACGAACGTGCTGAATCGCAAATCCCGTGAGGCGATGCTCCGGATCGGCGCCAAGGAGGAGGGGATTCTTCGCAAGCACGCGATCAGCGACCGCGGCGTCTCGCGCGACACGATCTACTACAGCATCACCGATGAGGAATGGCCGAGGGTGAAAGCGAGGCTCGAGGAGATGATCGCCTAGATTCAGCTCCCTTGCGATTGCTCCTGCTCGGCGCGTCGACCGCCCTTGATGATCCCCAAAAGCAGGCAGGCGATCGCGAGTCCCTGGAGCACCACGCCCGTTATCTGGATGGCGACATTCGGGATGTGAAGGACGCCGGGAAGCAGCCAACGCCCCAGGATTGCGACGGTCAAAAGTATGAGGCCAACCCAGACCAGCGGGTGACGGCGATACCTAGGATACCGAGAGCCCATCTGCGGGTCCCCTCCATCACTGGCGGCGTCACGCCATCAAGAAGACCTGGCGGTTACGCTATTTGTCGTCGCAGGGAGGGTCGAACGTTACCCCTTCTTCTTCGCGAGCGCCGGCTAGACGACGGGGCGGCGGCGGCTTTTCATGATGCCGAGGAGCATGCAGCCGATCGCGAGCCCGTACAGAACTCCGGTCGCCAGGTCGACAGTGTTCTCCGGGAGATGCGTGGCGCGATGGAGCAGCCAGCGCGCGAGGCTGGCGAGGATCAGAAATCCCAGGCCGATGAGGGTCAGCGAGTGCATGCGATTCTGCGGAGTCATCTTCGTGCCTCCGTGTGGCGGTGTCCGTTGCGTGCGAACCAGGGCTTCTACACTATCCGTCGCCATCTCCTTTTTCCAACCCTAGTTGACGCCCCTCTAGCCCAGGCGTAGCTTTGACCCCGCGCCAGGCCCGTGCCGGCGCGAACTTCCCATGACAAACCCGTCAGTTCCAAAGCGCTACGAGGTCCGCTCCCTCCTCGGCGAGGGCGGGTCGAGCCGTGTGTACCGGGTCCAGGATTCGATCCGCGACCGCGAGCTTGCCCTGAAGCTGGTCACTTCCTCCGAGTCCGCTTTTCTCCGCCGCGAGTTCGACACCCTCCGCCAGATCCGCCACGAGAACCTGATCCAGGTCTTCGACTGGGGCGCCCTGCCTTCGGGCGAGGCCTACTACACGATGGAGCTGATCGAGGGCGGCGATTGGTCGCGGAGGATGGGAAAGCCGCAGCCGGCGGACGACGTGAGGCACATCCTCACGGGGTGTCGCGCGGATGGATTGTCCGGCACGCCGGGATACGCGGCGCCGGAAGTATGGGAGGGCGCTCCTGCCGACATACGCAGCGACTTGTACTCCGTCGGTGTGATGGCGTACGAGGCGCTCACCGGGAAGCACCCCTTCGCGGGCCACACAGTGCGCGAAGTCGTTTCCGGCCAGCTCGAAGGTTGGGTGCCTTCGCCGGGAGTCCACGGCATTCGAGTGCCAATTGACCTCGAGCGCGTGGCGATGCGAGCTCTAGAACGAAAACCCGGTCTTCGTCAGGGATCCGCGGACGAATTCATGGAGGGCATGGGAGTAGAGGATCGGATCGGCGAGATCCTGGGGGGGAAGCTGGTAGGGCGCGAGGGGGAGATTGACGAGATAAACAGGATCCTGAATTCGAAAGAACCTGGGATGCCGACCCTCGTGTATTTGGCCGGAGAGCCTGGCGTGGGGAAGACCGCGTTGCTCGAGGAGGTAGGGGCACGCCTGCTGAGACTTGGAGGACGAGCCCTCGAAATAGACTTGTCTCGAGGCAAGCCACTAGAGGCGCAAATTGCGGAGCACTTGGCGCCTGCCGGAGCCGAGATAAGGCAGGCCCATGAGGGATCGAAGGAGCTTCACACACTTCTGATCGAATGTGGTCGGCAGTCTCCAGTCCTGCTCTACACCGCTGCCTGCGATGAAACGGCATCTAGGAGCACTCTCAAAGCCCTCGCTCGGTACATCTGGGCGCTTTCTGTCGAAACCCGGCAGGCGAGCCGCGTTGTTATTGCTCTCCAGAGCAGCACCATGCCGGATACCGCGGAGCCCTTCGCACGAAATCTACATGTGCCTCCCCTTTCGGCACTCGACTGCGACCATCTGATGAGACAAGCGCTCGGGGCCGCGAACGTTCAGCTGGAGCTCATAGCCAAACTACACGCGTTGTCCGGGGGGAACGCCGGAGTCCTTCGTGCTGCGCTTGCTTCGCTAATTGAACGGCAACTGCTCCAAAGGCGAGATGGCACATGGGCATTTCGTGAGGCGACGCTAATTCATTCGATGCGACTGGAAACAGGGATGAATCCATGGGCGATCGCCTGGAGGCATCTTAGCTCCGCCGAGCAGCGTGTAATGTTGACCATCACACTCTTTCGCCAGCCTCTTGACAGCGTAAAGCTCAAGAAGCTTTCGATGGATACAGGAATCGACGAGTCACTGTCGACGCTTCAAGCAAAGGGATTCCTTCGTAGTTCGCGGGAAGGGTGGGTACCGGCGTCTGACGGAGTCAGACAAACGGTCCAGGAACTTGCCTCAAAGGCTAGCCAGGCGGAAATTGCTGCAGACATCCTCGCAACCGTGCCCGACAGGGGAGACGGTGAGGACCGTATTGATCTCGAGCTCCGGTACCGACCCTCGGTGGATCGCCTAGAGCGGGGGCTTGAAGCTGCAGAGCGTGCTGTTAGCAGAGGCGATCAGTATCTAGGAATGAAGAGGTTGCAGGCGTGCCTAGAGATTGCTGAGCGAGGCGAGGTAAGGGAACGCTCGCGTCAAATTTGCTTACGTATCGCGGCTCTGCTTCGGCAGCTCGGTGATGATGAGGGAGCAGCTGGCTACCTTCAACGCCAGGAGAGTTGGGGAAACGGTAGTCCCAGTCCCAATGACGAGGCACGGCGGTCTCACGTTCTTGGTCTCATCGCCATGTCCAAGGGTGATCTGGATGGAGCCAGACGGAGCCTATCGATCTCCGTGGAGATGGCAACCGTAGCTGGGGATAGATCACTTCTCCTCCGGTGCCACGCAGACCTAGCAGAGATCGACTGGCGTCACCCGACATTCTATTGACCGGCCTCCAGACGGCTGACTCCGACTACTGGAAGATGCGGATCTCGAATGCGATGGCTTCCGCCCACCATTACTTGGGCGACATCGATGGGGAGCTCCAATGGCTTGACGAGGCTTGGGCTCATGCTGAGAGATCACGATCGGATTTCTTCAAGGCAAGGATTCTGAGTAATAGAGGGGGAATGCTCTACTACCTGGGCCGCTTCGCAGAGGCTGCTGATCAGAACCGACTCTCTGCTGCTTGGGCAAGAAGAGTCGGAAATACGTTCGAGTTTATTGCTGGTTGCGTTGGCGTTGGTATCTGCAGCATTCACTTGGCCAACTATGAGCATGCCTGCGCCGCAGCGAGCGAGATTGCTGCCTCGGCAAGAGTCCTTAAGGATCCTCATTACACGGCCAAAGCTCTAGAAATAGAAGGGCTAGCGTACTACTTCCTGGGACTACATGACGCCGCGCAAAGATGTGTGCGTGATGGCCTAGCCTCTCTGCGTAATCGAGGCCATATAGAGGTACGACCCCGATTGGACTGGCTGATGGCGCGAATCCTGAGAAGCAAAGGTGAAGTGGACGAGAGCAGAGCATTGCTCCTTGAAGCCGAGAGAAGACTGCTAAAAACGCGGGATATGGAGGACCTGTGGGGGGTTCAGATCGAACTCAACCTCATTGAAGCGGGTCTTGGCAATCCCGAGGCAGCCATCGCTGGTATCAACAAGATTCTTAGGGAATCCGAACAGAAGAAATTCCTGGTAGTCGCTGTCCCCGCCGCTCTCGCAATTGCTGAGATCCTTGACGATCAAAGAATCGATCGAGAGGACTTGGGAAATACGATCGCGGTCGGTTTGGAGCGGGCGGAACGATCTGGAATGAGAGAACTGGCATGGCGGCTTAGCTACAGAATGGGTGCACTTGCCTGGAAAGCAGGCGAAGATCGAGAGGGACAGGCTCGCTGTACCCATGCCATTCGAATCCTGCGTGAGATCGCAAGCACACTCACTGACGACCACAGAAAGGCCTACTTGGCTGCCGCGCACGTGGCCTCCGCTCTCCAGCAAATGGGGGCGCCCTGAATT
>VBOR01000110.1 GCA_005893165.1 Candidatus Eiseniibacteriota bacterium | reverse complement strand
CGCCCTCGATGCGAAACCCAGGTGACGTACCAGAGAGGACAAACACGTCGCACTCGCGAGATCGGTGCCTTCCACCTGCCCGCCGCGGGATTATACCACTCAAGGTCACCGGAACGCAAGGAGTTCAGGGCGCGCACGGCTCCTCGACCGCCGGGCATGACAAGGGGGCGGAGCCGGAGCCCCGCCCCCATCGTCGATGCCGAAGCTGCTACCGAGCCAGCACCAGCCGGGTCGTCGAATTCATGAGGCCCTGCTGGACGCTCACGAAATAGATCCCGGAAGGCGCCTGGCGGCCCTGATCGTCCTTGCCGTTCCAACGCACTTCGTACGTGCCCGGATTGCCGCTCTCCTGGCGAAGGGTCCTCACCAGCTGGCCGTTCACCGAGAACACACGAATGGAGACGGCACCCGCGCCTGGGACGGCATAGCGGATCGTCGTCTCGGGCTTGAACGGGTTCGGGCTCGCCGCCGAGCTCACCGCCGCGATGCCCTGGAACGGGGCCGCGCCGGCGGCACCCTGCTTGACGAGGTCGATCGTGCCGCGCACCGGAATGTGATCCCCGTAGGTGAAGGCGTTGAACACGATCGTGATCGTGGTCCCCGCGGGGACGTGACTGACCAGCGGCTGGACGGTCGTGCCCTTGAACGTGTAATCCAGGTCATAGAACAGATTGCCGTCGATGTCGCCGATCACATAGCCCTTGCGGGAAGTGACATTGACCTGGGAGACCGTGCCCGCGTTCGGGTAGGTCGTGGTCAGGAAGAGCGAGTTCGGATCGATGTCCGTCAACGCCCGGGTGGGGCTTTCCAGACCGAAGACCATTTGGGCGTTCCTCTTGAGCACCTTCGGCTGCAACGGCGGATACACGATGTTGACCGGAACGAAGTCCACGACCTGCGCGCTGGTCGTCGCCTGGGCGTTCAGGGGCGGACTTCCGTTGTCCGTCACCGTGAGGCCGACGATGTAATTACCGGCGCGGGTGAAGGTGTGGGACGGCGTGACGCCGGTGCCCGTGGACCCGTCGCCGAAGTTCCAGTCATAGGTCAGGGTCTGACCCGCGTCCGGATCGCTCGATCCCGAGCCATTCAATGTGAGCGGAACGCCCGTGGAGCCGCTGTAGGGTCCACCCGCATTCGCGGTCGGCGGGTTGTTCCCAGCGGTCACGTGCAGCGTGAAGCTGCCCGGCGTGCTCGCGAGGCCATCCGTGACCGTGATCGTCACGGCATAGTCCCCCGCATCCGCGGAGCCCGGGGTCCAGTCCAGCGTGCCGCTCGCGCCGTCGAACGTGGCGCCCACCGGCAACGCAGGCGTGCTGTTGAGCGACCAGCTGAGATTGTCCCCTTCCGGGTCGGTCGCACTGGCCACCAGATGGAAGTCCACGAAGGCCGGAGCGTTGTAGTCCGAAGCCAGAGGCGGGCTGAAGGACGGGGCGTTGTTCGCGCGCCCGGTGGCGAGCACGGAGAAGTTCCCGTTGCTCGCGTTGCTCTGGACCGTGATGTTGTCCGACTGGGGCCCGCTGCCCGAAGGCGAGTAGGCCGAGGACAGAGTCGTCGAGCCCCCCACGGGAATCGTCATGGACCCCAGAACCGCCGAGAAGCCGGGGCCGCTGTGCGTCACGCCCGAGATGGTGAGCGTGGCGTCTCCCCTGTTCGAAACCGTGAAGTTGAACGTGCCGGTCGTCGTGCCCACGTTCGCGCGACCGAAATCATGCGACGCCGGACTGACGTTGATCACCGGGCCGCTCACCGCCGCGGCGCGCACCGCGGCGCTCGAGGCAAGCACCCCCGCCAAGTCCTGCCCCTGTTCTGCGGCGGAGGCAATCCCGGGCGCGAATGCGAGAGCAAAGAGCCCCAGTAGAACGATCAAGAATGCTGAAGTTCGCATCGCAGTCCTCCCTCAGACGGATGAGCCCCACGAGATCCGCGACGAACCCATGGAGCAAAGATCGACGGAGCGAAGGCATTTCCTGCGCTCCATCCCTGAAAATGATTCACAGCGCCAGCACCACGAAGGACGCGCACACGGCACCCCGCGGCAGAACTCACGGGTGTGCGGCCGCCACCGAGGAGTACGGGCTTCTCAGAAACTCGGTTGTGCATTGCCTGTCCTCCACGAGCCGACTTCAAAGCGGAGACCTGAACCACTCGATTCGAGCTTTCAACCCAGCGAAATCGACGACGAGCGGGTACTCACCTCCTCTCGATCCTGATGCTTGGATATGGAATATCCTCGAATATCTTTGGTTTCAGAATTCATCGCCCGAGCCCTTCGAGCAACGCGCGCGCGCGCGCCGAGTTCGGCTCACGCTGGAGCGCCTGCTCGAGCCAGGACCGCGCCTCGACCCGGTCGCCCGATTCGATGGCGAGAGCGGCGAGGTTGAGAAGCGGGTCGACGAATGCGGGACGGCCGTGCGACGCGCGGCCGAAGGCCGCCCGTGCTTCCGCGCGGTTCCCCGAGCGGAGCAGCGCGACCCCGAGGTCGTTCTGGATCTCCGGGTAATACGGGTTCTGCGCCACGGCGGCCCGGAGCTGCTCGAGCGCGAGCCCCGTCCCCGGGTTTCCCCACACGTCGGGGTGCGCGAGATAGAGGCGCGCGAGCTCCTGACGGGTCACCGGGTCGGCCCCGTTGATCGCGATGGCCCCGCGATAGGCGGCCTCGGCTTCGCGGAGGGCCGGAACGCCGGACCCCTGCCGGGCCATGGACTCGGCCGCTTCCGCCCGCGCCACGGCGAAATCATCGCGCCAGGGGGCGACCCTCGCGGCGGTGCGCCAGCGCGCGAGCGTCCGATCCGCGTTCCCCGCGGCGGCCCCCGAAGAGGCCGCTTGGGCGAAGCTCGACCCCGCGAAGCTCAGGACCGAGATTCCCGCCGCCAGAACCGCCGCGAGCATGCCGGCGCGGCCGTACATTCGCGACGGCCGGGACTCACGGCGCGGCCCGGAAGGCACCGCCGCGAGCAGCCCGAGGTTCGCGAAGAGGAGCGCCCCGTGTGGAACCAGAGCCAGATTATCGTCGACGAGGCCGTGAGCGAGCAGCGCCACCACCGACCCGGCCAGGCCGGCTACCAGAACGCGTCCCATCGCCGGCGTCCCGGAAGCCATGGCCGTGGCCGCCGCGCCCAGCATCAGCGCGGTGAGAGCGGCGAATGCGGCGAGACCCAGTACGCCACGCTCCGCCAGAATGCCCAGATAATGCTCGTGTGCCTGATCGGCGGTGCGGCCGCCTTCCGCTTCGAGCCGCTTCATCGTCGCGTTCTTCGAGACATCGAAGGCTTCGCGAAAGGCGCCGATTCCCCATCCGAACACGGGCCGGCGCGTCGCGGCTTGGAGCGCTCCCGACCAGATGGCGCGGTGCATCGCGCCCGAACCCTCGCGCTCCGGATCGATCGGCAAATTCCAAGCCGGTGCGGACGAGGGGCGCGACTGAACACGAGAGATGACGGATGGAAGGAGAAGCGCGAACGGCAGCGCGACACACGCGGCCGCCAGTCCCAACACCACGGGGCGCGGGGCGAGCTCGGGCCATCGGGCGAACGCGGCCCCTAGGACAAGAAGACCGGCCGCCAACCCCAGCCACGCGCCGCGCGAATACGTGGCGGCGAGGCAGAAGGTGAGGCCGAAGGTCACGATGAGGAGGCCGGCCTTGAGCGCACGGTCCTGCGCGATGAACGCGAGGCAGAGCGCGATCGGGATCAAGGCCGTGAGATACCCGCCCATGCGATTGGGTTGCCCGAAGGGTCCGAGCGCGCGTCCCGGATACGAATTCGCCACGGGAAGGAGCTCCGGACGGAAGTGCTGCACGATCCCGAGCGTCGCCACCGGGATCGCGACGAGCACCTCGAAGAAGGCGATTCCGCGAAGAAGGCCCATCCCGCGCACGCTCGTCATGGCGGCCAGGAACAGTCCGGTGATCGCGAACAGGTTCAGCATGGCTTCGAGACTCTTGCCCCTATGGATCGAGAGCACGGCTGAGATCGCGGACGCGAGCAGGAACAGGAACAGTGCGCGCGTCGCACGGGCCTCCCACACGGTTCGTGTGGATGTTCTGACTGACTGATCCAGTGAAACGGCAAAAAGAGACGTGAGACCAAGCATCCGAAACGCGAGCTGGGCCCACGGGGCCCCAGCGCCCCACGCCCAGGGCGTGAAACCAATCGCGGCGGCGAGTGTAATTAACGCAATAGGGCGTGCACTCCCGAAGGGCGAACGCCGCCCTCGATCGGAAGTGGCCATCCTTCCCTCCATCTCAGGACTCGCCAACGCTAAGTTTGCTCTGAGCGCGGATTTATTGCTCGAACAGTATAGCAGCGGGGGTGGTCGGAGTCAACTAAAAAAGCTTTACAACCTTTGGCCTGCCACATTTTAGCCTGTCAGTGTCGTCAGTTTTTTCTCCCCGGCGCCTCCACGGTAACCTGCTCCAGCTCCTCCAAACGCACCCTGCCGACCCTCCCCCAGAGCGCGTAAAACCCGCCCAGGACAATGACCGGCAGGATCTGGGTGACGTGGTACAGGACTCCGTAGGCCAGCGCCCTGGACGTATCCACCCCGATCAGGGAAAGACCGACCACAGGAATATGGCGCCCGTCACGATCCACATGACCAGGGTGAGCAGGCCCGCATAGGCGACGGTTGACGGTTTGCCGAGAACCCGGAGCCCCTCGGCAAAGGAGGCGACGGGGCGCTGCACCGGGGCCTTGAGCCGGGCCGGCAAGAGTCTCTTCAACCGGGAGCCGAAGGAGCTCGGCACGTGGTGACTCGCGTGCAGCAGCCAGAGCCCGGCCGTGACCGTGACGCTGAGAGCGATCGTCAGGTATCCGCTCCACCGAAACCAGGGCGGATACGGGGCAAACAGGAGCGACAGGGCCCAGAATCCGATCAGCGCCGCCAGGTCGAAGATCCGCTCGATGACGACCGATCCCAGGACCGTGCCCGTCTTGATCCGCTCCGACCGCGCCAGCGCGTACGCCCGGACCAGCTCGCCCAGCCGGGCCGGAAGCGTGTTGATCGCGAGAAACCCGACCATGGTGGTCGCGAAAAGCCTCCCGCCCGGGACGCGGGCCACCGGCGAGAGAATCTCTCCCCATCGCCAGGCCCGGATCCAGTAGACCACCGTCGTCAGCAGGCAGGCGGCGAGGAGCCAGCCAGGGTCCGCCCGGCGGAGATTCAGCCACAGGTCGCGCGCGCTGACCTGCTTCAGCAGCACGAAGACCGCCGCCGCGCTCAGCACGAGGCCGACCGTCGCCAGGATCCAGCGGGAGCGCTTCACCGAGGGGATTCTTCCCCCATCCTCGCGAGGAAGAGCGTCGCCAGGAGTGGAATCCAGAGCTCGTGCGGTCCGATGAACGAGTGCCCCTGTCCCCCGTCCCGGAGCGGACGCTCGAGGATGTTCTTCTCGGGGCGGTAGTGGCGGATCTGATCGAAGTTCGCGGCCGTGAAGGCCCCCGTCTCGTGTCCGAGGTTCCGCACGGTGGAGAGCGCTTTCAGGAATACCTCGGGCATCATCACCGCGGAGCCGAAATTCAGCACGATTCCGCCCATGAGCCCGCGCATGGCCGCGGCAAGAATCTTGAAGTCGCGATGCGTGCCCAGCCCGGTCATCGCACCGTCGAAGGAGGCGTGCTGGTGGAGCGTGTCCGTGCCGATCGCCACGTGGACGGTACAGGGTATCGAGCGCTCCGCGGCCCGCGCGAGGAGGCTGAGACCGGCGTTGGGAGCACGGACGTCGAGGAGATGGCGCCCCAGCGCCTCTCCCATCCCCAGCCCTCGCTTCACCCCTTCGTTCACAGCGCGGTTCATGAGCGTGGGCGTCTCCTCCACCATCCCGAAGCGGCCGGACCCGAGCGTCTCCTCCACGGATGACGTGTCCCCCGAGCATGGCCAGCGCCGTGCGGCGCTGCCGGATGGCTTCCGTCCAGGAGGAAATGAGGTCGCGGAGCGCCCTCCCGGAGAGAATGTCGGGGAGGAAACGGTCGAACGCGCCCTGGGCCGCCTCGGGATTCGGCGCCGGCGCGAACTGGTCGATGCACACCTTCGTGGGCCGCTCGGCAACCGGGATGGTGCGCACGCGCGTGAGGTCGATCTCCTCCCTCGGGCTCAAGGCTTCCCCTGGAAGGCGAGCCTCATGTCGGTCAGGCTCACCGAGATGGATCCGATCGGCACCTTGCACTTCACCTGCACGGGAATCCTCCGGTCGTCGTCGGAGAGCCAGACGAGCATCTGACCCTTCGACTTGAAGATTCCCTCGGACTTGAGCACCGGCTCGACGAGGACGCAATCGAATTTGCCCGCGGGCACCTCGACGCGCTCCCTGCGGAGCACGTTCACCACCATCTCGTAGCTCTTCTCGTTGTCGTGGGTCGGGATCGAGATCACCGCTCCATCCGGAAGCGAGCAGGTGCGCACGTAGTAGAAGGCGGAGAGGACGTCGTGCACGCCGGACGGGACGTCGTAGGAGGCGCCGTTGTCGTACACCGCCTTCTTCGCCCTCGGATCGAACCGGATCGACAGGTCCTTCTTGTAGCCTCCCTCGCGGAGGTGCTTCTCGAATTTCCTCGTGTAGAGCGAGTCCGCGTCGATGAAGGACTCGGCCCGGTCACGCACCTTGTAGAACTTGGAGACGAAGGAGTTCGACTCCGCCTTGGTGACGATCCGCCACGTGCGGTGCCCCTCGATCGTCTGCATGTTTTGCACCTGCATCAGCGCGTTTCCGCCGTTCAGGCCGCTCCAGTCGATGGAGAACTGGAAGTACTCGCCGATCTTCCACGGGACCTTGGCTTGGCGCGCCGCTCTGGCCTGGAGGTAGGGCGTCAGGTCCACGGTGTCCCGCCCGGCTTCCGCGCCGAGCGAAAGGAACGCAAGACCCAGGAGCGCGCCCAGGCGGGCGGGGCGCCTCATCGTCCGCTGTGTCCGAATCCGCCGTCCCCTCGCGCGGTCTCGCTCAGATCCGCGGCCGCCGCGAGGGACACCCTGGCGACCTGGGCGAACACGAGCTGCGCCACACGGTCCCCGCGGTGCACGACGTAGGGCTCCGTTCCGAAATTGACCGTTCCGGGAGGAATCGTGAGCGGATCGGTCACCGCCGCATACACGTCCAGCCCCGCCGCGTGCTCGGTCTGATACGCGGGAGGAGCGAAGGCGTGGGGATCGAGCGAGTATCGTACGGGGACCGGCGCCGGTCCGGGCGCCTGGGCGAGGGCGGATCCCCGGGATTCCGCGAGGGGGGAGCGCTCGCTCACGCCGCGTGTCCCACCGCGAGATCGCCGGTCTCGAATGCGGGTCCCGCGCTCGGTCCCAGCGCCGCGAGCGAGAGCCGGTCGCGCGCGATGATCTCCGCGGCGATCCGCTGCACGTCCTGGGAGGAGACCTGGTCCACCCGCCCGACGAGCTCTTCCACCGGAACGAACCGTCCCTCGTGGAGCTCGTTCCGGGCGATCCGGTGCATCCGGTTCGACGTGCTCTCCAGCCCCAGGAGGATGCTTCCCCGGAGCTGCGCCTTGACGGAGCGGAGCTCCGGCTCCGGGACTCCCTCGCGGATCACCCGCTCGAATTCCTCCAGCGTGAGGGCCACCGCGCGGCGCCCGTGCTCCGGCTGGACGTTCATGCCGGCGCAGAAGATCCCCGCGTCGCGATAGAAATCCGCGTAGGTGTAGATGGAATAGCAGAGCCCCTCCTGCTCGCGCACGCGCTGGAACAGCCTCGAGCTCATGCCGCCTCCGAGCAGCGTGGAGAGCACGATCAGCGCCTGCCGGTCGGGATGCTGCCAGGGAAGGCCGCGCGCCCCGATGCAGAGGTATTGCTGGGCCAGGTCCTTCACGTGGTGGACCACGTCGCGCCCGTTCGGCTCGATCCCTCCGGTTTCGGGAGTGAGACCGCGCTGCGCCTCTCCGAAGCGGAGGGAGATCTGCTCCACGAAACGGTCCCAGTCGAACTTGCCGGCGATGGCAATGAGGAGGTTGGAGGTGCCGTACCGGCGGGCGTGATAGCGCGCCACGTCCTCCTTCGTGAACGCCTGGACCGACTCGCGAGTGCCGAGAATCCGGTTTCCGAGCGGATGCCCGGCCCACACGATGTCCGCGAAGAGATCGTGGATGCGCTCGTCGGGCGTGTCTTCGTAGGTGTGGATCTCGTCCTGGATGACCTTCTTCTCCTTCTCGACGTCGTCGGGATCCAGCCTGGGGCAAAGGACGAGGTCCGCCAGGACCTCGACGGCTAGATCCAGGTCCTCGTCGAGCGCGCGCGCGTCGAACAGGGTCACCTCCCGGCCGGTGAAGGCATCGAGATGCCCGCCCACGGACTCCAGGCTCATCGCGAGCTGGTAGGCGTCGCGGGTCCGTGTTCCCTTGAACACCATGTGCTCGAGGAAGTGCGACATGCCCGCTTCGGTGGCGGACTCGTGGCGCGCTCCGACCCGGACCCACACGCCGATCGAGAGCGAGCGCACGGAATCCACGTGCTCGCCGACCACCGTGAGGCCGGACGGAAGCTGGGCCCGGCGGAACCTATCGTGATGCGCCAACGAATCCTCCTCTATACCAGAACGGAGGCCGGAGGCCTCCGCTGGGACGTGCTCGATTCAGGCTTCCTGGACTCCGCTACCGCCGCGAGTGCTCGGGCCTCCGCCGGGGCCGATCGCCACCCCCGCCGCCGCCGCCCGGCCGGCCGCCGCCCGTGGAGGCCGGCTCCCCCGTGTCCACGTAGCCCGGAAGCGCCTGCTTCCGGCTCAGCTTGATCTTCCCTTCCCGGTCGATCCCGATCACCTTGACCAGGACCGTGTCTCCCTCGTTGATCACGTCCTCGACGCGCTCGACCCGATGGGTCTCGAGCTCCGAGATGTGAACGAGGCCGTCCTTGCCCGGGGAAATCTCGACGAAGGCTCCGAACGGCACGACCCGCCGCACGGTGCCGGAGTAGATGCGCCCCACCTCGGGATCTTCGGTGATCCCCCGGATGATCTCGCGCGCGCGGTCGCCGTCCGCGCCGCTGAAGGCCGCGATCCGGATCTCGCCCGAATCCTCGATGTCGATCTGCGTGCCGGTCTCGGCGCTGATCTTCTTGATCATCTTGCCGCCGGGTCCGATCACCTCACGAATCTTGTCGGGATCGATCATCATGATGTAGATCCGGGGCGCGTACGGCGAGAGCTCGGCCCGGGGCTTCTGGATCGCGCCTTCCATCTTCTGCAGCACGTGCATCCGCGCCACGCGCGCCTTCTCGAGCGCGCGGGCCATGATGTCCATCGAGAGCCCTTCGATCTTGATGTCCATCTGGAACGCCGTGATCCCCTCGCGCGTGCCGGTCACCTTGAAGTCCATGTCCCCCAGGTGATCCTCGACGCCGAGGATGTCGGTCAGGACCGCGATGTCGTTCCCCTCCTTGATCAGGCCCATCGCGATGCCCGCGACGTGGGTCTTGATCGGGACACCCGCGTCCATCAAAGAAAGGCTGCCTCCGCACACCGTCGCCATCGACGAGCTGCCGTTTGACTCGAGAATGTCCGAGACGACGCGGATGGTGTACGGAAAGTCGGTATCGGAAGGAATCAGAGGCTCGATCGCGCGCTCCGCGAGGGCGCCGTGCCCGATCTCGCGCCGGCCGGGCCCGCGCATCGGCCGGACCTCGCCCACGCTGAAGGGCGGGAAATTGTAATGGAGCATGTAGCTCTTCCAGGACTGCCCTTCCAGCTCCTCGACGCGCTGCTCGTCCACCTTGGTGCCGAGCGTCGTCGCGACGAGACTCTGCGTCTGGCCGCGGGTGAAGAGCGCGGAGCCGTGGGTGCGCGGGAGCACTCCCACCTCGCACGTGATCGCGCGGATGTCATCCGGCCCGCGGCCGTCCGCGCGGCGTCCATCCTTGAGGATGCGGCGGCGCAGGTCCTTGCTCTCGATGTGCTCGAGGATCTCGGAGATGTAGCGCCCCATGTCGGGATGCGACTCCTTGAACTTGAGAAGCGCTTCCTCCTTCACGCGGTCGAGCTCCCCCTGACGCTCTTCCTTGGTGGAAATCTCGTTGGCGCGGCGGATCCGGTCCCCGAAGACGCGCTCCACCTCGCGCTCGAGCTCCTGGTTCTTCTCGGGCAGGGGGAACACGCGCTTGGGCTTTCCGATGCGCTTCTGGAGCTCCTTTTGGATCCGGTTCAGCTCCACGATGTGCTTGTGCGCGAACTGCAGCGCTTCCACCACCGCCGCTTCCGGAACCTCTCGCGCGCCTCCCTCGACCATCACGATCGAGGAATCGGTGCCGGCCACGACCATGTCCAGGGCCGACTGCTCCAGCTCCTGGAACGTGGGATTCAGGACCGGCTTCCCTTCGATGAGCCCGACCCGCACGCCGGAGACCGGCCCCGGGAACGGAATGTCGGACACCATGAGCGCGGCCGAGGCTCCCGTGATTCCGAGAATGTCGGAGTCGTTCGCCTGGTCGGAGGAAAGGACGGTCGCCGAGATCTGGATCTCGTTCCGGAATCCGTCGGGGAACAACGGACGCAGCGGCCGGTCGATGAGGCGGCTGCTCAGGATTTCCTTCTCGGTGGGGCGCCCCTCGCGCTTGAAGAAGCCGCCCGGGATCTTTCCGGCGGCATACGTCTTCTCGCGATATTCCACGCTCAGGGGAAAGAAGTCTTTGTCGATGGGGTATTTGGACGCGACCGCGGCGACAAGGACTACGGTGTCCCCGTAGCGGACCCACGCCGACCCGGAGGCCTGCTTCGCGACCTTGCCGACTTCGATGGTGAAGGTGCGGCCCCCCAGGTCGAGGCTTACTGATTCGGGCATTCTCGTTTCTCCTTCCTTCTCATTTCGTTCGTGACGCTTTGACGTAGCGCTGCTCTCGCACCAGGGCCTCATGGCCCGGCGAACGGAACAGGGAGTTTTCGGGGAGTCTCTCGGTGAGCGTGAACGCGGGGCGTTCCCTTGCCGGGCTTCTGCCTACTTGCGGAGTCCCAGCTCCTTTACCACCATCCGATAGCGCTCGACGTTGGAGGTCTTCAGATAGTCGAGCAAACGACGTCGTTGACCCACCATGCGGAGCAAGCCGCGCCGACTGTGATGGTCGCGCTTGTGCACCTTGAAATGCTCCGTCAGGTATTTGATGCGTTCGGTCAGGAGCGCGATCTGCACTTCCGCGGACCCCGAGTCGGTCTCGTGGGTGCGAAAGTGATCAATGACTTCGCGCTTCCTTTCCGGGGTCAACGGCACGGGGTGGCCACCTCCTTGACTTTCCCTTTCTCTCTCTGGACGGACGCACTGTACACCAGGGAGCGCGGGGCTTGCAACCGCCATTCTACTCAGACGCGGGTCAGCGCGAGCCGCGAGTCTTCTCCCGCGATCTCCAATAATCCAGGGCCCTTGCGCGATCCTGATCCATGGCCTGGACGAGGGCCTCGGGAGTTTCGAAGACGCGGTCCTCACGGAGCCTGGCGAGCAGGCTCGTGACGAGCCACTTGCCCTGGAGGGGCTCTTTGGCTTCGTGGTCCAGAAGATGAACCTCCACGCGGACCGGCCCCTCTCCAAACGTACCGGCGCTTCCGACATACGTCAGCCCGTGCCCGGAGCGTCCCAGGAACCGGTTCTCGGAAACGTAGATGCCCGGGGCCGGGAGAAGCTTCTCCGGATGCAGCTCGAGGTTCGCGGTGGGGTAGCCCAGCTGGGTGCCGCGCCCCGCCCCCGATCCGATCCTGCCCCGGAGCGCGTACGGCCGGCCCAGCATCGAGGCCGCGTCCTCCATCCTGCCCTCCTCGAGCAGCGTTCGAAGCGCCGTGCTCGAGAGCTTGCCGCCGTTCGCCTCGTGCAGGAACGGCACCTCGCGCACTTCGAATCCACGCCGTGCTCCCAGCGCTTCCAAGTAGGCACGGTTGCCCACGCGATCCCTCCCCATCGCGAAATCGGGGCCGAGGACGAGCACCCGGAGCGGCGCCCCTTCCCCGAGCACGCGGTCCAGGAATCCCTCCGGCGGAAGCGACTGCACGTCCTTGTCGAAGCGCACGACGTGCACGCGATCCACGCCCATCGCGTGAAGAAGCTCCTCGCGCTCATCGGGGGGCGTGATCCACGGGCGCGGCGGGGCGCCGCGCACGATCACGTCGGGATGCGGATCGAACGTGGTCAGGACGGCGCTTCCCTGGCGCTCGCGCGCCGCCGCCACCGTGGCGGAGATCACGCTCTGATGCCCCCGGTGGAGCCCGTCGAAGACGCCGATGGTCATCGCGATGGGACGCGCGGTGAGGGTCATGGGAACACGCGCAGGAGCCGCACCCCCTCGGGCGAGATCTGCGCGAGGGCGAGGAGCGCGCCGTCGGGGGCGAACAGGGCGGTGGGCCAAGCGGCCCCGCCGGGCGGGAGCGGAACGGAGAGCGGCCCCAGCGTGACGCGCTCGGGGCCGAGTCGCGGAGGGCGTCCGTGGCGGACCCCCCGGGCTTCCTCCTCCTCGAGCGCCGCGCGCGGAAGATGGGGCACCGCATGGGAAGGGAGCACCGCGTTTGCGCGGTACTCGGACGCTTCGATGCCCCGCGAAGGCAACGGCGTGAGCGCCCGCTCCACCGAAAACGGTCCCGATTGCGTCCGCCGCAGGGAGATGAGATGCGCGCCGCACCCCAGCGCTTCGCCCAGATCATGGGCGAGGGTGCGCACGTAGGTGCCCCGGCTCACGGTGAGATCGAGCGTGAGGTCCGGAAGCGATTCCACGTCCGCCGCGATCTCGTAGACGCGGATGGGCCGCTCCCCGGCCTCGAGGGTCTCCCCGCGCCGCGCCGCCTTGTAGAGGCGCTCGCCCCGCACCTTCACGGCGGAATAGAGGGGAGGGCGCTGCATCGTGAGCCCGCGCAGGCGCTCCACCTCGGATTCGATGGCCTGCCGCGAGGGGAGGGTCCGCGTGGTCCGGAGGGGAACCCCGGTTCGATCCTGCGTATCGGTCGCGACGCCGAGACGCGCGCACGCCAGGTAGCGCTTCGGCAGGAGGCTCAACGCGTGGAGGAGCGCGGTCGCGCGTCCTTCCGCCACGAGGAGGAGCCCCGTCGCGAAGGGATCGAGGGTCCCGGCGTGGCCGACCCGGCGCTCTCCGAGCACGCGCCGCATGCGCGCGACCACGTCGTGCGAGGTCCAGCCCTCCGGCTTATCGAGGAGGTGAAGGAAGTCCGCCATTCATGAAGATGGAGATGCGCCGTTCATCGCGCGTTCCAGCGCCCGGATGAGATCCTCGCGCACCTGACCCAGCCCTCCGCGCACCCGGAGGCCCGCCGCGTTCCGGTGCCCTCCCCCTCCGAACTCGGACGCGACCTGGTTCACGTCCACGCTCCCGTCGCTTCTCAAGCTTGCCCGGATCTCGTCCTTGGCCACCTCCTGCACGAGCATGCCGACGCGCGCTCCGGCGAGCGCCTTCGCGTACTGCACGATTCCGTCGGCATCCTCCGGCTTGGCGCCCGCCTTCTCGAACATCTCGAGGGAGATCGTCATCGCTCCGATCCGGCCGCCGCTCCGCGCCTCGAGCGAGGCGAGGGCCAGCCCCAGGATGCGGAGGCTCGGGCCGGTCTTGGTCGCGTAGAGCGCCTCCGCGACCCGCGAGGCGCGCGCGCCGTGCTCCACCAGCCTCGCGGCGACACGGAGCGTGCGCGAGGAGGTGTTGGCGTAGCGGAAGCCTCCCGTGTCGGAGAGGATGCCGGTGTAGAGGCACTCGGCGATCTCGGGAGAGATCGGAACGCGGAGGAGCTCGATCAGGTCGTAGACCAGCTCCGCGGTCGCTGAGGCTTCGGGATTCACCAGCCGCACGTGGCCGTAGCCGTCGTTCCCCCAGTGGTGATCGATCACCGCCACCCGGGCGTCCGGGGTCAGGCAGCGCGAGAGTACCTGGCCGGCCCGATCGGCGGAGGAGCTGTCGAGGAGAAATGCGGCGCCGTATTGCTTCGTCACTTCTGCCGGACGCCGGATCGTCTCGGCCCCGGGCAAGAAGGCGAGCGCCTCGGGAAGCGGCGATTCCAGCACGACCTCCGCCGTCTTCCCCAGGTCTTGGAGGGCGGCCCTCAGCCCCAGCGAAGATCCGACCGCATCGCCGTCGGGGTCGACGTGCGACGTGATGAGGAACTCGTTCGCCCCGAGGACGAAGGGCTCGAAGGCTTCGAAGGCGGCGTCACTCATCGCGCGGCTCCTTCATCTCGCGCAGGAGCTGCTCGATGCGGGCCCCGTTTTCGATGGAGTGGTCGACCTGGAACTCGAGCTGGGGGACGATCCGCAGCTTGAGCCGCGGCGCGAGAAGGCTCCGGAAGTAGGGGGCGGCGCGCCCGAGGGCCTGGAGCACCGACGGCTCCTCTTCCTTCCTGAGGCTTCCCCCCGCCACCCAGATCTTTGCGACCGAGAGGTCGCGGTTCACCTCGGCCGCCGTGACCGTCAGGGTGCGGAGCCGTGGGTCCTCCGTCCGGAGGGTCAGGATCTCGGCCAGCTCGACCTGGATGCGATCGGCGACGCGTCGCGTTCGTGGGCTCTGGGGACGCGAGGGCATGGAGGGACGCTCAGTCGATCCGGATCTGATAGTCGAGCACGTGGAGACGGTCCTCCCGCTCGACCACGGCGAGGATATCGCGCAGCACGCGGTCCAGGCCCCCGGCCTCTCCGCTCACCACCGCGACGCCCAGCGTCGCGCGCTGCCAGGTGTCCTGGTAACCCACCTCCGCCACCGACGCGTTGAATTTCGTGCGCAGCCGCTCTTTGACGTGGTTCACGACGGACCGCTTCTCTTTGAGGGAATGAGACGCGGGGATGTGGAGCTCCAGGTGGAGCAGACCGACCACCATCTCACGACAACCGGCGCGCGAACTCCTCGAGGACGTAGGCTTCGATGACGTCGTTCACCTTCACGTCGTCGCGCCCCTCGAGTCCGATGCCGCACTCCAGCGGAGACGCCACCTCGCGCACGTCGTCCTTGAAGCGCCGCAGGGACTCGATCTTGCCGTCCCAGGCCGCGGTGCCGTCCCGCATCAGGCGCGCGCGCGCGCTCCTCTGGATCGTTCCGGAAACGACCTTGCAGCCGGCGATCGTGCCGGACTTGGTGGAGGTGAAGACCTGACGCACCTCGGCCGAGCCCAGCACCGTCTCGCGGATCTCGGGCTTCAGGAGCCCCGACATCGCGTCCTTCACGTCCGCCACCGCCTCGTAGATGATCTCGTAGAGGCGGACGTCCACCTTCTCCTTGGCCCCCAGCTCCTGCGCCTTGGCATCCGGCTTCACGTGGAAGCCGATGATGACCGCGTTCGAGGCGGCCGCCAGGAGCACGTCCGATTCGCTGATCTGACCCACGCCGCGATGGATGACGCGGAGCTTGACCTCGTCCGTGCTGAGCTTCGTCAGTGAGTCCTCGAGCGCCTCGACGGAGCCGTCCACGTCCGCCTTCAGCACGACCAGAAGCTCGCCCATCCCCGCCTTGATCTGCGAGTAGAGGTCCGTGAGCGTGACGTGCTTGTGGAGGCGGAATTCCTGCTCGCGCTGGAGCTGGCCGCGCTTCTGCGCCAGCTCGCGGGCCTCCCGCTCGTCGACCATGGCGGCGAAGGTGTCCCCCGCCTGAGGCGCGCCGCTCCAGCCCAGGATCTCGACCGGCGTCGAGGGACCCGCGGCCGCGACGCGGCCGCCGCGCTCGTTGTTCATCGCGCGCACCTTGCCCGATTGCGAGCCCGCCACGAAGGCGTCCCCGACGTGAAGCGTTCCCTTCTGGACGAGCACGGTCGCCACGATGCCGCGTCCCTGCTCGACCCGCGACTCGATCACGACGCCGCGCGCGGCCTTCTTGGGATCCGCCTTCAATTCCAGAAGCTCCGCCTGGAGAAGGATCATCTCGAGAAGGCGGTCGACGCCGGTTCCCAGCTTCGCCGAGATCGGCACCGCGATCGTCTTCCCTCCCCATTCCTCCGGAAGGAGGTTCTGCTTCGAGAGCTCCTGCCGCACCAGATCCACGTTCGCGCCGGGCAGATCGATCTTGTTGATCGCGACGAGAATGGGAACGTTCGCGGCCCGCGCGTGGTCGATGGCCTCGATCGTCTGCGGCATGACGCGGTCGTCGGCCGCGACCACCACGACGACGAGGTCGGTCGCCTGCGCGCCGCGCGCCCGCATCGCCGTGAAGGCCTCGTGGCCCGGCGTGTCGAGGAACGTGATCTTCTGTCCCCGCCGCAGCTCCACCTCGTACGCCCCGATGTGCTCAGCTCGCTCACGAACTCGACGCCGTAGCCGAACTCGTCCGCGATCGCCATGATCGAGTCCTTGTCCAGCCGGCGGTTGATGTTCGCCATGATCCCGAGCTGCATGCAGACCTGGATCACTTCCGTCGGCTTCACCTCGAGCTGCCCCGCGAGCTCCGCGACCGAGATGAATTCGCTCACGCGGATGACGCGCGGCGCCTCCTCCACGCCGACCGCGGCGCCCTCCTCGCGCTCGCGGCGGTGATGGCGGCGCTTGCTGCCCTCCATCTCGGCCATCGTGCGCTTCACGCTCGCGCGGATGAGCTTCTCGTCCACCGCGCGCTTCTTCTTCTTCCCCTGCTTGCCGCCGAGCTTGAAGGGCGCGCTGGGGCCGCGGCCCGGGGGCGCTCCACGCCGTTCGGCCTCCGCCTTCGCGGCCAGGATCGCCTTCTCGCGCTTCCGAGCCTCCTCTTCCTTGACGGCTTCCTTCTCGCGGGCGAGCTTGCTGCGCACCTGCTCGATGACCTCGTCCCCGACCGAGCTCATGTGGCTCTTCACCTCGACCGAGAGCGATTTCAGGATATGGACGAGCGCCTCGCTGGACATTCCCATGTCCTTGGCGACCTCGTACACGCGGCGTTTCTTAGCTGGCATCTCCCCTCGTTTCCTTGTTTTGGTCCTCGTCCTCTTGTTCGTCCTCTTCCTCTTCCGCTTCCGTCTCGGGTTCCTCGGCCAGGATCACGCCCTCCGGCGGGGCCGCACCCAGCTCTTCGGGGTCGCGCTCCTTCACGGCGGCTTCCTCGGGCGCGAAGTCCTCCTCGGCCTCGGGCGATTCGGGCAAGGGCCCCTGGACTTCGTCCGGCGCATCCAGGACCGGCTCGACCGAATCGAGGAGCCGCGGCTCTTCGAGCCTCGACGCCTCCTGCGCCCGCGCCGCTTCCTCGGCGAGCTCCTTGGAGCGCCTTTCTTGCAGCGCCTTGGCCTCCTCGATCAGCTTCTCGGCGGTCTTCTCGCCGATTCCCTGGATCGCGAGGATCTCTTCCATCGGCGCCTTCAGGAGGTCCTGCACCGTCTCGATGCCCTCGCGGATCAATTTCTCGCGAAGCTTGGGGCCGGCCCCCTCCAGCTCCTCGATGTCGATGCGCGAGCGGCGCTCCAGATCCTTTTGCCGGTCCCGCTCGCTCTTCGAGATCAGGTCGATCTTCCAGCCGGTGAGCTTGGCCGCGAGCCGCGCGTTCTGGCCGCCCTTCCCGATGGCCAGCGACAGCTGGTCGTCCGCCACCGAGACCAGGACTTTCTGGTCCTTGTCCACGATCTGCGCCTCGAGCACCTTCGCCGGCGACAGCGAGCGCGTCACGAAGACGACGGGGTCCTGGCTCCAGGGCACGATGTCGATCTTTTCGCCCCCCAGCTCCCGGACGATCGCCTGCACGCGCGATCCCTTGATGCCGACGCACGCGCCGACCGCGTCGATCTTGTCGTCATTGGACACCACGGAGACCTTGGCCCGCGATCCGGGCTCGCGCGCGATGCCCTTGATCTCGATGATCTTCTCGGCCACCTCCGGCACCTCGGCCTCGAAGAGACGGCGGAGGAACTCGGGATGCGTCCGCGAGAGGATGATCTGCGGCCCGCGCGCCAGCTTGTCGACCGCGATGATGTAGGCCTTGATGTGGTCGCCCTGATGGTAGCGGTCGCGGGCGATCTGCTCCCGCGGAGGCAGGATCGCTTCCGAGCGGTCCAGCTTCACGTAGATGTTCCCGCGATCGACCTGCTGCACCGTGCCGCGCACCATCTCGCCGACGCGGTCGTGATAGTCCTCGTAGATCCGCTCGCGCTCCGCCTCGCGCACGCGCTGCACCAGCACCTGCTTGGCGGCCGCGATTGCATTCCTGCCTAAATCCTCGAGCGTCAGCTCCTGCACGAACTCCTGCCCGACCCCGGCGTCCGGATCGGACTGCTGCGCCTCCTCGAGGTCGATCTCCTG
This sequence comes from Candidatus Eiseniibacteriota bacterium, assembly GCA_005893165.1. GTDB lineage: Bacteria > Eisenbacteria > RBG-16-71-46 > SZUA-252 > SZUA-252 > WS-7. The sequence goes on along the minus strand of VBOR01000110.1, from coordinate 13,075 downwards.
GGCCGGGTCCTCGGCTTCCTCCACGACGCGGCGCTTGAGCCTCATGAGGATCTTGCCGCTCGGCTCGTCGAACTTCACCTGGATATCGGCGGTCTGGCCGAAGCGCTTGCGCCCGGCCGAGAGCAGCCCCGCCTCGAGCGTCTCGACGAGGATGGCCTTGTCCACGCTCTTCTCACGCGCGATCTGGGCCATCGCTTCCATCAACTCGTAGTTGACGCCTCTTGTTTGCGTTTCCTTTGCCACGATACTCATCCCTTCGGCCGTCGCTCCTTCGCGCGCAGTCCTTCCCACGGATCGGCAACGACGTGCGAGTGTTTGATCCATGCATACCGCAACGATACGACCCCGGCTTCGGGATCCTCGAGAAGGATCGAATCCTCGCCGGCCTGGCGCAGCTCGCCGCGAAACGTACGCCGCCCCTCGTGGAGATCGTGCAGCTTGATCACCACACTGCGGCCGACGAATCGCGCGAAATGCTCCGGCTTGGAAAGCGTTCGCTCGATCCCGGGGGACCCGACCTCCAGCACGTAACTGCCGGGCACCACGTTCTCGGCCTCGAGATAACGGCCGATCTTCTTGTTCCAGTATGCGCAATCAGCGATCGTGACGCCGGTCGGACGATCCAGCGCGATCCGGACCACGGTCCGGCCCGACTGGGAGGCCAAGTCCAGGTCCCAGAGGTCGAACAGTTCCTCGCCGAGGAGGGCCTGGAGGCGTCGGGTAAGCTCTTCCCTCAGTTGTCCACGTTCCATGCGGTCCGTCCCGGGCTCGACCCATGTCCGGGCCAGCGCCTAAACAGTTCGAGTGGACTGCGGGTCCACTCGGACCTGTCAACTTAGCCCGTCGCGAAGCGCCCGATCAAGCGGAAATTTCAGCGGGAGAGGAAACTAGCCTTGGTTGCGAGGCTTACCAGCACCGCTCCCACGGCCTCGAGGCTCTGCGGGGAGCAGACCGCGGGCGTATCCGCGGTGGTGTGCCACTCCGGAAAGCTCATGTCGATCAGATCGATGGCCGGAATGGAGGCGTTCAGGAAGGGAATATGGTCGTCGAACACCTTCGGGCCGGGGGTCGATTTGAAGTTCCGGATCCCCAGCTCGTGCGCCTCCTGCCAGACCAGGTCCACGATATTGGATGCCTGCTCGCGCGAATTGGCTTCCCACTGGAGGTTCAGGTCCATCTTCCCGACCATGTCGAGAAGGATGACGAAGATCGGGCGGTCTTCTCCGATCCACTCCACGTAGCGGCTCGAGCCTCGGAAGTATCCGCTGGGATTCTCCTCCGTTCCCAGGTCCTCTCCGTCGAAGACGGCCAGATCGACTCCGATCGGGGTCCCGGATTTCCGGAGCACGCGCGCGACCTCGAGGAGCACGGCGACTCCCGACGCGCCGTCGTTCGCCCCGAGGATGGGCCGCGTGCGCCGCGCCGGATTCGGGTCCTTGTCCGCCCACGGCCGGCTGTCCCAGTGAGCCGCGAAGAGGATCCGCTCCTTGGCCTGGGGGCGGAACCGCGCCACGGCGTTCATGAGGCGCACCTCCTTGCCGAGGTCCGGCGAGTCGTAGGTGAAGGTGTCCGTCTCCACGACCGGGGCGTACGCCTTGAAGCGCCCCACGATCCAGGCGAAGCAGGAGTCGTGGGCCACGCTGCCCGGAACCCGGGGGCCGAAGTCGCACTGCCGTGTGAGCTGGGCGAACGCGGCCTTTCCGTCGAACGCCGCCGCCGCGGCCTCATGGCGGCAGGATGGAAAGGACAGCGTGAGGAGAACCGCCGCCAGGAGGCGGAGGCTAGAAGCGGAACTGCCCGTTGACGGAGATGGTGATTCCGCGCTGCGTGAGGTTCTGCTTGTAGTCTTTGGTCTGCCGGAACGCGAGATCGAATCCTCCGGTGATCGACGGCGTGAAGTTGTAGGTCGTACCGCTCGCCACGTTGAGGCGCTTGGAATCCGTTTCGATGATGGGAGCGACCCCTGCCCGCTCGGTCTGCTGCGTGTCACGAGCGATTCCCAGGGTGAGGTTCAGGTTGACGTCGTTGGGTAGCTTGACACGCCGCTTGCTCCACGGGAAGCGGATTCCCTTGCTCGCCGGATAGGTCTTGGTCAGGTGGATATCGTGGTTCTTCGTCAGGTGCGTGCGGGTGACGCCCCCCAGCTGCCGGTCGAGGCCCTCGGTCTTCGTCGCCGCCGTGGTCACATCCGCCCGGATCCCGTTCCGGAAGGAAGCCTCCCAGCGGAGGAGCGGCCCCCAGGTGGTCGTCTTCGTGCTCGTATCGATCGGTTTTCCCTTGGGACCCTGCTCCTCGTCGCGCTCCGAATAGTGCGAGCTCACCACGAGCGAGCTCAACATTTCCTCGAGACCGAGTGTCTGCTGGAGCTGGAGCCACCGACCGTTCAGGTCGGGCCAGTTCAAGGTGTAGGTTCGCCTGGGTCCGACCAGCTGATCGTCGTACGAAAGGCGGTGGTCGGCGCGGACGTCCACCGAGAGACGCGGCAGAGGCTGGATCGTGGTGCTGGCTCCCGTCACGTATTCACGGGTCTGGATCAGGTTGGAGCTGGAGGCGCGGGCAAGGGTCGGATCGAATTTCTGGGTGAATCCCGTGATGAAGGCGAGGCCGGGTTTCCCGGTGACCCGCGAGAGGTTGGACCCGCGCTTGAACGAGAAGTTGGTCTGGATGTCCTGCATTCTGCCCAGCACGAAGCGCAGAGGCCAGAGGAGCGGGTTCCCCCCGCCCGAGTCGGACGCCGACCCCTGGAACCGCTGTGCGAATCTCGAGAGCGGGATCCCGGTCGTCGCGATGACCTGGCCGGTGTTGCTGATGTTCTTCAGCCCGAGCGGATCGCTCGCGCTGAGACGCACGCCGGCCCCGGCGTTCTCGCGGTAGCTGCCGTTGAGCGAGATCCTCGGATTCAGGAACAGAACCCGCCGGGGCGCCCAGGTCAGGCCGAGGAGCTGTTGATGATCCACCTCGGTTCCTACGTTGCCGACGAACCCGGTCTGCCGCTGCAGCATGTCCCGTGCCGAATTCAGCTGGTACTCGGTGGTGATCCCGCGCAGGGGCAGATACGTGGCCCGGGTGTGCAGCGTCAGGAGCCGGCCCAGGTTGTTGGCGCGAAGCACGGAGGAGTCCTGGGTCCCCTGGATGAAGCGGCCGTAGGAGCTATGCCGTATCGCGCTCCAGTCCGCCCCGAACGAGACGACGTCCGGAAGGAACTTCAAGCGGAGCCCCTTCGAGGCCGGAATCGGAAGTCCAGGCCCGCCCCCGAGCGGCAAGGTGTAGGTGCCTCGGCTCGTGAAGCTCCAGGTCGAGTCGTACGCCGTCGGATCCACGTTGGCGCTCCGGCTGTAGGCCAGTGATCCGGTGACCGCGTCGATGGTGTATTTGGTCAGCCCGGTCCGGGGACCGGTGCGGCTGTAGTCGAAATCGATCGATTGCCTGTCCGCGCTCCGGGTCTCGATGTCCGAGCGCGCCTTGTCGAGCACGACGTCCGACCCGGTCCGGTACTTCGGGACGTCGGCGGAATGGTTCACGTTGATGCGGACCGGGAGCTGGAGGCCGCTCACAGGGAGCAGCTTGTCGAGAAAGAGCGTGCTCGAGACTCCGACGGCCGTGTGGTTCAAGCCGGTCCCCTGATTCACGCCCGAGCCGACGCGGAAGAAGTCCTGGTCCTGCTTGGCGTAGCTCCCGTTCACGGAGAGCACGTCGGCGAAGTTCGCCTGCATGGCGAAATTCCCGGTCTTTCCAACGTTCTTCCTCACCCCGTCCAGCCGGAGCTCGTCGACCCAGACTTCGCCGGGACCCCGCCCCGATCCCGACGGGCCCACGCCGGGGTCGTACACGGTCATTCCGAACGTGATCCGGTTCACGCGCGTGAAGCTGGGGTTTCCGACCACCGTGTAGCGCGCACCGATGTCGGCCGCGGTCGTGGAATCGATCTTCACGCGATCGCTGCTCGTCTCTTTCAGGAGTGAGAGGACCTCCATCGGGATCCGGACGTCCTGCCAGCCGCTCTTCACGGGCAGGCTGTACTCGTAATAGTTGACCGTATCGGCGCCGAACCGCGCGAGGAGGCGGAGCTTCTGCGCCTCCACGCCCGGATCCCCGTGCGCATAGAAGAGGATGTCGCGATACTGCGTGTATCCCACGCCGCTCCCGTTGTCCGAATAGGTCTTGAAGGCGTAGACCGAGTCCCCGGGCTGGAGATGGTCGTAGGCCATCGCCAGCGACTGCTCCCGGCGCGTCGCGGTTCCGCCCACGGCATTGGGAACGTCGAAGGGCGCCGTGTAGGTCGCTGCGTCGTCCTTGTTGTTTCTCACCTTCACGTCGAAGAGAACCGAAGTCAGCCGGGTCGTGTCCGTATAGGCGGTCGGAAGCGGAGTCGCCAGCCAGCGGCTTCCCACCAGCTCGATCCCGCCGACCTGGATGCTCATCGGGCCGGTCATGTCGCTGAGCCAGAGCCGCGCGTGCTTGATGTCCCCCCAGCTCGGGCCGCCGTGGGGAACGAACGCGGGGCTGTCGAGAGGAATGCGGAACAGGCGCCAGCCATTGTCGGCCCTCACCGCGGGGTTGCCCGGGTAGTCGCGCTGGACATCCACGGCCACGTAGGCCGTGTCGGACAAACCGATCGTCGCCTCGAAATACGAGTTCAACTCGTCCAGCCTGCCGTTCAGATCGAGGTCCTCGGTATCGGGCCGGGAATTCGCGATCCCGGTGGAGTTTCCTTCCAACCCGTTGATCTTCGAATAGTCGTTCGGATTGCTCTGGTCGTAGTGGTAGTCGTCCCCGTTCGGGTCCGGATTGGTGTTGGGATTGTACCCGGGCTCGTCCTTGTCCATGAGACCGTCCAGCCCCGTGTCCTCCCCGTCGTCCAGCTTGGTATCCGGGACCCCGCCCTTCCGGTCCTCGGTGTCGAGAGCATGATTGGGAAGCTGGTCCTTCTCCCAGAAGGCGTCCTCGCTCACGCGGCCGAAATCGATGTGAAGTTTGCCGTTGGTCAACGTGTGGTTGGCGTTCTTGTCGTTGACCCAGACCTCGATGAAGCGCGTCCGGGAGAGATCCTGTCCGGTCCTCGAGAGCGGTTGGGTGATCCCGGTCCACGGCTTCCCGGTGAAGGAATTCGTGCTGTCCACCTTCATTTCCAGGACCATGTGCTCGTTGTCGGAGCCCTCTTCCTTGGTGAGCACCGGCTTCAGGTCCTTCTCCTTGGCTCCCCCCCGCGCCGATGTCGGGTTGAACCACTGAAGGCGGGCATGGTCGCCGACGATCGAGGAATAGAGAGACTGCGCGGAATCCGCGTTCACGGGAATGCTGCTCCACATCCATCCCGTTCGCGAGAGCGAGACCGTGTTGGACTCGCGATTCCCCTCCATGTCCTCGATGTAGGCCACCCCTTTGGTGTTCGGATTCGGCACGCTCACCGCCACGTTGCCCTGGAGATTCAGGGTGGACGGGGCGGTGGTGTGGACACCGGGGAGGAGGTTGGCGAGTCCCGTCATCCATGAGGGGCGGAAGGTCATGACGGAGGCCAGGTCCCCGACCATCGACCGGGCAGGCTCCTCGCCCAGCTTGGGATTCAGCTCCTGGGCGCCCCGGCTCTCGTAGAGCATGCTCGAGGTCAGGCTGAAGTCCGCGCTGGGACTATAGGATGTGGAGAAACCCATCAGGGTCCGCTGGACCGTGCTGATCCCCGGGGCAAAGGAGTAGTCCACGGAGATCACGGCGTCCGGCCCCGGCGGCCGGGTGAACGTCAGCTGTCCCGAGTCGTAGTCGATGATGTAGTCCGAGTCCTTCTTCTGGAGGATGTTGTCGACTTTGACCTGCTCGGAGTTTTCCAGGATGTTGAAGCGCCCCAGGAAGTAGCCGGACTGGCTGCTCTTGAACTGGGCATCGATGTAGTACCGGGTCTGGTTCGTGGGGTCGGGAACTCTGGCGTAGTAGACGTTATCGTTGGCCAGGGGGCCCGTGAGGATGTTCCGGCTCGTATTGTCCTGACACCCCTGGGAGAAGTTGGGAGCGCATCCGGGGGAGAACGGATGGAAGTCCGGGAAGAAGATGATGCCGTTCTCCGCGTCCAGGAAGTTGTCGTCGATCCTTCCGTCCGGCGGATCGTCTACCGTCACGCCGTGCTGGTCGAGCCCCGTGATCACGATGAGCGTGCTGTCGCCGCCGGGTCGTACCTGCCTCCCGGAACCTCCGGGAGCATCTCGAACGTCGGTTTGATCATCTTGAGCAGGTAGTTGCTTGCCGGCTTCTGCTGACTGGGATTCTCCACGTTCGGATCCGGATTGCCGATCGGCGTCTGAACGCCGCCGATGTTCTCGACGTAGGTCACCGCGAGCAGGTCCGTGGTGTTCAAGGGGTAGCGCATCTTGAGGACGGGGATCTCGGTCGTGGTCGTGCTCGTGCTCTGGTACGGGAAGATCAGCTCGTAGTCCAGCCCCGGCTGGAGCACCGTGAACGTTCCGTGGACCTGGGCCTGGCCCGTGCTCGTGCTGTCCCGGGTGGGGTCGAGGCGGACCAACCCCCTCGTCTTGTTGGCGATGGTGGAAGCGATCGCATCGTCCTTGAAGACGCGTAGCGATGCCCGGTCCCACGTCATGCGATGGTCGCTGATGAGAAAGTACGTTCGCTTGATGTAGTCCAGGTCGGGCACCTTGACCTGCCGCTTTTCGCCGGAAGGCGTGAAGCGGGAGGTCTCGCTCTTCCCCTCCTGCTTGCTCGCGATGGTCACGAGGTCCACGTTTCCCAGCTTCGCCACGGTCTTCACTCCGAAGAGCCCTTCCTGCCGGATCGAAGCACCCTGGAGGGAGAGGTTCGTGTTCCCGAGGTCGACGGACTTGATCATGTCGTCCTCGTCCCCCTCGTAGCGAAGCTTCACTTTGTTGTCGAGGTTGGTCTGGACGTTGCTGGACTGGTCCACGTCCACCTTGATCTTGTCGCCGATCGAGCCGGTCAGGTTGACCTGCAAGTCCTGCTTCATCTCCAGGGAGGGAAACGCGCTCGGACGCTTGTGCTCGCTGACGACGGAATTCTGGGGACGCACGGTCCAGTCGCTGATGCCGCTCAACGTGATCGTCTCGCTTCCCGATACGTCGATGTTGGGAGCGCCGTCACCGAGGAGGCCGCGAAGCTGCCTCGGAACCTTGAACATGGGAGGAAGCTCGTAATGGAGCAGGCCGCTCGTTCGTTTCTGTCCCGCGCGAGAAATCGAGCGGGTCTCGCGCGAGGAATCCTTCCAGAGCTTCCGGTAGCTGCGCTGCGTGAGGAGGGTCGAGTAGGAGTCCAGATCGGAGACCATCGGGGGCGCCATCTCGACGCCCCCTTGCACGTAGCTCTCGCGGATCCGTCCGGCGGCCGGATCGAGGCTGACGGAGGGGTCTCTCCTGGCCGGCCCGAGCGCCCCGGTCGGGTCCGTCCGGCTCATGCTCCAGCCCGGGGGCACCTCGCTGTGAGCACCCGTGAAGGGCCCGTCTCCAACCATGGGGTCCCGGGCCCCGGGATGTTCCCAGAGGCCGGCCTGGGCGACCCCGCACCGAAGCAGGGTGCCTAAGGCGATGCAAACACAGAGAATGGTACCGGGCTTGGGGTATCGACTCATGGATATGACGGTTTGCTCTTGGACAATAAGGATTGACCGGGTCCTGAGGCCCGTCACGTAAGAATGTGAACACCCGGAACGGGCGGCGGTTCGGCCCGAAATGTGTTAAAAGGTAGGGCCATATGAGAATACTCGAACGGTACGTGTTGCGCGAGCACCTCTTCCCGTTCCTGATCGGCTTCAGCATCGTCATTTTCCTGCTCACTCTGGACTTCCTTTTCGACCTTGTGGATCTCGCTGTCGGAAAGGGGATTTCGGCCGGGATCGTGCTCGAGCTCTTCGCCCTGTCCATGGGCTGGATGCTGGCCCTGGCGGTGCCGTGCGCCGTCCTGATCGCCACCCTCGCCACGTTCGGAAGGCTGGCCCAGGACAACGAGATCGCGGCGATGCGCGCCAACGGCATCAACCTGCTCCGCATCATCGGCGCTCCCCTCTTCGCCGCCACGGTGCTCGCCCTGGGGCTGGTGCTCTTCAACAACCACGTGCTCCCCGAGACCAACCACGCCCTGGCCAACCTCATGGTGGACGTGAGCCGGAAACGGCCGACCACGCAGATCAGCGAGGGGGTGTTCATCGACGGGTTCGAGGGCTACAACATCTTCGTGGAGAAGGTGAACAACCGGACGAACGAGATCCGGGGCGTGAAGATCTACCAGCTCAATTCCAGCGCGCGTCCGACCACCATCCTGGCGGATTGGGGGGTCTTCCACAGCTCTCCCGACGGGCGCGTCGTGACGCTGGAGCTGCACGACGGCGAGATCCACGAGATGCCGCCGAACGACCAGGAGCGCGTGTACCGAAGGCTCATGTTCAAGACCCACGTCATCAATATCCGGAACGCCGGCGCCGAGCTGGAGCGGTCCGACTCGAGCGCCCGCGGCGACCGCGAGATGAGCCTGGGAATGATGCGGGGGCAGATCCGGAACCTGAACAAGGACCTCTTGAACTCGACCTCCGCGCGCGATGCGCTCATCCATCAGGCCGGCTTCAAGAACTACGACGATTTCGTGAAGGCCGCCGTGCCGAGGCAGCCCCCGCGCGGGGTCTGGGGATTTTTCCGGAACGTCCTGCGCGCCATCTCGCCGATCCGTCCTCCAGCGGCGCTCCCTTCCGGAAGTCCGCCGCGCCTCTTCATCAATCCGGTCACGATGGATCTGATCCAGATGCGCCAGATCGAAGTGGACGCGCTCGACAGGAGAATCAACAGCCTGGACGTGGAGATCCAGAAGAAATTCTCCATCCCCGCGGCGTGTATCGTGTTCGTGCTCGTCGGCGCTCCGCTCGGGATCCGGGCCCGAAAGAGCGGGATCGGCGTGGCGTTCCTCTCCATCCTCTTCTTCGTGTTCTATTACCTCTGCCTGGCCGGAGGGGAGGAGCTGGCGGACCGGCGCTTCCTGGATCCGGCCGTCGCCATGTGGACCCCCAACGTCGTGATCGGGCTCATCGGACTCTATCTCACCCTCCGCGCGGCCGAGGTCATCCCGCGGCCGAGACGCCGGCCCCGGCGCGTCATGAGCACGCACCCGGTGGCCGCGGCGTGAGGATCCTCGACCGCTACCTCCTGCGCGAGCAGATCCTTTCTCTCCTGATGGGGCTGGTCTTCTTCGTAGCGATCTTCGTCGTGGTGGACATCTTCGAGAAGCTCGACTCCTTCCTGGACAACAAGGTGCCGCTGCCCGTGGTCGTGCACTTCTATATCGTGTCGATCCCGGGCATCGTCACCATCGTCCTTCCCATGTCGATGCTCCTCTCGTGCCTTCTCGCGTTGAGCCAGATCGGCCGCAACAACGAGCTGACCGCGATGCAAGCCGCGGGCATCGGCTTGGCGCGGATCGTCATGCCGCTCTATCTCTTCGCATTCCTCGTGAGCGCCGGGGTGTTCACCGTAAACGAGACCCTGGTGCCGAAGCTCAACGCAGTCCGAAACAAGATCTACCGGGGCGACATCAAGAAGGAGAACCTCGAGGGCGCGTCGGTGCGCACCAACCTGGCCTATCTCGGAAGCGACGGGCGCACCTTCCTGATCCGAAGCTACAACATTCCCGAGAGAACGATGCGCGAGGTCGTGATCCAGGAGATCCGCCAGCACACCCTGAACGGCCGCATCGACGCCGAATCGGCGACCTGGGAAAAGGGGCGGTGGGTGTTCCGGCAGGGTTTCGTCCGGCGATTCGATCGCGAGGGGGAGCACGCGGCGCACTTCAACGAGCTCGTCATTCCGGGGCTGAAGGAATCGCCCGAGAGCTTCGCGAAAGGCGAGGAGGATCCGAGTGCGCTCTCCTACTGGGAGCTCGAGCGCTACATCCAGAGGCTGAAGCAGAGCGGAAGCCGCGTGCAGAAATACCTGGTGGAACTCTATCTCAAGATCTCGTTCCCGCTCACCAACTTCGTGGTGGTCCTGATCGGCACCGCGCTCGCGATCCGGGTCCGGCGCGGGGGCCTCGCCATCAGCTTCGGGCTCGCCGTATTCATCAGCTTTGTCTATTACGCGATCATCCGCACCGGCCAGGCGCTGGGGCGCGATGATGGCGATCGCCGCGATCGCGAGTGCGGCGGCTCCGATGGCTCCGAGTGACAGTCGCAGGGCCTTCGGCCCATTCCTCGAGCGCGCATCCACCCTCCTGATATCGGCGGTGGAAATCGCGGCATGCTGCGGCGGCCGAGTCTCCCTCACGGTCCCAGTGAGACTGTCGCGGAGAACGATCGGCTGGGTTAGCACCACGGTGGATTCCGCCAGGGAGACGCGAACGGTTTGAGGCTTCTCGCGCTCGAGGAATCCCTGCAAATCATCTTTTCCCACCTCGTGCCATAGAGAACACCCTCCGAGCGCCACAATGAGAGGAAGGACTGCGAGGGTGTTCCGGATGTCGCTTCGAGGAAATTCACGCACGAGCTTTCTCCGGTACGGATGCTACCGGAAGCGTACCCCCGCGCCTTAGGCAGGGGAAAGGGCGATTCCAGCGCTCTACCGGCGCGCCTCCGGAGACGGAACCACCCTGGACGCGGTGCGCCTGCCCGACTCCGGCGCCGTGGGGGCCATGATCCGCCCTTCCTTGAGAAACGGCACCACCGGCACCGAGTCGACGGCCGCACAGACCGGGAGATCCTCCTCGAACCCGAGCTCGATCAGATAGCGTCCGTGCTCGCTGCTCCGGAGGATGTCCTCGGGCGAATCTCCCCGGGCGAGATCGTAGTCCCGCGCGAACGCCGCCGCGTCGTTCACCTCGAGCCCCGGCAACCCATCGGAGAGCCGCCGGATCAAAGCGCCCGCGCAGGCCGTGTCCTCGAGGGACAGCCGTCCGTTTCGTCCGGCGCAGACGATCGTGAGGCCGCTGCTCGCCGCCCCCGAGACCGCCTTCACCACGACGCTGAGATTCACGTAGCTGAAGAGGATCTGGTCCCGTCCCGCGAGCGGCCCCGCCATGAGCGGGCTGGCGTTCGTGGACGCGAAGATCAGTGTGGCGCCGTTCACCTTCTTCCGCGTGTACTCCCGGGGAGAGTTCCCCAGCTGAAACCCGCTCACCTTGCGGCCCTCGCGCTCCCCGCAGAGAAGGCTCGTCTTGGGATCCAGCGTCTCGTGGAGCTTCGTCGCTTCCTCGACCGTCTTCACCGGGATGATCTTCGCGGCGCCGTTCAGGAGCGCGGTCGCGATGGTCGTGCAGGAGCGAAGCACGTCCACGATCAGGATCGGGCGCGCGTCCAGCGAGGCGCGCTCCAGCTCGGACGGAGTGGCGTAGAGATCGATCCGCTTCATTTCGAGACGTGCTCCAGGCTCAGGAATTCGTCCAAATAGCCGGTATGGATGTCGCCGTTCAGGAACGCCGGGTCCTCGAGGATGCGGAGATGCAGGGGAATCGTCGTGTCGATCCCCTCGATCACCGTTTCCTCCAGCGCCCGGCGCATCCGCACGATCGATTCCATCCGGTCCCGCCCCCAGGTGATGATCTTCGCCACCATCGAATCGTAGTGCGTCGGCACGGTGTAGCCGGAGAACAGATGGCTGTCCACGCGGACCCCCGGCCCCCCGGGGGCGTGAACATAGCTCACCTTCCCGGGAGAAGGCTGAAAATTATGGTCCGGCTTCTCCGCGTTCACGCGGCACTCCAGCGCATGTCCTCGCAGGCGCACGTCTTCCTGCTTCCACGGAAGCTCCACCCCGGCGGCGACCGCGATCTGCGCCTTGATCAGGTCGTAGCCGGTCACCTCCTCCGTGACCGGGTGCTCCACCTGGATCCGCGTGTTCATCTCCATGAAGTAGAAGCTCCGGTCCGGAGCCAGGAGGAACTCGATCGTGCCGCAGCTCTCGTAGCCGATCGACTTGGCTCCCGTCACCGCGGCCGAGCCCATCTTCGTGCGCAGCTCGTCGTCGATCGCCACGCTCGGGGACTCCTCGATCAGCTTCTGATGCCTGCGCTGGATCGAGCACTCGCGCTCCCCCAGATGGATGAGGTTCCCGTGCCGGTCTCCGATGACCTGGAACTCGATGTGGCGCGGATTCTGGACGTACCGCTCGAGGTAGACTTCCCCCCTCCCGAAATTCGCCTCCGCCTCGGCCTGCGCCATCCGGATCCCGTTCCGGAGCGAGGTCTCGTCGGTCGCGATCCGCATGCCCTTGCCCCCGCCTCCCGCGGCCGCCTTGATGATCACAGGGTAGCCCAGCTCCGCAGCCACCGAGGCCGCCTCATCGGGAGATTGCAGCGTCCCCTCGCTCCCGGGCGTCACCGGCACGCCCGCGGCCACCATCGCTTTCCGGGCGGCCGCCTTGTCCCCCATGCGGCGGATCTGCTCCGCGCTCGGACCGATGAATTTGATGTGGCAGGACTCGACGACCTCGGCGAAGTGCGCGTTCTCGGAGAGAAAGCCGTAGCCCGGATGGATCGCGTCGGCGGCCGTGATCTCGGCGGCGCTGATGATTCTCGGGATGTGGAGATAGCTCGCCGAGGAGGGGGGCGGTCCGATGCAGACCGCCTCGTCGGCGAAGCGAACGTGCAGCGAATCCCGGTCGGCCTCGGAGTAGACGGCCACCGTTTCGATCCCGAGCTCCCGCGCGGCGCGCAGGATCCGAAGGGCGATCTCGCCGCGGTTGGCGACCAGGATTTTCTTGAACATTCCGCTAGACGAGATTCGCTTTCTGCTCGAACGGCTTCCAGGTTTCGTCCGAAGTGCCGTGGATCCCCTTCACGCGGAGCTCGAACTCGGTCGGGTTGGAGCAGTACCGGAGCGCGGTCTCGAGGCTGATCTTCCCCTCGGTATGCATCTTCATGATCGCCTGGTCGAAGGTCTGCATGCCGTACTGGGACACGCCCTCCGAGATCGCGGTCTTGATCAGGGACGTCTTTTCCGGATCCAGCAGGTATTCGCGGATCGTGGCGGTCACCGTCATCACCTCGACCGCGGGGATCCGGCCGGATTGGTCGGAGCGGGGCATGAGCCGCATCGCGATCACCGCCTGGAGCGAGGAGGAGAGCATGTACCGCGTCTCCTCGT
>VBOR01000142.1 GCA_005893165.1 Candidatus Eiseniibacteriota bacterium | reverse complement strand
GCCGAGAAGCGGACGGACCTCGTGGTGCTGGATCTCCGTCTTCCCGACATGAGCGGATACGACGTGTGCACGGAGCTACGGCGGATCTATCACCCGTGGATTCTGCCCGTGGTGATGCTCACGGGGTTGAAAGAGCACAAGGACCAGCTCCGGGGCTTCAAGCACGGAGCGGACGCGTACATCATCAAGCCGGTGACGGCCTCCGATCTCGTGACGACCGTGGGCGCCCTGCTCAGCCTCGTGGAGAAGCGGGGGTAGCTTTCGTCTTCTTCTTCATCACCTTCTCGATCGTCGCCACCACTTCGTCCACGGTGACCGGCTTGGCCAGGTACTGCTGGCCCCCGATGATGTTTCCCTTGGCCTTGGTGGCCTCCCGGGACACACCCGCGGTCAGGAACACGATCGGGGTGTCCTTGAAGTTGGGATCGCGCCGCAGCTTCGCCGCGACTTCCCCACCGTCCACGTCGGGCATGATCACGTCCAGGAAGATGAAGTCCGGCATGAAATCCTGCGCCACGGTGTAGGCGTAGGCTCCGTTGTTCTCCACCATGACCGTGAATCCACGCTTTTCGAGATTCAATTTCAGCATCCGGGTGAAGCTCGGCTCGTCATCGACGAGTAGGACCCGCACCTTCTCCATCTGATTGACCCTCCTTGGATCTGATGCCGTGCAGAACAACGGTTGCGCGCGCTCCTCCGCCGCCCTCCTTGTTCCCGATTCGTATCGTGCCTCCATGCAGCGCTACGATCGTTTTGCAGACCGCGAGTCCGAGCCCGGTACCCTTCCCGGGGGGTTTGGTGGTGAAGAAGGGATCGAAAAGCCTCGGCCGGGCCGTCTCGTCGATTCCCGTCCCGGTATCCTCGACCTCGACCACGATGACACTCTGCCCGACCTGGAAGCGGTCGGTCTTGCGAACACCCACGTCGGAACCCATCACCGTCAGCCGGTCCCTGCGGGTGCGGACGATCAAGGTCCCGCCGGTGGGCATGGCGTCGATGGCGTTGATCATGAGATTCACGAAGACCTGCTCGATCTTGTTGCGGTCGAGCATGGCGCTCGGCAGGCCCTCCTCCATCTCCTCGACCGCGAACACGTGCGACTTGGTCAGGGAGTGCCGCACCAGCTGGAGCGACCGGCGCACGAGCTTGTTCACGTCCTGCTCGCTCGGGGAAAGCTCCGTCGCCGTGGAGAAATCCAGCAATCCGCGGATCACCGAGTCGGCGCGACCGACCGCTTCCCGCGCGTCGGTCAGGGCGACCTGGATGTTCCCGTCGGGGTTCGGGATCGATTCCGCCAGGTAGTCGACCGCGAAGAGAATCACCGCGAGCGGGTTCTTGACCTCATGAGCGACTCCCGCCGCGAGGCGTCCGATCGACTCCAGCTTGGCCGCCTGCACCAGCTGGAGCTGGGCCGACTTCGCCCTCTCGTGGGACTCGCGGAGCGCCACGAGCGCGCGTTTCAGCATCCGCTCCCGGTCGCTGAGCTTCTCGCTGCTCTGCGCGGCCTCCTGCAGCGCCAGCTGGGCGGCGGTGATGTCCCGCATGATGATCAGGGCGCTCGTGACCCGCCCGTTCCGGTCCCGGATCGGCATGATCGACAGGGACACCTCGATGTGGACTCCGTCGCGCCGGATGCGGACGGTCTCGAATTGGTCGATCACGCCTCCCCGCGCCACGCCCGGGTAGATCTCGGACAGCTCGTGGAGCCGTTCCGGCGGCACCAGCGTCGTCAGCGGCTTCCCGACGATCTGGTCCGCCCTGTAGCCATAGATCTGCTCCGCGGCCCGGTTCCAGGCCAGGATCGTTCCATCGAGGGAGACGACCAGGATTCCATCGTTGGAGATCTCCAGAAGAATCGACCGCCAGGAACCGGTCGAGGTTGAGGAGCTTGATGACCGATTCCACCGCCGGGGACGGAGAGGCCAGCCGCACGATCCCGGCCTGCTCCTGGAATTGCTCCACGATCACGAGGAGCGCCCCGATGCCGCTCGACCCCATGAAGGTGACGCCGGCGAGGTTCAGGACGAGGTTCTGTCCGTTCGCCTGGATCTCGGCCACTTTCTGCAGCAGGAGGGGCGAGGTCTTGACGTCCAGCCGGCCCTTGAGGCGCAGCACCGCGGTCCGCCCGCGATTCTCCATGTTCGACATTTCCAGATCCTGGCTCATCGTGACCCTCCCTCTCTCCCCCTCATCGGCAGGCCGGGATCCGAACTGAACCGCCGCGGGAAGGAACAGGCTGAAGGTGGACCCTGCCCCGACCTGACTCACGGCGGCCACGCGGCCGCCCATTCCTCGTGCGAGCCCACGCGCGAGCGCCAGCCCGATACCCAGGCCTCCCGCTTCCCGGGTCATGGACCCGTCCAGCTGCTGAAAGGGCTCGAAGAGCTTCGGGAGCCGCTCCGCTGGAATCCCCGGGCCGTTGTCCTCGACGTCGATCCGGGCCCACCGCTCCCCCTTCTCGGACGTCTCGCAGACGCGGAGCTGGATGCGCGAGCCCGCGGGGGTGAATTTCACCGCGTTGTCCAGGAGGGCATCCAGGATCGCCCTCAGGTGTTGCTCGTCGAAGCAGGCCCTCAGGGAGGGGGCCTCGATGGACAGGGTGATTTCGTGGAGGCCCGAGGAGACCCCCGGAAGGCGGTCGCGGTGGTAGGCGGAGACCGTATCGACGAGGTCGCCGATGGAGGCGACCGGCCGGTGCGCGTCCTGGCCCGCGGAGGTGAGCTGGAGCAGATTCTCCACCATGCCCAGGAGTTTCTGGGCCTGGGAGCGCGCGTACCGGAGGAATTCCTGCGCGGGAGATCCGTCCTTCTCCACGCGTCCGAGACATTCCAGGGAAGCGATGATGACGGCGAGCGGGGTGCGAAGCTCGTGGTTGATGTTGCCCAGGAACTCGAACTTGAGCCGGTCCAGCTCTTCCAGGCGCTCGTTCGCCAGGCGGAGCTCGCGCCCTTTCTCGAGGAGCTGCCCGTAGAACCGTCCGTTCTCGATGGCGATGCTCGCGATCGCGAGGGAGGATTCCAGGAGCTTGATGTCGATCTTGGCCCGCGGGACGCCCTCCTGGCGCGTCCCCAGCCCCAGGATTCCGACCAGCTCGTCGTGCGCGTAGATCGGGGCGAAGAGCAGGAGCCCCGCCTTCGCCGCGAACGCAGGCAGGGGTCCTTCCGTGGGGCCGGCGATCTTTTCCACCGTGAGCGGCCCGCCGCACTTCCCGAAATGTTCCATGAGCGCGGGCGCGCACGAGGTCATGAGGACCTCGGCCTGGGGCCGGTCCACGCCCCGCGTCCTGGCCAGCTCCGGGATTCCCCCGCCTCCCTCGAGAATCAGCCAGAGGCATGCGCGCGAGAACCGGAACTGACCCATGAGCGTGAGCAGGAGCGCGTCCAACGCTCCGTACAGGTCGCGGGGCTGTGCGAGCGCATGACTCAGCTCGATCAGAGCATGGAGCGCGTACTCGCGCTGCGCCAGGAGCTGGAGCGCGGGCTCCGCTTCCTTGCCGTGACTTTCGGGGATCGGTTTCTTAGACATGGCTGGACACCTTCTCTTGTGCCGGAGTTCTGGGGTCCCACTCCAATACCGTGATGTTCCCGAGCGGCGTCGATGGGTAGTAGGCGACGGCCCTCATGACCCGGTGGATGATCTCGAGCCCCAGGCCGCGCCCGCGCTTCCGAGTGTCAGGATCCGTGAAATCGGGACGCTTGCGGCTGTGGGGATCGAACGGGATGCCGTGATCGCGAATGAGAAAGGATCCGGATTTCGCGTCGGCGGAGCTGCCGCCGCCCGGAGCAGCCGGTCCCCCGACCCAGTAGAGCTCGATCGTTTTCGTGGGGTCCTCTCCGTACCCGTGCTCCGCGATGTTGGCGCACGCTTCGTAGAGCGCGAGGTGGAGGGTTCCAGTAGTCTCGCCGGAGAGGTCGTTCACGATTCCTGAGCGATGCAGCCATCCGCCGATGCGTGTCATGGATTCCAGATCCGCGGACAGCCGGAGGAACACGCCGCGTTTGTCGGCTTCGGCGAAGCGGCGCAGGGCTTCGGCCATGGTGTCCGAGGCCGGCGGCGCGAGCGTTTCCGGAGCGCCGACCATCGGCGTGCCGGGCGCGGCCACCGCCGCGACTTCCCTGCTCACCACGAGCACGGTCTCATCGTCGTCGGGCGCCCCCGAATCCCTCCACCGCTCG
>VBOR01000109.1 GCA_005893165.1 Candidatus Eiseniibacteriota bacterium | reverse complement strand
ATCGTTCGGAAATCCCCGCAAGTTCACGCAGCTCGCCCGGCGTGTCGCGCGCACGAAGCCCATCATCGCGGTGAAGAGCGGGCGCACCCCCGGGGGCTCCCGCGCCGCCACGTCGCACACGGGCGCGCTCGCGGGCTCGGACGCGGCGGTGAACGCGCTCTTCCGCCAGAGCGGGGTCATCCGCACCGACACGATCGAGGAGCTCTTCGACACCGCCATGCTCCTGGGCTCCCAGCCGGTGCCGACCGGACCGGGCGTCGCCATTCTCACGAACGCGGGCGGTCCCGGCATCATGGCGGCCGACGCTTGCGAATCGGCCGGCCTCACGCTCGCGAAGCTGGAGCAGAAGACGGTGAAGGCGCTCAAGGAATTCCTTTCGCCCGCGGCCAGCGTGCGCAATCCCGTGGACATGATCGCCTCCGCCGACGCGCCCTCCTACCAGCGCGCCCTGGGGCTCCTGGTCACGGACAAGAACGTGAACGCGGTCATCGTGATCTTCGTGCCGCCGCTCGTGACGGGCGCGCAGGAGGTGGCGGGCGCCATCCTCGCGGGCTCCGCGGGGAGCAAGGTGCCGGTCCTTTCCTGCTTCATGGGAAGCCACGGCGTGCCGGAGAGCCTGCGTTCCCTCCAGGAGGGGCATATTCCCTCGTACGCCTTCCCCGAAGCCGCGGCGCGAACGCTGGCACGCGCGGTCTCCTACGGCGTCTGGCGAAAGAAGCCGCCGGGATCGGTTCCCACGATCCCCGACCTGAATTCGGATCGCGCACGGGAGACGGTGGCGAAGGCGCTCGAGGGGGCGAAGGCGGGGGAGTCCCGCTGGATGACCTCCGACCAGGTGGAAGAGCTCCTGCGCGCCTACGGGATCCGCACGAGCGGCGCGCGAACCGCGACGAACCGGGGCGAAGCGGCCATGGTCGCGAGGAGCATCGGCTTTCCTGTCGCCATGAAGGTCCGCTCGCCGGAGATATTGCACAAGACCGACGTCCAGGGCGTGAGGCTGGACCTCAAGACCGACGAGGAAGCGGCACGCGCCTTCGACGAGATCCGGACCGCGCTGGCGCGGTCCAATCCCAGCGCCCGATTCCAGGGGGTCACGGTGGAGCGCATGATCGTGGGAGGCGTGGAGACGATCGTGGGCATGACGCGCGATCCCTCGTTCGGGCCCGTCGTGGTCTTCGGGCTGGGAGGGGTCGCGGTCGAGCTTCTGCACGACGTTTCGCTCCGGGTCGCGCCCCTCACGGACCGCGACGCGGAGGAGATGCTGCGCGAGATCCGGGGCTTCCCCATCCTGGACGGCTACCGCAGCACGCCCAAATCGAACGTGTCTTCGCTCCTCGACCTCATCCACCGCGTCTCTCGCCTCGCGTCCGATCAGGAGGAGGTGGCGGAGCTGGATCTCAACCCGGTGGTCGTCTTCCCGGGGGAAGCCCCCTGTGTCGCGGTGGACGCGAGGGTAAGGCTCCAGGCCGCGGCGGGCGCCCCGGGCGCCGCGACGGCGAAAACGGCCGAGGCGCGCACGAGCGAGGTGCCCGCGTGATGGAGCGAGCGCGCGAAGGCGTCACCGATCGCGACGAAAGAGTCGCCGATCGCGACGTCCCCCGGCTGGACGTGTGGCGTCGCGCGGTGTTCGCGTTGCGGCCGGAGGAGTTCATGGCGCTCCTGCTCTATCTCCCCGTGGCGGTCACGCTGGCGGTGATGGGCGGCGCGCGTCCGGAGGCGCTGTCCAGCCCCGCTTCGTCCTACCCAGGCGTCTTGGCGCGTCTCCTCGTGCTGCTCTTTTCGGCCGCTCTCCTCGTCTGGGTGGCCCGCGCGAAGCCGCACTGGAAGCTGGTGCGCGACGCCATGCCCTTCGTCCTGTGCGCCAACCTCTACGCCAGCCTCCACGACCTGATCCGCGTCTATCGTGCGCCTGACATCACCGGGGTGCTCTACCGATGGGATCTGGCGCTGTTCGGATTCGAGCCGGCGATCTGGGCCGAGCGGTTCATCCATCCTCTGCTGACCGACTACTTCACGGTCTGCTACTGGCTCTTCTACGTCCTGGCCCCGCTCCTGGGCCTGCTCCTATACCTGAGAAAGGACTTCCGGGCCTTTCGCGCCACCATGGTCTCGGTCGTCCTGTGCATCTATCTGGGGTACATCGGGTACGTGGCGTGGCCCGCGTCCGCTCCGCGCCTCTTCATTCCCGGCGCCTTCGCGGTACCCCTCCACGGGCTCGAGATCCTCGACTTCACCCGCGCCGCCACGGTGGCCGTGCCCTTGACCGCCCACGGCGCGTTTCCCTCGCTCCACTGCGCGGTCGCGCTCCTGGCGGTCCTGCTCGCCTGGCGGCACCTTCGCTGGTTCGCGTGGCTTCAGATGCCGCTCGCGGGCGGTCTCATCCTCGGCACGGTATACTTGAGGCACCACTGGGTCGTCGACATCCTCGCCGGCTTCGTGCTCACGTTCTTCGCGTACTGGGCCGGGCCGAGGCTGGAGGACTGGTGGAGCGCGCATGCCGGATGGAGCGGTGAACGTGAAACCATGGAAGATTCCCCCATGAGGCGCCCGCCGGCTTCGGCCAAGAACGTCCGGGAATCCGATGAGACACCTCGCGTAGCCGCGAACGTCATGGAGTCTTGAGATGGCAACCAAACAGCAGAAGCAGGTGAAGAAGCAGGGAACGAACGGGAAACGGAAGTCCGAAATTCGCAGCTGGGTCAGGTCGCTCACCGTCGGAATCCTGGGCGTGCTCATCTTTCGCGGCATGGTCGCCCAGGCCTACCAGATCCCGAGCGGGTCGATGGAAAAGACGCTCCTGGTGGGGGACTACATCTACATCAACAAGATGCTCTACGGGCCCGAGATCGATCTGGGGATGGGGGACATGCATCTCCTGCATCACCGCTTTCCGGGATTTCGCAAGCCGCATCCCGGCGACATCATCGTTTTCCGGTATCCGGTCGATCTGAGGAAGGACTTCATCAAGCGCTGCGTCGCGGTCGAGGGACAGACGGTCGCGATCCGGGACAAGATCCTCTATGTGGACGGAAAGAAGCAGGACGAGCCCTACGTCATCCACGAGGACAATCGGATCATTCCGTTCGGGCTGAGCCCGCGCGACAACTTCGGTCCCATCACGATCCCGAAGGGGAAGATCTTCATGATGGGGGACAACCGCGACAACAGCCTGGACAGCCGCTTCTGGGGTCCCCTCCCCGTCGAGCTCGTGAAGGGGAAAGCCATCTTCCGCTACTTCTCCTGGGACGGGGAGAGAAACTGGCCGCGGTTCGGCCAGATCCTCCGACCGCTGACCTGAGTCCTCAACGCGAGGTCAGTGTCTTGAATTCCGCGAGGGCCGCTCGTCCATGAGGTACTTCACCAGAAGATCCCGTGCGGGAATCCTCCGGCCCGATCCCGCGTGTACGACGCGCACTTCGAACGCGTAGCGGCCGAGTCCGAAATGGCGCTCGATGCGCCGCAGAAGCCCCTCGATCCGGGCATCGGCGCGGATGGTGCGCCCCCGCCGTCCCGCTCCGTGCGCCCGGACGAGCCCCGCCGCGAATCCCTCCTGATAGGCCCGTTTCACGGACCTCTGGAGGGAGCGCCAGTGGGCGCGCTGGAGCCTCTTGAGTAGCTGCGTCTGGGTCATGCGAATACCCCCCTTCAACCGCGATCGTACCGCTTTTTCGGCGCGCGCGTGAACGCCGGAGTGCAGCCGGGAAGCTCCGGGAACGCGGGGGCGCTCCTCAAGGCCGCGTTCGCGGTCGCCGTCTGGGGAGCCTCGTTCGTGGCCACCAAGATCGCGCTCCGCGAGATGACGCCGGTGGCGCTGGTCTGGGCCCGGTTCGCGATGGGTGTGCTCCTGCTGGGGGTCATCGTTCTCGCGCGCCGCCAGCTCCGTCCGATTTCGCGAGGGGATTTCGGCTACTTCCTCCTCCTCGGATTTCTCGCCATCACGTTCCACCAGTGGCTCCAGTCCAACGGCCTTCTCACCGCGCAGGCCACGACGACAGGCTGGATCGTCGCGACCAGCCCCTTGTTCATTGCCATCCTGGGCCGGCTGTTCCTGGGAGAGAAGCTGGGGCTCCTGGGCATCACCGGCATCCTCGTCGCCGCGTTCGGGGTCCTCCTGATCGTCGCCAAGGGAGATCTCCGAGCCATCGCCATCGGGTGGGGCGGCACTCCCGGCGATACCCTCATTCTCATCAGCGCCGTGAACTGGGCGGTGGTCTCGGTGCTCTCGCGCCGCGGGCTCAAGCGCCACCCGGCGGCGCTCATGATGTTCTACGTCATGCTTCTGGGATGGCTGCTCACGACCGCGCTCTTCGCGGCGCAGTCGGGATTCCACGGCTTCGGGCACTTGACGGTCACGGGATGGACCGCTCTTCTCTTCCTGGGATTTCTCTGCTCCGGCGTGGCGTACGTGTTCTGGTACGACGCGCTCGAGCGTCTTCCCGCCTGGCGCGTCGGGGCATTCCTCTACCTCGAGCCGCTCATCACGGTCGCCGTCGCGGCGGCGCTCCTCAGGGAAGTGGTGCGCGCGGGAACGATGATCGGCGGTGCCATCACCCTCTTCGGGCTCTGGCTCGTGAACCGTAAACGCGCGGACTAGAGACGCCGCGGCGTGCGCGGCAAGCTTCTCCATCCAAGAATTTGGGGCCCCCTTTCGGGAGCCCCTGAAAAACCAGGTCAGGACAATCGAGGATCAGTCGTCGTGTCCGTGCCCGCGTCCGTGCTTGTGACCCTTCCCTCGGTCCTCACCACGGAGCCAGCCCCGGTCATCCCTGCGGTCCTCGCGGTCCTCCCTGTAGTGGCGGCGTGGACCTTCGTCGTATGCGCGCCAGTGGCGGCGGTAGCGCACGGGGACGTAAGCGATCTCGTGCGGAACCGAGCGGTAGCCGACGTACGCGAAGGGACCGTTGTAGCGGCGCGCGCGATACCAGCCGCCGTCGTAGTTGTAGTACCACATGCCGCCGTACCGGTAGAGATCGTAGTCGTAGTCGCGCACGTAGTAGACCCGGCTTCCTGGCACCACCACGATGTCCGGCTCATCACGGAAGACGAGCCTCGGCCCGCGATACGGATCACCGATGCGAAGGTTGATCGAAACGTCCGTGCGCGCGCTTGCCTTGGAAGGCATGGCGCCCAGCGCGAGCGTCATCACCAGACACGCGACCCAGACGAGATTGCGACTCATGGCGTCCTCCTTTGGGGACTAAGTTCGTGCCCTTCGGCACATCTCCTCCTAATGTAAAGCAACGCGCATGCCAGGAGCGTATGGCGCGCAAGCTGCGCATTTCCATAGGCTAGAGCGAGTTACACGCGGCCAGAGTCTTTCCGGCCGCCATGCTGTGCGGCTCACGGCACGCCTGTGACCTCCCGTCACACCCTTTCCCCGTGCGCCAGGCCGTGAGCCCTAGGCGGTTTCGCGGCGGCGCCTGATTTCCTCCGCGAGGACCTACTCCTCGCGCGCGTGCCCGATCGACAGCCGCGAGGCTTTCCCGGATGAACGCCGGGCGAAAGCGGTCCGCCGCGTCGGCGATCCCGTTCTCCGCGACGTAGAGCGGCAGGCGATAGGGGGCGCAGTCCACGAGCGCGCGCTCCAACCCCTCGGGATAGACTTCCCAGCCGAGATCGCTCACCTCCGCGCCCGGCCGTGCGCGCCGGGGCTCCTTTCCAAAGAAGCTCACCATCCAGCGCGTGTAATAGTTCACGGCGAGGAAATCGGAGGAGCCGCGAAGCGCGTCCGCGCGGCGGCGCACCGGACGGGCACCCGGAATCGAGAGGTCGATCGCCTGTCCGCTCAGCGCGCGCGCGACGGCGACGTTGAACACACGGTGCTGGATCGAGGCCGAGATGCGGTCGAGAGGAAACCATCTGCGAAGCGGCTCGAGCAGCGCCCAGTGCTTGGCGACTCCGATCCGGGCCGCCGCTCCGTCTCCATCGGCGTCGACGCGATCCGTTTGCCGGAGCGCCGCCGACGCGAAGCCGTGCGCCTCGAGCAGGTTCGCCATGACGAGGAGCGCGCGCGAGCGGTCCCGCACGCCCGGAGGCCACGCGCCTTCGTCGTACGCGCGGAAGGCCAGCACCTCCGGCTCGTTGATCGTGATCCAGAGGTCCACGAGATCGCCGTAGCGCTCGCCGGCGAGCCGGGCGAAGCGCGCGAAATGCGGGATGTTCTTCTCGATCTCCCAGCCGCCGAGTGCCGCGAACCACCGGGGATTCGTGAAGTGGTGGAGCGTCACCATGGGCGTGATGGCGCGCGCGCGACAGGCGAGGAGCACCTTGCGGTAGTGGTCGATCGCCGCTTCGTCGTAGCGACCCTGCTCGGGCTCGATGCGGCTCCACTCGAGGGAGAAGCGGTAGGCGCCGAGGCCCATGGAGCGAAGGAGGTCCAGGTCCTCCTCGTAGCGCTCCCAGTGACGGCATGCCGGTCCGGAGCGGTCGCCGTTCCGGATCTTCCCGGGGAGCTGCTCCCAATCCCACCAGTCGTTCCGGTCGTTGCCGCCCTCCACCTGGTGAGCGGACGTGGCCGCTCCCCAGAGAAAGCGGCCCGGGCTAGCTGGATCCGCCATGCGCCCCCGGGGTCACGAAGCGGCGTGCGAGACAAAGAGCCAGGGCCTCGGTCTGCATGCGAATTTCGGGAATCGCCGTGGTTTCCCAATCCCGTCCCTTGAGGAGCGGGCCCAGGGTGAAGAGCGAGACCGAAGGACGGCCGTCCGCGCCCATCAGCGCCCCATCGCGGTCCGTATCGAACCCGAGGCCCAGGGGACCCGGGCGCGCGAGGCGCCGCGCGAGAAGATCCTGAACCAGGGAGTCGCGCGTCCGGCGCATGTCCGTCCCCGGACCGGTGCAGTTCACGACGCGGGCCGCGCGGATCGTCTCCACGCCGGCGGCCCCTCGCCTCTTCACGCGCACCTCGATCGCATCCCTCGTCTCGCTCATTCCGGCGATCCTCCCCGCGATCACGCGCAGCCGGGCGCCTTCCACGAGGGAGGCGATGGTCCTGGCGTTCTCCGGCGCCATGCGGTGGCGGTGGACTTCCCAGTAGGCGCGTGCGTGTCTCAGGAAGCGCGCGCGCTCCCTCTCCGGCCACGAGCTCCAGATCGAGACGATCTTGGGACGGATCGCGTCCACGACGGAGCGCCAGTCGACCCCGTCCGCGCTCGCCAGGGTCACGTCCTCGCGGATGGCGCGAAGGAGCTCGCGGGGGCGCCCCGTCCTCCCCTCGACCCGCGAGGACCAGGCGGGAAGGAGGTTCTTCCGGTGCGGCTGCGGAAGGAGCCCGTGCGTCGAGACCGCGACGATGGGGCCGCGGTGTCCCCGGTGGTCCAGGGTCAAGGCGATGTCGACCATCGTGAGATTGGAGCCGATCGTGAGCACGGTGCTCTGGGAATCCAGTCCCTCCAGCGCTTCTTCGTCCCATGGATCGGCCGCGTACCGGCCGGCCGCGACGGCGGCGCCGTTTCCGAGCGGGTCCATGGGCGGGAAATTCCCCAGGGCCAGGACGGCGCAGTCAGCCGCGATCGTCGAGCCGTCCCGCATCCGGATTCGCGGGTGCGCGCCCGAGGCGTCCGGATCGATGGAGACCGCCTCCCCCACGATCCTCGTGAGGCGCGCGCGCGAGCGCTCCGCGGCCTCCGAGAGCGTGTGCTCGACGTATTCGCCGTACAGGCGGCGCGGCAGGAACGCCGCGTCCAGCCCCCCCGAGTCCACCTCGAATCCCGGGTCCGGTCCCGAGGCCCGCTCGGTCAGCCACTTCATGAGGTGCTCGGGGCCGTCGGGATAGGCGCTCATGCGCACGGCGGGAACGTTCAGAAGGTGGCAGGGGAGCGGAGCTTTGAAGGCGGTTCCGGGACCGAACGGCGGGTGCCTCTCGATCAGGCACACCTCGAACGGCCGCGCCGCGTTTCGCAGAAGGTGGGCGGCCGTGAGCGAGCCCGTGAACCCGGCGCCGACGATGGCAACGCGGGACGTCTCGTGTGGTTTCATTCCGGTGTTCGCGGTCTCTCCAGTGGGATCGGGTGGATGGCGGGCCATTATCGTATGATGCGAGCCTCATGTCCACGCGCGCTCCCATACGCGTCCTGCTCCTTGGGACGGGGTTCGGCTCGATGGTTCACGCGCCAGGCTTTGCCAAGAACCCGGCGTTCGTCCTGGCCGGCGTCGCGAGCGGAACCCTGGAGAACGCCAAACGGGTGGCCGCGGAGTTTTCGATCCCCCACGCGACCGACGACTGGAAGCGGATGCTCGAGGAGGTCGAGGCCGACCTGGTCTCGATCGCCACGCCGGTCGATCTCCATTACCCGATGGCCCGGGCGGCGCTCGAGCGCGGCCGGCACGTCCTCTGCGAGAAGCCGTTCGCGATGAACGTCGCGGAGGCTCGCGAGCTGGCCGCGCTCGCGGAGTCCAAGCGTCTGGTCAGCGTGGTGAATCACGAATTCCGCCACTATCCCGCCCGCGAGACCCTCACGCGAAAGATCCACGAAGGCGCTCTCGGCAGGCTGGAGCACGTCCTGATCCGCGACCGGATCCCGGGCTGGGCGCGGAATCCCACGCGCCGGCTCACGTGGCTCGTCGAGAGGGATCGCGGAGGGGGGTACCTGGGGGCGCTGGGCTCCCATCATATCGATCAGCTCCTTCTCTGGGGCGGACCGGTCCGGCGCGTGTTCTGCGCGCTTCGGACCCTGGCGGCGGAGTACGCCGATCAGACCCCTGAGTTTCGAAGGATCACCGCCGACGACACCTTCACGCTGCTCCTCCAGTTCGAGAAAGGCGCGAGAGGGGTGGTGGATCTCTGCGGCGGCGCGCAGGTGCGCGGCGGAAGCATGGAGGCGTACGGTTCGGCGGACTTGATGACGGTCCTGGACGGCTACCGGCTGGGCCGGCCCAAGCCGGACGGCATCTTCGAGGAGGTTGCGATTCCGGAGGACCTCAGGCTCACGCCGACTCCGGAGATGCCGCTCCTGGCGCCCTTTCTCGCGAAGGTGGAGATGATCCGCGCCGCGATCCAGGAGGGGAAGCCGGCGAGCCCGACGTTCCGGGACGCGGTGGAGGTCCAAAAGGTATTGGACACCGCGCGCCTCAGCGATTCCTCGGGAGCCTGGGAGACGATCCGGAGCTAACGCGCGCCGCTCAGCAGCCCAGCATCCAGAGCGGCGCGAGCATGAGCAGGATGTAGATCAGGTACTGCACGACCGGATCGGTCGATTCCATGCCTCAGACTACCGCATCAGGAGGACTCGTTCCGATCGCTTGACCGTTCCCGCCTCGAGCTTCGCGAAATAGATTCCCGACCGCGCCGTGCGCCCCCTGTCGTCCGTGCCGTCCCATTGCACTCGATGAACGCCCGTCGTGCGCGGTCCGTCCACGAGGGTCCGCACGAGCCTTCCGGAGACGTCATAGATGCGAAGGCTCACACGCGCCTCGGCAGGCAGGACGAATCCGATCTCGGTGCCGCCCGCGGATGGATTGGGCCGTGCCTTGAGAAGCATGGGCGACGTCACGGGGGCTGCTGAGATCTGAAGATCAGGATTGAACGACTGGATCGTTGCGGGATCCCCCATCCAGGTGCCCGCCCGAATGCGCGTCAGGTGGACCAGGGTGGCTCCCGGTCCGGGCGAGCGCTCGAGCATGACTTCCACGCGATAGCCGCCCCGTGGTGGGCCGACACCGCTTGTGAAAAGCATTCCTCGGGCAGAGCCCGACCCATCAACCGCCCATTCGAGCTGGCTGCTGGCCCCCGGATCGAGGACTCTGAGGTTCCGAATGCGCGCCCCGCTGGCATCGATCTGGAATTCGGTTCCACCCCAGTCCGTCGCGGTGTTGATCCGAAGCACCGCGATCCCGTCGACTTCATTCACCCATTGCGCGGGACCCTCGAATCCGATCGAGTTCCGCCCCTCGATTGCCGGGCCGATCCCCAGAGCCGTCCCTCCTTCCGGACGCGACGCTACGATCTTGCGCACGCAGCAGATCACGTCACGGATGTCGATCGTGCCGTCGCCATTGCAGTCGGCGCGAGCCGCGATGGAGTCGGGACACGCCGGAGTCGAATCGTTCCGCGAGGTCAGCGCGCAACGGACCAGCCGGATGATGTCCAGCACGTCGGAGACGCCGTCCCCGTTCAGGTCGCAAACAGGCATCTCGATGCAGATGTTCGGGAGGCCGATCTCCGCGAAACCGGTAGCCACGGTCGGGCACGGAGGAACTCCGTTGCCCAGAGCATCGGCGACGATCGTCTCCCCGATATCCACCCGCAGCGTCGATGGAACCGGTTCGGGCGGAATCGCGTAGCAGATCCGCACCACCGGTCCAAAGCCGGGCTCGATGGTAGCCCCCGACGTCGAGTAGAGGATGAGCTTCGTCTTCCCACCCTCCTCCGTGTGCGAGACCTGGAACCCGGCAACGCGGCCGACCGGTTGGACCGATGCGACGGGGATGGAAAGGATGGGGAGCCCAGGGAGCGGCTTCATGAGGTCCGAGATCTGGAGCGTGGTCTGAAGCCCGGCTACCGGGTTCGTGTTCTGCAGCACGAGGTTCAGGCACGCGGTTCCGCCAGGGGCTGTGGTCACCAAGCAGAGCGGACCGGGGGGCCGATCGCCGGCGAGAGCGAGGACGTAGCAACCCTGGACCGGCGGGCAGACCGAGTCGGGCCGCGCGACGAAGGCAGTCGTGAGGAAGCTCTCGCTCACGATGGAATCGGTCACGGAAAACGGGACGACACGCTCGTGCGTGATCACCGTGTACTCGCCCGCCGTGAAGACCGGGAGATCGAAGGTCCGCTCATAGGGCGGGCTGATCGCGCAGGGCGGCATGACGTCCGGGTTGGGCTCCCTCACGATGATGTCGATGTGGAATTGCGAAGGGCAGGGGCCGGGCCGCATGCAGGGGATGGTTTCGGGCCCGCGGACCGACGCGCCTATGATTTCGTAGCAGGTGCTCGGGAGCGTACCCGTCACTCTGGCGATGATGGTATCGCAGGGCGTGGGGGTCGCGGGGAGGATGACCACCTTGTCCAACACCGCCCACGCGGGTGAGGCCGTGCCGAAGAGAAGGGCGAGGGGAACGACCGTGCGCCGGAAGGCGCCAAGGAACCTGGTTCCGAATCTCATGGGCGTCATGGCCCTGATCTCCCGGGGAAGGACGTCCGGCCTCATCGCTCGCGCTGGGGGGGAGAACCTGTTAATACTACCACTGCGATTTCCGTCTACAACCACCCTAATGACGCCGGCAGTCCTTCCAGGAGGATCCATGCGTCCCGCCCGAGCCCTCGCCGTGCCCATGTTGCTCGCAGTCTTGCTGTTAGTGCCGGCGCTTCCCGCGAGCACGGCCTTCGCGTCGGGCTCCGAGCGCCTCCGGCGGGAGGTTCTACCGACGTACGAGCGCCTGAAGCTGAACCTCGACGCGCGAAAGAAGACCTATTCGGGCTCCGCGCACATCGATCTGCGCGTCACGACGAGCGTCGACTCCTTCCAGTTCCACTCCGAGGGGCTCACCCTCCGCCGCGTCACGCTCCGGACCCAGAAGGGGGCCCTCGTTCCGTCGTCGCACGCGCAGGGGACCCCGACGCAGGTGACCGTGCGCACGCACGCGGCGCTCAAGCCGGGCGTCTACACCCTGGACTTGGAGTTCACGAATGCGTTCAGCGACCGGGCGCAGGGCATCTATCGCCTCGACACGGGCGGCGAATCCTATTGCTTCACGCAGTTCGAGGCGGACGATGCGCGCAAGGCCTTCCCGTGCTGGGACGAGCCCTCGTTCAAGCTTCCCTACCAGCTCACGCTGGTGCTCCCCAAGGCCCACCGTGGCATCGCCAACACGCCGGTCGAACGGACGATTCCCGGCAAGACTTCGAAGACCGTGATCTTCGGGAAGACGAAGCCGGTTCCGGCCTACATCCTCGCGATCGCTACCGGGCCGCTGGAGCTGGTTCCCATCCACGGGATGTCCGTGCCGGGGAACGTGGTCACCGTGAAGGGGAAGTCCGCGCTCGCGAAGCGCGCGTCGGAGATGGCCCCTCCCATCCTGGCCGCCCTGGAGCGCTACTTCGGGCGGCCGTATCCCTACGAGAAGCTCGACGTGATCGCCGTTCCGGAGTTCTGGCCGGGCGCCATGGAGAACGCGGGCGCCGTCACGTTCCGGGACGAAGTGCTCCTCGTGGATCCGAAGACGGTGGGTGTGAGCCAGCTCTCGACGCTGTCGGTCTACATGGCGCACGAGTTCGCCCACCAGTGGTTCGGCGACCTCGTGACCATGGAGTGGTGGGACGATCTCTGGCTGAACGAGGCGTTCGCGGAATGGATGGGCAACAAGATCTCGGACGAGGTCTATCCCGAATACAACCAGCACGTGAAGGATCTGCGTGAGACCCAGCGCGCCATGACCACGGACTCGCGCCTTTCGACGCGGGCCATCCGCCGTCCGGTCTCCGCGCTCGACAACCTCCTCCAGGCCGCGGACGACCTCGCCTACAAGAAGGGGCAGGCGGTCCTCGGAATGTTCGAGCAGTGGCTGGGCCCCGAGACGTTCCGCGCCGGCGTGATCGCCTACCTCAAGGAGCACGAGTGGGGAACCGCGGTGGGATCGGACCTCTGGGAGGCGCTGTCGAAGGCCTCGGGGAAGGGCGCCTCCGCGGCGATGAGCACGTTCCTGGATCAGGAGGGCGTGCCGCTGGTGAGCGCCCAGGTGCTCCCGGACGGCCGCGTGAAGCTGAGCCAGAAGCGCTTCCTGAGCTACGGCATCACTCCTCCCCAGGAGCGCCTGTGGCGGATTCCCGTCGCCCTCGCGTACTCCGACGGATCCCAGGTGCACACCCAGCACGTGCTCCTGACGGAGCCCGAGACGACCGTGGAGCTCGAGGGAGTGAAGGCTCCGGCCTGGGTCAACCCGAATGCCGGTCCGGCCGGCTATTACCGCTGGAGCGTTCCGCCCGACATGATGAACCGTCTTGCGGAGAATGCCGGAAACGTCATGAGTCCCGTGGAGCGCGTCGGCTTCCTGGGGAACCTCTCCGCGCTTCTCGACGCGGGGCTCCTGCGCGGGGACGAGTACGCGCGTCTCCTATCCAAATTCGCGGACGATTCGAGTCCCGAAGTCATCCTGGGGCTCATGGACAACATCACGGTCATTCGCCGCGTGTTCGTGACGCGGGAATTACAAGATTCGTTCGCGGCCTACGTGCGCCGGAATCTGAGCCCCGCGCTCGCGCGCTTCGGGCTGACGCGGCGCGAGGGTGAAAGCGACGCGGTCTCCCTTCTCAGGCCGGTATTGATCTTGATGCTGGCCGACGAGGGAAAGGACGCGAGGGTCCTCGCCTTTGCCGATTCGCTCGCGAAGCAGCACATCGCCTCGCCCGGCTCGGTCGACCCCTCGATGATCGGGGCCGCGCTCGACCTGTCGGCCCTTCACGGGGACGAGGCGATGTTCAACGACTACAAGAGGCGCTTCGAGCAGGCGGAGATTCCGGCCGAGCGGGCGCGATACCTCAGCGCGCTCGGGCACTTCCGTGAGCCCAAGATCGCGGAGGAAGCCGTCCGGTACTCGCTCACGGGGCCGCTCCGGCCGCAGGAGCTCTTCGTGATTCCCACGAGTCTCGCGACCGCCCTCGAGCACGAGGATGTGCCGTACAAGTGGATGTCGGAGAACTTCGGGACGATCGCGTCGAAGGTGCCGCCGATGTTCATGGTCTACATGCCCCTCATGGCGGGCGGCTGCTCGCTTCCGAGACTCGAGGCGGCGAAGAAGTTCTTCGCGGATCCGGCGCACGTCGTCCCCGGATCGGAGAAGGAGCTCGCGAAGGTGAGCGATTCCGTGACCGATTGCGCGGGGCTGCGGGAGCGTGAGGGCACGGTGATCGCGGCGTACCTGACGCAGCAGGTGGGCTCGCGCTGAGGCGCGCGAGGGTGGAGCGGCGACCGGCGAGCGCCGGAGGCTGAAAACGAAAAGGGGCCCGTTTCCGGGCCCCTTCGATTTTCATGGTTGCGGGGAGAGGATTTGAACCTCTGACCTTCGGGTTATGAGCCCGACGAGCTACCAGGCTGCTCCACCCCGCGCCGGTATCTTGCCCGAACCGGGGCAGGATGTAAAGGGCTCGAATCGATAGGGGGCAGGAGCAAGGGGAGCTGTGTTTCCCTATCGGGCCGAATCCGCCTCCTGGTACCGGTAGAGGGTCTCGCCCTTCTTCACCATGTGGAACCGCTCGCGCGCGACGCGCTCCGTGAGGAGCGGGTCTTTCGCCATGCTCGCCCGATTCTGATCCACGCGGTCCGCTTCCGCCGTGAGCGCGACCTTCCGCGCGCGCAGGGCCGTCGTCTCATGGTGCAGGGAGCGGATCCGGACCAGCCCGGTCTCCCCGCCCACGAAGGAATAGGCGAGGTATCCGAGAAGAAGACCCGCCCCCCAGAGGAGGAGCTGCCGTTTCCTGCGCTTTTTCTCGGGCGGGGGAAGCCGGAGGAATCTCCTCGAGGGAGGTTTTTTGGGCGTTTGATACGGAGACCGCATCATGGCGCGCGCCTCATGGGCTCACCGCGCAGCGGCGGTCTCCCGGGATCCACCCGCAAGTCTGCGGAAGGCGGCGGCTCCCAGGTACACGGCCTCGTCCGCGAGCGTCTCCTCGATGCGGAGAAGCTGGTTGTATTTCGCGACGCGGTCGCTGCGGGAGAGGGATCCGGTCTTGATCTGTCCCGCGTTCACGGCCACCGCGAGATCGGCAATCGTCGTGTCCTCGGTC
>VBOR01000128.1 GCA_005893165.1 Candidatus Eiseniibacteriota bacterium | reverse complement strand
GCGAAATCCACCCGCGAATCGTCCTCGGTCCAGACTCCGACCGTCCCATCGGAGAAGCGATCGTCGCGGACCATCATCGTCTCCTTCCCGTCGTAGAAGACCCGAAGCAAGGACCTGCGCCTCTGGACGGCCAGCGTGTGCCACGTTCCGGGAGTGAGCTCGGGAATCTTCGCGAACTTCACGTCGCGCCGTTTCCCTAGAAGCAGATAATGGAACGCCAGCTCGCCGGACTTGCCGCTGACCCGGACCAGATAGCCGCTCGTTCCTTTGGGGTCCATCTGGAACATGAGTCCCGCGGAAGGGTCGATCTCGCCGGACCGGATCCTGAAGCGGACCGAGGCGTCCATGTCTCCGAGCCTGGGCCGCGTGAAGGTGAGGTAGTGATCGCCCACGCCGTCCTCGGTCTCCAGCTGGGAGAGATGGCGTGCCGTGGGCACCGCAGCTCCTCCGGCCAGCGAGTCCGCCACACTCGCCGAGTCTGCGACACCCGTCGAGTCCTCGAGCACCTGCCAGTTCCCTCCGAACACCATCGCGTGTGCGGGCGGCAGTCCCAGGGTGTCCGCCTGGAAATTCCAGGCGTAGCTCTTCCCGGCGGGCGCGATCCTCTGCTTCGGCTCGTGTTTGGGCTCCTTCGCCTCCGCGCTCCCGGAGGGGACTCCATGAGCGAGAACGACCAGGACCGCGAGCGCCGAGCCGATTCCTCGAGCCTTCCTCATCCATCCTCCCTGAGCTTTTGGAAGAGCCTCACCATGGCTTCCGTGTCGCGGTTGCAATAGGCCCGGAGCGCATCCTCCAGCTCCAGCCTCCTCGACCGTGACGTCTCCGGGTCCATCATCTCGATGAACGCGGTCGCCGCCTGACTTCCCTCCTGAATCTGCAAGCCGTCGTAATCGAGATCCTCGATGAGCGCGGGAAGCACGTCCTTGATCGAAAACGAGCCCCGGAAGTCCGGATGATAGTAGTGCGACCGGATCAGCTCCAGAAGATCGACGATCCGGGACTCGACGATCTTGAGCAGATCCTCCCTCCAGACCTCCAGATCGTCGGCCAGGGACCGGATGATGCGCTCCTCGAACCCCGAATAGACCACGATCGGTCCCTCGGATCCGAGGGCGCGCACGAGCGATTCGACGAGCGGCGGCCGCGGATCGGTGTCCTCCACGTGCAGGTATCCCCGATGCTCGAGAGAGCCGTCCTCGCCCAGGACATGGTCCGACCACTGGAACGGCACCTGCTGAAAGGGATGCGTTCCGATGAATCGCGGAAGCGCCGGATTGCATGTCTCGAAGTCCAGGAAGTGGATCGGATACCGGAGCTCCCGGAGCTTCTGTCTCAGCTCGGGATCGGAATGCACGCGTCCCGTGATCACGGACGCCCGGATGCGCTTGTGGAGATCGGTCAGCCCCTCGAAGTCCTCGGGGATGTCGCGGATGTCGTCGATGGCCGCTTCGCGGAGCGCTCGCTGGAGCTTCTGATTCATCCGCGGCAGGTGCTCCAGCGGATACTCGGGCCGGTCTGTGTGACAGTGGGTGTAGAAGGGGCAGAGGTAGGGCCTCTTGCAGTGCGAGCCCACCGAGATCTGCGGAGGCTCCCAGCTCCAGAGCGGGCTTCGCATGGCCTCGAGCTGGGGCAGGAGCTTGGGGATCGCGTCGCGCGCCTGCGCGGTCAGGTCCCTCACGGCGAAGAGCCGCTCCAGGTCGTAGTCCCCTCCCTCGTACAGGTATTGATTGTTCACGTGGACGAGGCAAGCCCGGCGGATGGGGACTCCCGCTCCTTCGAGGACGTGGAGCTGGATCCCGATGTCGGGAAGATATTCCTCCTTGTAGCCCGCGCTGGACTTCACCTCGACGAGATCCCATTCCCCATCGCCGGCGGGAGCCAGGATGTCGACCCGGACCCGGATGTTGTCGTGGTTGAACGCGGCCTCGTAGATCGGCCTCTTGCCGGGCTGGTTCATGACCGCGGTGGTCTCCAGGTCCGCTTCCGGGCTTTCGATCCGGACTCCACCCGCGAAGAGCCCGCGGGCAAGGATCCCCACGCGCGCGCCCGCCTCGAAGAGCGCTTCGGTCGCGGGAGGAACCGGATCCCGTGGAACCGAGCGGTAGCATTCGAAATAGAGGCGCTTGTGGCATTGAAGTCCGGCGAGGAAGCGGGATTTGGAAAGGAGCGGGATCGAGCTTCGGACCGCGGGGGCGGGCTTGGGACTCCAGAGAGGGATCTGTTCCATGAAAGCCGGTGCCTCGCGTCTGGATCCCAAATCATGTAACGAGTTAGGGCCGGGCGCGGACGGGTCCGGGCGAACTAGGCAAGGTGCCGAAGTGGACCCGATGCGCCGGCCCGGCGGGAGTATACCGAACCTCGACGCGAATGTGGCTGTTGTAATATGGCGGCCGCGAGCAACGACGCTCGCGCGCGTGTGTTCCGGAAGATCGACCCGCTCCCGCTCGGAGGAATCTCATGCATCGCCGCATCCCACTCGTCGCCCTGGCACTCCTGCTCGTCTCGCACGCCTGGGCGGCGGGTCCAAAGCTGCCCCAGAAGCCCAAAGCTCCCAAGAAGACGGTCACCAACAAGTACTGGGGAGAGACCGTTCGGGATGACTATCAATACATGGAGAACTCGTCCGACCCCGCCGCGAAGAAGTGGGCGCAAGGACAGAGCCGCTATGCGCGCGCATGGCTCGACCGCCATCCGGAGCGAAAGTCGATCCTGGCCCGCGTGATCGCGCTGACCCACTCGGAATCCCCCGACTACCACGCGGGGACGTACCGGAACGGAACGTACTTCTTCATGAAGGACCAGCCGCCGAAGCAGCAGCCCTTCCTGGTCGCGATGACGTCCGTGATGGACAAGGGGACCGAGCGGACGGTGGTCGACCCGAACGTGATCGATTCCACGGGCGGCACCTCGATCGACTTCTTCGCGCCCTCGCTGGACGGCCGCTACGTCGCGGTCTCGCTCTCCAAAAACGGCACCGAGGACGGGACGCTTCACCTCTACCGCGCCGATACAGGCGCGGCGCTCCCCGACGTGATCCCCAAGGTGAACGGCGGGACCGCGGGTGGAAGCGCCACGTGGAATGGGGACGCGTCGGGGATCTACTACACGCGCTATCCGCACGAGGGGGAGCGCGCGCCGGAAGACCTTCCCTTCTACCAGCAGATCTACTACCACAAGCTCGGGACGCCGATCTCGGAGGACACCTACGTCCTGGGCAAGGAATTTCCCAAGATCGCCGAGATCGAATTGAACACGAGCCCCGACGGGCAATACATGCTCGCCGACGTGAGTAATGGAGACGGGGGAGAGCACGCGTTCTGGCTTCTGCCCCCCGGTGGGACGTGGAACCAGTTCGCGGCGTTCGAGGACGGGATCATCGAGTCCAAGTTCGGCGTGGATGCGGCGCTCTACCTCCTCTCGCGGAAGGACATGCCGCGGAAGGCGATCCTGAGAATGCCGCTCCAGTACCCGGATCTGCACCACGCCGCGGTCGTCGTCCCGGAGACGGAAAACGCGATCGAGGCGTACACGCCGGCGGCAACCCGTCTCTTCGTGACCGAGATGGTCGGCGGTCCCACGCAGATGCGGATCTACGATCTCGGCGGCCACGCGCAGGGGCTCGTCACCATGCCCGAGATCTCGGTCCTGGGAAATGCCGTGCGCACCTCGGGCGACACGGTGCTGGTCCGGAGCCAGGGCTACACGCAGCCGCCCGCGTACTACCGCTGGACCCCGGCGACGGGCAGATTGATGAGCACCGCGCTCCGGCAGACCTCACCCGCCGACTTCAGCGACTGCGAGGTGAAGCGCGTGTTCGCGGAAGCGCCGGACGGCACGAAGCTCCCGATCAACATCATCATGCGGAAAGGCACGCAGCAGGACGGATCGTCGCCGGCCATCCTCTACGGGTATGGCGCCTACGGGCTGAGCGAACAGCCCTATTTCGAGCCGGGGATCAAGCTCTGGATCGAGCAGGGCGGTATCTACGCGGACGCGAGCGTCCGCGGCGGCGGCGAGTACGGGGACGCGTGGCATCAGGCCGCGCGCCTCGGGACGAAGAAGCAATCCATGGAGGATTTCGCGGTCTGCGCGCGCTATCTCGTGGAGAAGGGATACACGAAGAAGGAGCGGCTCGCGATCGAAGGGGGAAGCGCGGGCGGGCTCCTAGTCTACGGCACGCTGGTCCACTACCCCGGTTTCATGCAGGCCGCGGTGGCGCACGTGGGTTACGGCGACGTGCTCCGAACCGAGCTTGCGCCGAACGGCGAGTTCAACACGACCGAGTTCGGCACGGTGAAGGACTCCCTTCAGTTCCACGGCATGTACGGCTACTCCCCGTATCATCACGTGAAGGACGGCGAGACCTATCCCTCCGTCCTGGCGCTCACCGGCGTGAACGACCCTCGCGTCCCGGCCTGGGAGACGTTCAAGATGGTCGTCCTGATGTTCCTCTTCGATCAGCTCGGGGTGAAGTACCGGCCCGTCCCCCCGTCGGAGAAATCCGGTAAGTCGGTCCCGAGTCTGTGACCCAGCCGCCCGATCCCATCGGGTTGTTCCTGGAATGGGCCGCGCTCGCGGCCCGCGCGGATATCCCGGAGCCGGACGCCGCGGCGCTCGCCACCGTGGATGACGCGTGCAAGCCCTCGGTGCGCATGGTGCTCGTTCGCTCCGCGGACGAGCGCGGCTTCGTCTTCTACACCAACTTCGAGAGCAGGAAGGGAGCCGAGCTCCTGCGGGGGGGTGCGAAGACCGGGGGCGGCGGGAAGGGCGGCAGTCGTGGGGAGGGCGCTCCCGCGGCGCTCTGCTTCTGGTGGCCTCCCCTCCAGAAACAGGTGCGCGTGGAGGGGCGCGCCGTGGCCGTCTCGGACGCCGAGGCCGACGCGTACTGGGCCACGCGCGCGCGCGAGTCTCAGGTGGGAGCCTGGGCGTCGCGCCAGAGCGCGGAGCTCACGCGCGGGTACCCGGAGCTGACCGCGAAATACCGGGAGCTCGATGCGACGCTCCCCCGCAAGGTTCCCCGGCCCGAGCACTGGAGCGGATTCCGGATCGTGCCGGAGCGGATCGAGTTCTGGGAAGCGCGTCCCCACAGACTCCACCATCGCGTGCTCTACGAGCGTCAGGGGCGTGGATGGACGACGCGCATCCTCAGCCCGTAGCTTCCTGGCGCGGCCTGATTCCCAACGGATCCTGACCGGAAGGAGTGTCACGATGGAGCTGCACCTCTATCTCGGGCTCAAGCTTCTGCACGTGCTCGCAGTAGTGCTGTTCCTAGGGAACATCACCACCGGCGTCTTCTGGAAGGCGAACGCCGACCGCACCCGGAATCCGGTCGTCATCGCCAACATGCTGGAAGGCATCATTCGCGCCGACCGGCTCTTCACCATTCCGCCGATCGCCCTGATCCTGGCCGGAGGCATCGGCGCGGCGGTCGTGGGCAAGTACCCCATCCTGGGAACGGGATGGATTTTCTGGTCGATCGTCCTCTTCACCATCTCGGGCATCGCGTTCATGGCGGTGGTCGGCCCGGCACAGCGAAAGATGCTGGCCCTGGTCCGCCGCTCCGGCGAATCCCTCGACTGGGCGGCGTATCGCGCGCTCTCCCTGCAGTGGGAGATCTGGGGGGCGATCGCGCTCCTGGCACCCGCGATCGCCGCCGCGCTCATGGTGATGAAGCCCGCCATCCCAGGTCTGGGAGCGCTTCTGGGGCGCTGACGCGCGAACCTACGGGAAGCCAGCCAGAATTCCGGAACTTGCTCGTTAGGGTCCCGTTCCGCTGCGGGTCTATACTATTTAGATGATCCGGAACTTCAGCACGGCGAGGGCCCTTCGGCCGCCGCCCGGCCCGTCTCAAAAACCCCTCCGCGTCGCGCTCGTAACCGAGTTCTATTACCCCCACTTCGGCGGCGTGACCGAACACGTACAGAACCTGGCCGTTCATCTTCGAGCCTGGGGGCACACGGCCGTGGTGGTCACCTCCCGGATGGCCGGCCAGCGGGAGTCGGCCGGCGTCCACCGGGTGGGCCGGAGCGTGGTGATCCTGAGCAACGGCTCCTTCGCGCGCGTCACCGTGGGACTGGGGCTCCGAAAACAGATCCGCGATATTTTCCGGCGGGAGCGGATCGACCTGGTCCACGTCCACGGCCCCCTCACGCCGACGCTCGGCCTGATCGCGCCGGAAGCGGCGGCGGATCTCGGCATTCCGACCGTCGGGACCTTCCATTCCTGGTTCCGGCGCTCGGTGGCCTATTCGATCCTTCGCGTCCCTCTTCAGCGGCGCCTCGAACGGCTCGCCGCGTGTATCGCGGTGAGTGCGCCGGCCATCGACGCCCACGCCCGCTACTTCAAGGCGAACTGGGAAATCATTCCGAACGGGGTGGACGTGGGATATTTCCACCCGAACGGGAGAAAGCCGCCGGACGCAAGCTCGGGCCCCAAGCTCCTCTTCCTGGGGCGGCTGGATCCGCGTAACGGTCTGGATCAGGTCCTCTCGGCGATGCCCGCCGTGCTCGAGGAGTATCCCAAAGCGAAGCTGACGATCGCGGGGGACGGCCCTCTTCGTCCCGCATACGAGAGCCGCGCCCGCCCCCTCGGAGCCAGCGTCACGTTCGTGGGACGCGTGTACGGCGAGCGGCCGTCGCTCTACGCCGGCGCCGATCTCTACCTCTGCCCCACCAACAAGGCTTCGTTCGGAATCACGCTCCTCGAGGCCATGGCCTGCGGCACCCCGGTCATCGGCTCGGACATCTGCGGCTTCCGCGAGCTGGTCGACGGCGGGAAGTCCCTCCTCGTGCCCCCGGACGATCCCGGCGCGTGGGCCGACGCCGTGATCCGCCTGACCCGCGATCCGGACCGGAGGGCGGCATGTTCGCGCCGAACAGCACCCTCTTCGGCCGCGTGATCGGACGCGGCCCGCGGGAGGGAAGGACCCTGTTTCTCACGTTCGACGACGGCCCCAATCCCGGAGCGACGGATCGTATTCTAGAAGTGCTCGAGGAGCGAAGCGTCCCCGCCGCCTTCTTCGTCCTCGGCCGCCACGTGCGTCTGCATCCCCAGACGGCTTCCCGCCTCGCGCGAAGTCCGCACGTGATCGGAAACCACACGCAGCGTCACCCCAAGCTCCACCTCAGGGGACGTCGCTTCATCGAAGGGGAGCTTCGCGCCGCGCACGCTTCGATCACCGACGTGCTGGAACGGACGCCGCGATGCTTCCGGGCGCCGCATGGGCTTCGCAACCCGGCCGTGCACTCCGTGGCGCGGGAGCTGGGCTACGACGTCTTCGGATGGACGCTCGGGGTGTGGGATTCGAGCTGCCCCGGCGCCGAGGAGATTCGCGCCCGGGTCCGCCGCGGGCTCCGCCCGGGGGCGATCATCCTTCTTCACGACGGCGACGGATACGCGTCCGAGGGGGACCGCGCGCAGACGGCGGAGGCTCTCGACGGAATCATTCGCGATGCCCGCGACGTGGGCTATGAATTCCGGCCGCTCACGGAGCTCATGACCGCGGTCCCGGGAGCGGGCGCGTGAGAATCAAGCCTCAGACCGCGGCGCGCCTGGCGCTCGGAGCCGTCGCGGTGGTGGCGCTTCCGCTCTTCCTGTACAAATTCCCGTGGACTCTGGTTGCCGGCGTTCTCCTCCGCGCCGATCCCGCAATCCTCTGGGCCGCGCTGGCGGTGAATCTCGTGTCGCTCGTCGCGAAGGGGTTCGCCTGGTATTTCCTGCTTCGCTCCTCAGCGCCCTGCCGGTGGCGCGCCGTCCAGGAATCGAATCTTCTGGGCACCGCAATGAATTCCCTGTCGGTGGCGCTTCTCGGCGAGACCGCACGGGTCCAGGACCTCTCGGCCCGCGAAGGGGTGCCGGTGGGCCCCGTGGCCGCCTCCGTCGTCAGGACACGCGCGACCGAAGCGCTGGCGCTGGCGTGCTTCATGGTCCTGGCGCCCGCGCTCCTCAGCCTCCCTCCCATCCTGCACGGCCTGCAGATCTCGGGAGGAGGGCTCCTGCTCTTCCTGGTCGCCGCCGCGTGGTCGGGAAAACACATACGTCTCCTGGAGGTCCTCCCCAGGCCCGTTCGCAGGATCCTCGGGAGCATCACGGAAACGGGATCGCCGCGTCTCTTCGCGCTCGCCCTCGGTTTCGCGCTTCTCAACTGGGTCGCCCAGTGGGCGACCTATCATCTGGTCCTTTCCGCGTTCGGGATTCCGGTGTCCTTCTCCGCGTCCTTCACGGCCTTGATCGTGATCAACCTGAGCGGCCTCGTTCAGCTCTCGCCGGGGAACATCGGGGTCGCACAGGCCGCGATGATCCTGGCCCTCCTTCCCTTCGGCGTGGCGCCGCACGAGGCGTTCGCCGCGGGCCTTGCGCTTCAGGCCATCCAGATCCCGCCGGTCCTCGTCATCGCCCTTCTCGCCCTGGGAGGAAGAGAGGTCGCCGTCGCTCCTCGCCGTCACCCGATGTGAAGAGCGGCGGCAACCCTAGCGCAAGATCGCGAATCGTCCTCGCGCCGCGCCCTCCGCGGTCTCGATCCGGTAATAGTAAACGCCCGAGGACAGCCTCTGGCCCAGGTCGCCGCGGCCGTCGATCCCGATCTGGTGATACCCGGCGGGCATCGTCACGCCGTCGACGGCGCGCCGCACGAGCCTCCCCAGAGCATCGTAGACGCGCACATCCACGCGCCCTGCCCGTGTGGTGACCCAGGAAAGCTGGCTCGAGGGATTCATGGGGTTCGGGGACATTCCCGCCTCGAGCGGGCCCGGATGTCTCAAGAGCGAGATCTGGAGCGGAGCGGTGAAGGCTCCTCCTCCGTCGAGCGATCCCTCCACCCTCAAGCTCAGCTCGCGGCCGGTCGATCGCGCCAGAAGGCCGGCCACGTCGCCCGCGGAGAACATGATTCCTCGATCGGCGACGTTGTTCCCGTCCCCGTCCATCTTGTCACTGGGGTCGACCCCGATCGCGGTGATCCTGCCCGCGGCCCCCGCGTCGAGCGTCACGTACAGAGACTTGGGGCCAAGCTCCGAACATTCGAAGGACGACCCGAATGGCTCGACCCGGATGCAAACGTCCTTCCCCGCCCCGGCGGCGAGAGCCGCACCCGGTCCACCCTCGAAGTAGGCGCGCGCAGCGGCGAGACCCTGAACCCGCGCCGATGTGGTCACCGTGGTGGCGATGCTGGGATCTCGAACCGTGAGGCTCACGGGATACTCTCCCGCGCTCGTGTACACATGGGTCGCCTTGGCCGCCGTGGCCGCGGTGCCGTCCCCGAACTCCCAGAGATACGTGAGCGGGTCTCCGTCGGGATCTCGGGATTGCGAGGCGTTGAACGTGATCGGGCGGCCGACGATCCCGCCGAACGGCGCGTCGGTGACGGCCACGGGCGGGCTGTTGATCCCATCGGGCACGACCTGGACCCGGAGTGTCTTCTGGTCGCCGATTACCCCGTCATTCACCCCCACGGTCACATTCCAGGCGCCGATGTCGCCCCTCGCGGGGACGGCACTCAGACCGTAGGTTCCCGCACCGTCCTTCCACACCGTTACGAACGAGGGCCCCGACACGAGAAAGAAGGTGAGCGCGCGGCCGGTGTGGCACTCCGCGGACAGGGACTGGTACGCGCTGGCTCGATAGGTGATGACGATGTCCGAAGGCGCGTTCATCCGCAGCAAGGGAAGAACCTGAATGTCCAGAGGCCGGTCACACCAGAAGACCCCGTCCGAAACCCGGATCACCGCCCGCGTGCCGCCGACGTCCGTGACTTGCGGCGTCACGCGGACGCGTCCGACACCGGTCCCGTTCCCGCCGTCCACGGTTTCCACCGTCACGTAGCCCGGTCCCGATACCTTGGAGAAGACGAGGGCTTGACCGTCGCCGTCGGTCGCGTCGACCTCGAGCTCCCGGGTCGCAGTCTCGACCACCGA
Source organism: Candidatus Eiseniibacteriota bacterium (assembly GCA_005893165.1). Lineage (GTDB taxonomy): Bacteria > Eisenbacteria > RBG-16-71-46 > SZUA-252 > SZUA-252 > WS-7. Next base: position 6,287 of record VBOR01000128.1, on the reverse strand, counting down.
GATGGGGCCCAGCGGGTCGAGCCTCGGTGCGTGATTGATGGGACCTCCATAGGCGATTCCATCCGCGTCGAACCAATCGACCGCGTAGACGTACGAATTCGGGTAATCCTGCGACGCGCTGCAATGGGTCCCGAACGAGGTGAAGTCCCAACCGGTCATGGGCGCGAACCCAATCGATGGCGTCCCGAACTGCACGGTGGCGGTGATCTCACCGAGCTTGTGCAGCCCCGCCGGCCTTCCAAATTCACCGGTCGGTATGAAATACGCGGCGTGAAGTTTCGAAGGATCCCGGCCGTCGGGCGGCGAGAAATTCTCGAACCCCATATGGTCCTCGAAGTCTCCCCAGGTCACGGTCCCATCCGTCACGACCAAGTAGACGTCGTAGCTGAAGATGTCGAGACCCGGGTCGGGGGGCGTTCCCCCGTAGCTGTGCGGAGCACCCGTATGGGAATTGCAGCTCTGAAGGGTGCCATCCTTGTCGTGCTTGGTGTCCAGCCAGATCGCGATGGTCGTCGTGCCGGACGGATTCACGATGTCGGCATCGGTGTGGACGCCGTCGCCGTTCGTGTCGAGGTAGATGTACTGAGCGTTCGCCGCGGGGGGGCGGAACAGCGCGGCGCAGAGGAAGAGCGCCGCCGACATCGAGAATCGCGCGAGGAGTAGGGTCCGGTTCATGATCGAAACCTCCGAGAGCGTCCGGCTTGGAGGCGTGATGGGGTGACGCGAAGGGGAGGGATATGTGCTCGATCGAGGGTAGTACCGCCCGGAGGGAAAAACAAGAAACGAAAGAAAAATTGACCCCGGGGAGCAACCCCCGGGGCCCCGTACCGATGCGGAGTTAGCGGGCGGCGAAACGCTGCTGCGGACGCCGCTCCTCGACCGCGCCCATTCCGACCTGGCGCCAGAAGGCGGCCGCGTCGCTCTGCCGGAGGCGAGTCGTTTCCGAGATCGAGTGGACGAGGAACGCCATGGCGCAGCCCGTCGCGATGCCGGCGTACAGCTCTCCCTTGGGCGTTGCGGACGCGAAGATCCACGCGAAGATCACCGAGGTCGTGACGACGAGGTTCGCCATGGCGGTCGAGAGCCAGTCGGCCGTCGAGGCGCTGAATCCGGGGACCATCTCGAGCCTGCCGAGCCGCGTGAACCAGAGCGGACCCTGATCGTTCCCTTCGAAGAATTCCTTCACGTAGCCGCCGATCAAGCGAGTCTGCTGGCGGCCGTGCACCATCGTGTAGAAGCCGTAGGCGACGGCGAAGATGACCGGCAGCATGAGCCCGGCGTTCCTGGCCGCGACCGCCCAGGAGAGAAGCATCGTGGCCGCGATCCCCGATGCGATCCAGCAGAAGTGGCTCGTGCGCTCGGCGTCCCGCCCGCGGCTCATGAGGACGGAATACTCCACGCGTTCGTTCTCGTTCATGGAGGCCATCGGCTCTACCCCTCTTTGGTTTTGGTTGCGCGCGCAGACGCCATCCCCTACCTGCGCCCGTCCAGATATCGGCACGAGTGGCCCCCGTGTTGAGCCTGATGGAGGGGTGTGACTGTGGCGCGACCGTGGGGTCGAATGGCGACGACTCGGAGGAGGCGGCGGGGTAGGGCCCTGAGACCGCAAGTGCTTGTGTAGAAATTGATTCCGGCCACTGGCCGGTGTGGGCATGGCGGTTGCTTTTTGAGCGCCGTGAAGCATTGGCGCCTTTTCCCAGGTCCCGAAAGGAGTGACTCGAAATGAATGGATCATGGCTCGGCAGAGCTCGCACGGCGATCGCGGGCGCCATAGGCGTCGCGATTCTGATGGGGGCTCCCCTTCCCGCCCAGGCCGATCAAGGCAAGTGGTGGAAGCCGAAAGAGGGGGACCGCAAGTCGGAGCAGAGCGATCGAGGCGGGCAAGACCGTGGAAATCGCGGCGGTCAGCGAACCTGGAATCGCGGGGATCAGGGAGCGTGGCGCGGGGGCTCGAACAATAGCGAGCGCTTCCGCAGCACCTGGCGCGACCGGGCCGACCAGCGGGTCCAGGTCCGCGACCGCTGGAATGGCGGCGGCAGCGGCGACATCCGATTCCGCGACCGGCGCTACAGTGTGCGCGGCCGGTGGGGCGGAACCTCCGTATGGCGCGGCGATCCGGTGCGCAGGGACGTTCTCGTCATTCGCGATCGTCGCTACGGCGGCGGATACTTCCGCGCCCGGCGGATCTACTGCGCGCCCCGATACTACGGACGGTTCGTCTACGTGCGTCCGGTCCGGTTCTTTGTCGCGGCGAACTTCAGGATGGGCGGCGTCCACATCGGCGCCCGGATCGTGCGGCCGCATTACCTCTACGGCTGCAACTTCTGCGACGAGCGCTTCGATACCTACGGCGCGTATGCGTACCACGTGGAGCACTGCGCACACCGGCCCAGCGGCTTCGCGATCTCGGTGAGCAACTGGGATGACGATTTCGATTCCTACTGGGACGGGCCGTATCAGGCGACCGGGTACTACGACGATCAGGGGTACAACGACGATCCGTACTACGACGACAGCTACGACGACGACGGTTACTACCACGACTGAGTCGTAGGCTTCTCCAACCGGCATCAACTCCCGAGCGGGGCGGGCGAGACAAAGGCGCCCGCCCCTCCCTTTTCTTCGAGTTCCGCCCGTGCTAAAGTCGATCCGCTGATTGTCCTCATCGCGATTTCGCGGATCCACGGAGGCACTGGATGGCGCAGCGGGCACAGGCCGCCCCGGCGGCGACGGAGCGTCTGGGATCCACCGATCGCCGTGACGCCTGGTGGCTCGCGCCGGCGCTCACCGCCCTGGGGCTCACGGTACTGGGCGCGTATTCGTTCTGGGCGGCCCTGCAGAACGCGCACTACGAGTTCGGTCCGTACCTCTCGCCTCTGTACTCCCCCAAGGTGGTCGCGCCCTGGTGGCCGCTTTCTCCCGCGCTCCTGATCCTGATTCCCCCGGTGCTCTTTCGCGCGACCTGCTACTACTATCGGAAAGCCTACTACCGGGCGTTCTTCCTGGATCCACCGGCCTGCGCGGTCGGTGAGCTTCACCTCGGGAAGTACGCGGGGGAGCGGAAATTCCCGTTCGTGCTGCAGAATCTCCACCGCTTCGCGTTCTATCTCGCCTTCGTGTGGCTCTTCTTCCTCTGGCACGACGTCTGGAAGGCGCTCTGGTTCGATGGCCGCTTCGGGATCGGCCTCGGCACGCTCGTGATCCTCGCGAGCACGGGAACGCTGACCCTCTACACCTTCTCCTGTCATTCCTTCCGGCACCTCGCGGGCGGCGGGCTGGACTGCTTCTCGTGCTCCGCCGCGGCCCGCACGCGCCATGGCCTCTGGACGAAGCTCACGGTCCTGAACGGACACCACATGGGATTCGCCTGGATCTCCTTCTTCGCGGTCACGTTCGCGGACGTCTACGTGCGCCTCCTCTCCTTGGGTGTCCTCCACGACGTGAGATTCCTGTGACCGACCGTTTCGAGTCCCACGACGTCGACGTGCTGGTGATCGGCGCCGGGGGCGCCGGGCTGCGCGCCGCCATCGAGGCCTCCGCCCAAGGCGCGCGCGTGGGCGTGGTGTGCAAGTCGCTCCTCGGGAAGGCCCACACGGTCATGGCGGAAGGAGGGGTCGCGGCCGCGCTGGCGCACGTGGACCCGCGCGATTCCTGGAAGGTCCACTTCAAGGACACGATGCTGGGCGGCAAGATGCTCAACAACTGGCGCATGGCGCAGCTCCACGCGCAGGAGGCGCCCGACCGCGTCCGGGAGCTCGAGCACTGGGGCGCCGTGTTCGACCGCACCGAGGACGGAAGGATCCTCCAGCGCAATTTCGGCGGACATTCCTCGCCGCGCCTCGCGCACGTCGGGGATCGCACCGGGCTCGAGATGATCCGCACGCTGCAAGACCACGGCGTGCACCAGGGCCTCGAGGTCTACATGGAGTGCACCGTCACGAAGCTTCTGACCCAGGACCGCCGCGTGGTGGGCGCCTTCGCCTACTGGCGCGAGACCGGGCGCTTCGTGACGTTCCGCGCGAAGGCGGTGGTGCTCGCGACGGGCGGAGTGGGCAAGGCCTACAAGATCACCTCGAATTCGTGGGAATACACCGGCGACGGCCACGCGCTTGCCATGGACGCCGGCGCCGAGCTGATCGACATGGAGTTCGTCCAGTTCCATCCGACCGGAATGGTCTGGCCTCCGGGCGTGCAGGGGCTCCTCGTCACCGAGGCCGTGCGGGGCGAGGGCGGGCTATTACGCAACGCGACGGGAGAGCGCTTCATGGAGCGCTACGACCCGAAGCGCATGGAGCTCTCGACCCGCGACATGGTGGCGCGCGCCATCTACACGGAGGTGAAGGAAGGGCGCGGGAGCCCTCACGGCGGCGCCTTCCTCGACATCTCGCACAAGCCCGCGGAGGTCGTGAAGAAGAAGCTTCCGTCGATGTACCACCAGTTCATGGAATTCGCGAACATCGACATCACGAAAGGCCCGATGGAAGTGGGCCCGACGGTGCACTACGTCATGGGAGGCGTCCGCGTCGACGCGGACACGGGAGCTGCCACGGTGCCCGGGCTCTTCGCGGCCGGCGAATCCTCGGGCGGCATGCACGGCGCGAACCGGCTCGGCGGGAATTCCCTGTCCGATCTTCTCGTCTTCGGACGCCGGGCGGGCGCGGGCGCCGCGGCCTATGCCGCCAAAGCCACCGCACAGGCGCCGCTCGATCCCGCGCAGGTGGCGGCCGCGGAGCGCGAGCTCCTCGCGCCCTTCGAGCGCTCGAGCGGACCGGATCCCTATTCGGTGCACCGGAGACTTCAAGATACGATGCAGTCCCTTGTGGGGATCTATCGCACGGAGCAGGACCTGAAGCGCGGCGTCGAGGCGATCCGTCAGCTTCGCGCCGAAACCAGGACGGTGCGCGTCGAAGGCTCGCGCGCGTTCAACCCCGGCTGGCACCTCGCGCGCGATCTGGACAACATGCTCCTCGTGAGCGAGGCGATCGCGCGTTGCGCGCTCCAGCGCAAGGAGAGCCGCGGCGCGCACGCGAGACTCGACTATCCCAATCTGGACCCGGCCCTCGGCAGGGTGAACAGCGTCGCGGTGCGGGAGGGAGACGAGGTGCGCGTCTCGCAGTCCCCCCTGCCGGAGATGCCCGAGGAGCTCCGCGCCCTTGTGGACGCGGAGCCGGTCGCGGCCAAGGCCTGATCGGAGGAAGCGTGGCGGAAGCGGTCTTGCACGTCTATCGGGGCGACGCCCAGGGGGGAGGCCTGAAGGAGTACCGGGTCCCTCTCGAGGAAGGGATGGTCGTGCTGGACGCGATCCACCACATCCAGGGGCATCAGGCTCCGGATCTGGCCGTGCGCTGGAACTGCAAGGCCGCCAAATGCGGCTCGTGCAGCGCCGAGGTGAACGGCAGGCCCAAGCTCATGTGCAAGACGCGCATGGACGCGTACCCGGCCGGCGAGCCCATCGTCGTCCAGCCGATGAAGACCTTCCCCATCGTCAAGGACCTCGTGACCGACGTAAAATGGAACTACGAGGTCAACAAGAAGATCCCTCCGTTCACTCCGAAGCAGAACGCGGAGTGGCGCTGGAAGCAGGAAGACATCGACCGCGTTCAGGAGTTCCGCAAGTGTATCGAGTGTTTCCTCTGCCAGGATGTCTGCCACGTCCTCCGCTCCCACCGGCGCACGGACGCGTTCGCGGGGCCGCGATTTCTGGTGCGCGTGGCGGGACTGGAGATGCATCCCATGGATGCCGGGAATCGCGCCACGTTCTTGAAGGACGAGGCCGGGATCGGGCTCTGCAACATCACGAAGTGCTGCACCGAGGTCTGCCCGGAGGACATCACGATCACCGACAATGCGATCATTCCTCTGAAAGAAAGGGTCGTGGACGAGCACTACGATCCCCTGCGGAAGCTCTTCCGCCTCTTCGCGGGCAAGAAGGAGCCCTGACCGGGGCGGCATCAGGAGCGCGCCGGCTCTTCCCGTGAATCGAACGCTCCTCCTCGCGTTTCTTCTGATCGCCACATCGTGCGGAGGCAAGCAGACCCCCCGTCCCGGCCCTCCCTCGGGAAACGCCAGCATCCAGGCACGGCTCCTCGTGAACGGCCTGGATCAGCCGGTGGATCTGCAGGCCGCCCCCGGCGACACGGACCGGCTCTTCATTGTCCAGAAGACCGGAGCGATCCGGGTCTTCGCCGGCGACTCGCTCGTGCCGCGCGTATTCCTGGACATCGCCTCCCGGGTCAGCAACGGGAGCGAGCAGGGGCTCCTGGGCCTCGCCTTCCACCCGCAATTCC
>VBOR01000127.1 GCA_005893165.1 Candidatus Eiseniibacteriota bacterium | reverse complement strand
GTGCGCGGCTACCGGGCCATCTTCGTGATGCCCGACAAGGTGAGCAAGGAGAAGATCACCTTGTTGAAGAGCTTCGGCGCCGAGGTCGTGATCACGCCGACCGCGCTTCCTCCGGATTCCCCGGAATCCTATTACGAGGTCGCGAAGCGCCTCGGCCGCGAGATCCCGGGGGCCTATCTCTCCAACCAGTACTACAACCCGACGAATCCCGAAGCGCACTTCCGCTCGACGGGCCCCGAGATCTGGAAGCAGACCGGCGGGAAGATCGACTCCTTCGTCGCGGCGCTCGGCACGGGAGGAACCATCAGCGGGACGGCGCGTTATCTCAAAATGAAGAACCCGAAAATCAAGGTGATCGGCGCGGACCCGGTCGGCTCGATCCTCAAGGATTTCTTCTACACCAAGAAGATGGTGCCCGCGCGCACCTACAAGGTGGAAGGGATCGGCGAGGATTTCCTCCCGGGCACGCTCGACTTCTCGACGATCGACGAGGTCATCTCGGTGAACGACGCGCAGTCCCTGAACCTGGCCCGGCGGCTGGCGCGCGAGGAAGGGATCCTGGCGGGCGGGTCGGCCGGCACCGCGCTCTTCGCGGCGTTACAAGTCGCGCGCTCGGCCCAGCCGGGACAGGTCGTGGTCGTGATCATCCCGGACACGGGGGAGCGCTACCTCTCCAAGGTGCACTCGGACGAATGGATGCGGGACAACCGGCTCCTCGACTCGAGCACGATCACCGTCGCCGACGTCATGACCGGGAAGCGAAACCACATCCCGGCCATCGTCTCGATCAACTACGACGACACGGTGGACCGGGCCCTCGCCTTGATCCGGGAGTTCAACATCTCGCAGCTCCCGGTGCTGAAGGAGGGGAACGTGGTCGGCTCCGTGAGCGAGGGGGTCCTCCTCCAGAAGGTGATCGACGGATCGGCGCACGGCGATACCCGCGTGGAATACTTGCTTGAAAAGCCCCTTCCGGTCGTGCCGCTCGGCGCGCACCTGCCCCGGGCGATGAAGGTGCTCGCGGGCAGCAACGCCGCGGTGGCGGTGGACGATCATGGCAAGCCCGCCGGCATCCTCACCCGATTCGACCTCCTCGAATACATCAATCCCTAGACCCGTGGGATTCTCGACCGACGCCGTTCACGCCGGGCAAGAGCCCGATCCCACCACCGGGGCGGTGACCGTTCCGATCTACCAGACCTCCACCTACGTCCAGGAGGAGCTGGGGAAGCACAAGGGATTCGAGTACGCGCGCACGCAGAATCCCACGCGCTTCGCCCTCGAGAAGAACCTCGCCACGCTGGAGCGCGGGGCGCGCGGATTCGCCTTCGCCTCGGGCATGGCCGCGATCACGGCGGTCGGAGCGCTCTTGAAGCAAGGGGATCACGTGGTGGCCTCGAACAACATGTACGGGGGCACGTACCGCCTGTTCGAGAAGGTGCTCGCCCCCTACGGACTCACCTTCACCTACGTGAACACCGGGGACCTCGACGCCACCGGGAAGGCCTTCCGCCCCGCGACCCGGATGCTCTTCATGGAGACCCCCACCAATCCCTCCATGATCATCTCGGATCTGCGCGCGCTGGCGAAGCTGACCCGCTCGAAGAACGCCCTCCTCGTCGTGGACAACACGTTCATGACCCCCTTCTTCCAGCGGCCGATCGAGCTCGGGGCGCACCTCGTGGTGCACAGCACGACGAAGTACCTGAACGGCCACAGCGACATGGTCGGCGGGGTGGTGATCAGTAACGACGAGGCGGCCTCCGAGCGGCTGCAGTTCGTCCAGAATGCGGCGGGTGCGGTGCCCGGGCCGTTCGACTGCTGGCTCTGCCTCCGGGGCGTGAAGACCCTCGCGCTCCGCATGGAACGGCACGAGCAGAACGCCCGCGCGATCGCGGCGTGGCTGGAGAAGCTGCCCAAAGTGAAGCGCATCTTCTATCCGGGCCTGAAGAGCCATCCCGGACACGAGCTCCACATGAGTCAGGCTTCCGGATTCGGCGGGATGATCGCCTTCGACACGGGCTCCCTCGAAAAGGGGGCTGCCGTGCTCCGGCGCGCGCGCCTCTTTGCCCTGGCCGAGAGCCTCGGCGGCGTCGAGAGCCTGATCTCCCACCCCGCCACGATGACGCATGCCTCCGTGCCCCGCGAAGATCGCGAGCGAGTGGGGCTAACCGACGGCCTGGTAAGAATTTCCGTGGGAATCGAGGACGTGGACGATCTCCTCCGCGATCTCGAGTATTGCCTCTCGGTCTTATGAGTAGTGCTACCATCAATTGTGCCTTGACACCCCAAGAGCGCGACGCGTAATGTCCGCGAGTCTTTTGCCGCTTCGGAACTTGGGGCGGTGGAGCCAGATGAGCGTGACCGACATGCAAACAAGGCATTCCCCGAGGCACCGCTGCCACCAGTGGTGTTTTGCTTTATTCGCCTCAACCGTCTCGTGAAGTCCAGGATTCTCAGGCGCACGAAAATCCGATAGCCGGAAGGAGGTGATAGAGGAATGAAGAAGATGTTAGCGGTCACTCTGGTTCTCGTATTCACGTGCGCGCTTCTGTTCGCGCTCGGCTGCAGCAAGAAGACCGAGACGTCGGGTACGGAGGGCGAGCAGGGAATGGAGCAAACCACGACGCCGCCGGCTGCGACGGATACGACCATGATGTCCGATACGACCCACGTGCACCACTAAACCGCCACGTGCGGGACGGCCTCAGGGCCGGCGCTACTTGGGCTCGACCGGATCTCAGGCAATTCGCATAGAGTAGCGTTGTTACAAAATCGGGGAAGCGCGCTTCAAGCGACGCTTCCCCGTCTTCTTGTGCGGTGGACTCGGGTAATGTGTGGTTGGCTGCGGCGCTCGCGGCGGAGTCCGCGTGGAGGAGCAGATCGATGGCAGGCTCGAACTCGTTCGACGTGGTCTCCGAGGTCAACATGATGGAGGCCTCGAACGCCGTGCAGCAGGCGATGAAGGAAATCAGGCAACGATTCGATTTCAAGGGCAGCGTGAGCGACATCAATCTGGAGGGGGATGTCCTGACCTTGAACTCCGACGACGAGTCGCGTCTCAAGGCGGTGATCGACGTGCTCACCACCAAGCTCGTGAAACGGGGCGTTTCCCTGAAGGCGCTCCAGTACGGCAAGATCGAGCCCGCCGCCAAGGGAACGGTGCGCCAGGCCGTGACGATCCAGAAGGGAATCCCGGCGGAGAAGGCGAAGGAGATCGTGAAATTCATCAAGGGGACGGGCATCCGGGTCCAGGCGGCAATCCAGGAGAACCAGGTGCGCGTGAGCGGAAAGAATCGCGACGACCTGCAGGCGGTGATCGGCTCGCTCAAGGGCCAGGACTTCGGGCTTGATCTCCAGTTCACGAATTATCGCTCGGGCTGAGTCGGCTCTCAGGGGGGAGCGATGTCTCCCTTGAAAATGGTGAAGATAAATTTTCCACGGGAGAGATCGCTCCCCCCCGTGACTCGGCTTGGCTCGAGGGTCATTCGCGCACTGGCGATCGCGTCGATGCTTCTCGGGTCGCACGCGTGGTCGTCACCGGCGGCGGCGCGGACCTGGCCCAAGCCCGAGGGCGTGGCCAGTGATTTCGCGAAGATCATCGATCCTGCCTCGCGCGACTCGATCGAAGCGCTGGCGCGCGAGCTGCGCGAGAAGACGGGAGCCGAGCTGGCCGTCGTCACCCTTCCGGATCTCGGCGGCGACGAGATCGAGCCGGTCGCGGTGGATCTCTTCAAGGCGTGGGGGATCGGGAAGAAGGGGACCGACGAGGGAGTCCTCATCCTCCTCGCCTGGAGGGAGCGCCGGGTCCGGATCGAGGTGGGGTACGGGCTCGAGGGCATCCTACCCGACGGGCTCTGCGGGTCGATCATTCGCAGGGTGATGGCTCCCGAGCTGGCGGCCGGGCGCGTCGGGACCGGGTTCTTGCGAGGAGCGCAGGCGGTCACCGGCGTGATCGCGAAGGACCGAGGCGTCACCATCACGGGGGCGAGACCGCTCCCCGATGAGGACCAAGGACAGCCGGGGAACCCGCGCTCGGCGCTCCTCCTGGCCGTCGTCGTGATCTTGATCCTGAACGCCGCGCTGCGCGGCTCGAGGCGGAGGATGTACCGGGGATGGGGAGGACGCGGCGGCCCGGGCGGGTTCGGCGGAATGTTCGGCGGATTCGGGGGCATGGGGGGTGGATTCGGAGGAGGGTTCGGCGGCGGAGGCGGCGGCTTCGGTGGATTCGGCGGAGGCAGGAGCGGCGGCGGAGGGGCGAGCGGTGGATTCTAGGAGTGGCGCGCGGAGGAGCGGAGGCGAGCGTGTGGCCTGACCGGTTCGATCCCAGGAAGGCGGCCCGGCGCGCGGTGGACGCGGCACGGCGCGCGACAGGAGAGAAGCTCCGCGGCGCGACGCTCTACGGCAGCGTGACGACGGGCGAGTTCCATCCCACGCACTCCGACGTGAACATCGCCTTCGTGTTCTCCGAGCTGGGCACCCCGGAGCTGGTGGCGCTCCATGGCGCGCACCGGGAGTGGCAGCGCGCCCGCGTGGTGCAGCCGTTGCTCATCTCGGAGGACACGCTCCGGCGCTCGCTCGATTCCTATCCTCTGGAGTACCTGCTCATCCGCGAGCAGCGGGAGATCCTTCACGGGGCCGACTTCTTCGGCCCCCTCGAGCTGGACGGACCGGCCCTGCGTCTGGAGGTGGAGCGCGTGCTCCGCGCCCAGGAGCTGGGCCTGGGGCTGAGCTACGTGGCGCTGGCCCGCACCCGGGGCGGCGCGCGGGTCTGGGCGATGCAAGCCTCCAACGCGCTGGCCGCATCCGCTTCGGGCTTGCTGCATCTCACCGGGGAGCCCCTTCCGCGCATGAGGCGCGTCATCGCGGAGCGGTGCGCCGAGCGCTTCGGCGTGGACCGGGCCGCGTTCACGAGACTTCTCACGATCCGCGAACGAAACCGGGAGCGCGTGGAAGCGACCGTGCTGCTGGATTCGGCTCTGACCGTACTTCGTCAGCTTCTCGATTCGGCCGAGCGCATCACCGCTCCGGCCGGCACCGTCTAGGAGGAGGAAAGCGAATGGCTGGAGGCCGCAGTCCCTGGATGACCGTGGGTCTGGTGCTCGGCGTTCTGTTCCTGATCGTGCTGTTCGTGGCGGGCTATGTCCGGACGACCTTCAACGAGCTGGTCTCGCAGCAGGAGCAGGTTCGGACCGCGTGGTCGCAGGTGGAAAACCAGCTTCAGCGACGGAACGACCTGATCCCGAATCTGGTCGAGACCGTGAAGGGGTACGCGAAGCAGGAGACCACCATCTTCACGGCGATCGCCGACGCGCGCGCGCGCATCGGGAGCGCGCAGACGATCCAGCAGAAGATCGCCGCGAACCAGCAGATGGAAACGGCGCTCGCCCGGCTCCTCTTCGTCGTGGAGAATTATCCGGTGCTGAAATCGAGCGAGAACTTCCTGCGGCTGCAAGACGAGCTGGCGGGAACGGAGAACCGGCTCTCGGTGGAACGCATGCGCTACAACGAGATCGTCCGTGCCTACAACATCAAGATCCGGCAGTTCCCGTCGAACCTGGTCGCATCGGCGTTCAATTTCGAACTGATGCCACTGTTCGAAGCGGTCCCGGGCGCGAAGACGCCTCCGGCAGTGAAATTCTAGCGTCGGCGGTCTGCAACTGGCCCCGGGGCATGTTGACCACGAATTGAAAGTGAAATCGCGGTGCCGCAGGTACTTCCGAATGCGGAACTCGTCCCAGGACGAGTTCTTTTCTGGGTAGTTCACACGAGAAATCCGCGTTCGGCCGGAAGCACTTGAGTTATATTCCACGCGCCGCGTTCCAACTGGATCGCGGCGAGAGTGGGAAGGGCCTCCCTCTGGAGGCCCGGGAAGTCGGTGGGTGGACGCCGCGAGGCGCCCCACGAATCCGACACGGCCCCGCCACTGTGAGCGGTGACGAGAGCGGCACGATGCCACTGGGTTTTGCCCGGGAAGGCGCCGCTTCAGGATGATCCGCGAGTCAGGAGACCGGCCCGCTTTCTCGAATTACCACGTCCTTCGAGAGGGAGGACCATGGGACCGCTCGCTTCGCTTCTCCGCCGCTTCATTCTCGTCGCTCTGCTGGTAACCGCGTCGTCGCCGGCCTGGGCTTCCGAGGAACCCTCCACGCTGCCGCCTCCCGCCGCGCCGGATCCGGCCGCACCCGCGCCACCCGCCGTGCCGCCCCCCTCTGCGCCCGATGCACCCGAGCATCCGCGCTACCGCCTGGAGCCGGTCGTCATCACCCCGGACCGCGTGCCGATTCCTCTCGACCGCATTCCCGCCGACGTCACCGTGATCGCTCCGGAGCGCCTGGAATCGCGGCGACCCCTCATGATCGCGGACGCGCTCCGCTGGGTCCCCGGGATCGACGTGGAGCGTTCCGGAACCATCGGCAAGCTCACGGACGTCCGCCTTCGCGGCGCCGATCCGCGGCACACGCTCGTCCTCTACGACGGCATTCCCCTGAACGGTCCGTGGCTCGGCATCTTCGATTTCGCGGACTTCATGGGATCGGGAAGGAACCAGATCGAGGTCTTCGGCGGGCCGGCCTCCTCGCTCTATGGCTCGGGCGCGGTGGGGGGCGTGATCCAGATCCTGAGCGCGCCGGATCCGGCGACGCCCTCACGCAGCGTGTTCGCCGAATACGGCGAGAACCGGACTTTCCGCCAGGGTCTGACCTGGCAGAGTCCCGTGGGCGAGACCCGCGCCGCGCTCGCCCTCTCACGCCTCACTTCGGATGGACGGGGATCCCGCGACGCATACACCGGTCTGAACGGGCAGCTTCATCTCGACTTCCCGGTGGGCGAGGACCGGCTCAAGGTGAGCGCGCTCGCGACGCAGGGAGAGAAGGAGCTTCCCTACGATTTCCTCTTCGATCCCGCGGACACGACCCTTTCCCCCTTCGGCTCCCTCAAGGAGATCCGTGACCCGAACAATTTCGAGAAGGACCGCGTGCTCGCGGGCAGCGCGACCTACGAGCGCGGTCTCGGTCCGCGCGCGGCGCTCGAGGCGGAGGTCTCGGGATTCGTGGGACAGATCGAGAACCGGAATCCTCCGAACGGCTCCTCCACGACCGATTACCAGCGCACGCAGCTGGACAACACCCGCGGCATCGCCTCGCTCCGCGCGCGATACGCCGCGTCGGAGTGGGCGGTCGGGATCCTCGGCGCCGAATACCGCGCCGAGAGCGTGGACCGGCTGGATGACTCGAACTCGGGCGGGTTCGGGGGCGTGACCGACGTGGCCGAGGACGTTCAGAGCCGCGCCCTCTACGCCCAGAGCCATCTCGAATGGCGCGATCGCGTCCTCCTGGATTCGGGAATCCGGCTGGAGGACCACTCCCGATTCGGGGCCTACGGCGTGCCTCGCGTCGCGCTGGCGTTTCGAGTGCGCGAAGCGGGGATCAAGCTTCGCGCGGGCTACGGCCGCGCGTTCACCGCACCCACGCTCACCGATCTCTACTATCCCGGGTACGGCTCGCCGACCCTCAAGCCCGAGCGGTCACGGACGTGGGAGGCCGGCGCGGACGGCAGCTGGCTCGAGGGACGCGCCACCGCGAAAGCGACCTGGTACACGACCCGCTTCCGCGATCTCATCCAGTCCAATTCCTTCTTCGTGGCGGACAACGTGGGGAGCGCGCGAGTGGAGGGAGAAGAGTACGCCGCGCGGTTCGCGCCGCTCCATCGCCTCTGGATCGAAGGGCGGGCGGCGCACCTCATCGGCAAGAATCTGGTCACGGGGGCGCGCCTCGCCAAGCGTCCGTCCTGGCGCGCGGGCGCATCGGTTCAGGGCGAGCCCTTAAAAGGCCTGGTCGCCGTGGCCGACTGGTGGTGGACCGCGTCCATGCTGGACCCCTTCGTCTTCATCGACGCGGAGGGGCGCGTGCTGGACGGCGACACGCCGGAGCGATCCTCCCTGGATCTGGGCGTGAACGCCTCGCTGAGCCGCTGGATCCCCGCGGATCTTCGTGTTCGACTGGAGAACGCCCTCGACCGCAAGTACGCGGACGTGAAGGGATTCCCCGCCGCGCGCCGCGCCTTCCGGGTGGGGCTGACGGTGAATCCGTAGTACACTCGCGACGGTATGTCCACCGCCATGGCCACGACCTACGAGAACCTGATCCTCGAGATCCAGGACCGCGTCGCGCGCGTCACGATCAGCCGGCCCAAGGTGTTGAACGCACTGAACGAGAAGACCGTGCGCGAGATCCACGCCGTCTTTTCCTCGCTGCGCGAGAACGCGGACGTGGGCGTCGTGATCCTGACCGGCGCGGGGGAGAAGGCCTTCGTCGCGGGCGCCGACATCAACGAGCTGGCCGTGATGACGCCACTCCAGGGCGAGGCGTCCTCCAAGCTCGGCCAGGCGGCGCTCCGGGAGATCGAGACCCTGGGAAAGCCCGTCATCGCCGCGATCAACGGCTTCGCGCTCGGCGGCGGATGCGAGCTGGCGCTGGCCTGCCACATGCGCTTCGCGTCTGACAACGCGAAGCTGGGGCTCCCCGAGGTCGGGCTGGGCATCATCCCCGGCTACGGCGGCACCCAGCGGCTCCCGCGCATCGTCGGGCTGGGCCGCGCGCTCGAGCTCATCACGACGGGAAACATGATCGATGCCCAGGAAGCGCTCCGGATCGGCCTCGTGAATCACGTCTTCCCGCAAGCCGACCTGATCCCCGCGTGTGAGAAGATCGCGCAGGCGATTCTCGGCAAGGGCGCGCTCGCCATTCGCTACGCGCTGGACGCCGCCGTCCGCGGCATGGAGAGCGACCTGACCCAGGGCCTCGAGCGCGAGGCGGGGCACTTCGGTCTCCTCGCGGCGACCGCGGACATGCACGAGGG
>VBOR01000025.1 GCA_005893165.1 Candidatus Eiseniibacteriota bacterium | reverse complement strand
GCCCTGCGCCTCTTCGGCGAGCTTGTGGAACTCGGCGGCGATCGCGACCAGATGGTCGAACCGGCGCCGGCGGAGCAGCACCATGTGGAGGCCGTACACGTTCCGGTTGAGCTTGGGTTTCCAGCGCTTCTCGAGGAACGCTTCCTTCTCGACGCGGCTGATGTTCGGCGCCTCGAAGAAGCGGCGCACCCGGGGGTCGCGCTCGAACACGCGCGCCACGGACTCGAGATCCTGGTGCGTCTCCTTCAGATCGTGGCGCTTCCGGGATAGATCCAGGAGCGCGCGGGCGTAACGGCGAGCGAGGACCGCGGAGATCACTTGACCTGCTCCACCTCGGCGAGGAAGTCATCGACGAGCTTCCGGTGCTTCTCCGGGGACAGCTCCTCCCGAAGGAGCTTCCCGGCGATGTCCACCGCGAGGTCCGCGACCTCGTTCCGGATCCAGACCTGCGCCTTGTCCCGCTCGATCGTGATCTCCTCGCGCGCCCGGGTGATCATCTCCTGGGCTTCCTTCCGCGCGGTCTCTCGGATCTCGGCCGCGACCCGTTGCCCTTCCGCCACCGCGTCCTGGATGCGCTGGCGGCTCTCGGCATCCAGGCGCTTCAGGTGCGCTTCGTACTCCTGGCGGATCTTCTGGACCTCTCCCTTCTCCTGCTCGATGCGCTCGAACTCCGCGCGGATCCGCTCCCGGCGCTCGCGCATGGGAGGGAAAATGATCGCGTTGAACGCACCCCGCACCAGGAAGAGGAAAATGATGAAGCTGATCGCGTGGGCGATGAGCTGATTGATGTGTACGAGCTTCTCCATAAACCCTTTCGAGGGGCGCGGCGCCCGCCGCTTAGCCGATCCGGCCCTGAAGGAAGAACATCGTGACGAACGCGTAGATCGTGAGCGCCTCGGCGAAACCGAAGCCGATGATCATGGCCACCTGCAACTTGGGCAGGATTTCAGGCTGGCGGCCCATGGCCTCCATGGCCCCCTTGCCGAGGAACCCGATCCCGATTCCCGATCCGATGGCCGCGAGGCCGATGCCGAGTGGAAGTCCGAGTCCTAGCGCTGCCGGGAAAAGCATGGATTCACCTCCTTGGGTTTTCGATTGCGATCAGAGCGTCGCATGCGCTTCCGCGTTTGACTCCTCGTGTCCGTGCTCCTCGTGCGGCAGCATCATGTAGAGGTACACGGTCGCGAGGAGGGAGAAGATCAGCGCCTGCACGATGCTCGTGAGCGTCTGGAGCATCATGAAGAGCGCGGTGATGCCCGCCATGGGCGGTACCGCGAGCGCCACGAGGCTCGCCTTGATCAGGACCGCCGTGGCGCCGACGAAGACCACGATCAACGTGTCCTCGCCGAAGATGTTTCCGAAGAGCCGGCAGGAGAGGCTCACCGGTTTGGCGAGCTCTCCCAGGACGTGCACCGGGAGCATCACGGGCAGCATCGCCCATCCGATCGCGTCACGCGGCGAGCCGGCGAGGTGATCGAGGTAGCCGATGATGCCCAGGTTCCGGATTCCCCAGAACTGGACGTAGAGGAACGTGATCAGCGCGAGCGCCAGGGTCAGGTCCAGCGATGAGGTCGCCGACTTCATGCCGGGGATGATTCCCAGCATGTTGATGGTGAGGATGTAGAAGAAGAGCGCCCCGATGATCGGGAAGTGCCTCTGGATGTGCTTCTCCCCCAGGAGGCCCCCCGCGATGCTCTCCATGCTCTCCACCATCCACTCCACCGCGTTCTGCAGCACGCCGGGGACCATCTTGGCGTTCCGCATCGCGAGCCAGCTGATGAAGAGGAAGAGGAGCCCCGCGATCCAGGCGAACACGATGATCTGATTCTTGTCGAGCCAGTCGATCACGGGGTTGCCGGGATTCCAGTCGTGGAGGATCACCAGCCAGTTCGGAAGCTCCGCCGCGCCTTCCTCGTGCTGCGCTTCCGCCGCGTGCGTGACCGGCTGCGGGTGGGAGGCCTGGCCCGTGACGGTGCCGTGTGCGCCGTTCGCCGTCGGAAGCGGCTCCTCGGCGCGGGCCGGCGAGGCCGCAGCCAGCGCGAGCAGAATCAGAGCGAGCGCCGCCGCGCCACCGGCTCCGGCTCCAGCTCCGGCGCGGTGGACCGGCGTCCCGCGCCGGGTGAGGGAGGCGGGACCGGCGCCGAACGCGAGCATCATCGATTTCAGGAAAAGCGTGAGGAACGGAAGGGCGAAGCCGGCGCAAAGAGGCGCGTATCCCGCCTTCCCCCAGCCGATCAGGGCCATCAGGCCGCCGTAGACGAGCACGAGCTTCGTGAGGATGAAGCGTCCCGCGCCCTTCCGCTTCTCTGTGAAGATTTTCACAATCTTGCGGAGGAACATGAAGTGGAGGAACGCGATGAGCTGACCCGCGAGCAAGGAGAGCGCGTCGTAGGGATGCGACGGGGCCAGGACCGCGGCAATGACGATGGCCACGATCCAGGAAGTCAGGAGCGCTCGGTCCAGGATGGACCGCCCTGGGCGGGGCGTTTGCATACCGAAGTCAGTCCTCCTGCTGCGAGAGTTTGACGATCTTGATCGTTTCGCGCACTCCCGCGACGAACCCCAGGATGAGAAGGATGATGCCCAGCCAGGGACGCGTCCGGAAATGCCGGTCGAGTTGTTGCCCGATGACGAACCCGATGATCGGTGCCAGGGCGAGAATGAACGGGATCGACGAAAGCAGTCCAACCTGCCGCCAGCCCGTGACCTTCTTCGGTGTCTTCCCGGTCACCTGGGATCCCCGCTCGCCGGATTCCGCGGCGGCGAACGGAACGTCGCGAGAGGGCCAACGTCCGTGTTTGCAGTAGGAATGATACCGCCGACTTCGAGCGGAAAAGAATAGCCGCACGGGGATTGGAGGGTCAACGAAAAATGAGGGCGGCGCGATCCCGACGGACCGGCGCTTCCCACGCTGCCTGGTCCCTCGCCCGCGCCAAACCCTCACCACCCACTTCCTCACGACACACTATGAAATCAAGACGGGACGCCTCTTTGCCTCCTCGGCTTCATCACACCGCGGCCCCGACTCCGCGATGCTCTCCCCCAAACAGAGAGCGTCCCGCCGCCAATCACGCATCGCAACCCGCGTGCCTCGCGCACCGGTGGCTCGCGGAACCGCTGCAAATCCGCGCGCGCGTTCAGGTAATGGTGACTTCGGGGTATCAGGGTGGCGGCAGCGATTTCTGGAACCGGAGCGACGCCGGTTTGCGGCGGAAGGTTGTTCGCCGGGCCTTGCAAGCGGCATGAGGCAGCCGCAGATCGAGTTCCGGCGGCGTCAACTCAACGGAACCGCGGGCGCCGGAAAGGATGCGGGCGCCGGAAAGGATGCGGTCGCCGGAAAGGATGCGGTCGCGCGCGGGCGGGCCGGGGCGGCTGGCCAGGCGGTGCGGGCCAAGCGGTGTGGGTCAGTTGGAAGCGGTGGCCTTGGCGCCCTGACGCCAGGGGGATTCGTTCTTCAGCACCTGCATCCGGCCCTCGCGCAGAGCCTTCACCATCACCTCGACGATCTCCTTGGCGAACTGCGTGCCCGCCTTGTCCTCCAGTTGCGCGACCGCTTGCTCCATCGTGAGCCCCTGACGATACGGACGCTCCGTGGTCATGGCGTCGAAGGCGTCGGCCACGTTCACGATCTTCGCCCCGATCGTGATCTCGTCGCCGCGCAGGCCGTCCGGATAGCCCTTGCCGTCCACGCGCTCGTGGTGGTGCCGCACGAGGTCGGTTGCCTTCTCGAGGAATTTCACGCCCTGGAGCATCTGCGCGCCGCGGACCGGGTGCGCCTTGACCATCCGCCATTCCTCGTCGGTGAGGGCGCCCGGCTTGTGCAAGATGGAGTCGCTGGTGTGGAGCTTCCCGATGTCGTGGAGGAACGCGCCGAGCTGGATGGTCTGGATCTCATCCTGCGTGAAGTCCATCTCCTTCGCGATTCCCACCGAGTACTGCGCGACGCGCTCGGTGTGCCCGTGCGTGTAGGGATCCTTGGCCTCGATGGTCGAGACCAGGACGCGCACGGTGGCGAGATAGGTTTCTTGCAAGTCCTTGAAGAGCCGGGCGTTCTCGATCGCGATCCCGGCCGACTCGGAGAGCGCTTTCACCATCTCGAGATCCGTGGACTGGAATTCCTGCCCGCTCACCTTTTCTCCCACGGCGAGGAGCGCGGTGAGCTTCTGCTTCATCATCACGGGGCAGACCAGGGTGAACCCGGCGGCATAGAGAGGGCCCACGCATCGCTCGAGCGAGGGATCCTCGGAGAGATCGCCCAGGCGGACGGGACGGCCCTCCTCTCCCGCCACGGGGAGAACGGCTCGAAGGAACTCGTCCTCGTACTCGAAGTGGATCGACCGGACCAGATCCTCCTTCACGCCCTTGAAGGTCATGGCGTCGAGCCTCTTCGGATTCTCGCGCTCGTCGGTCAGGAAGAGGCAGGCGGAGTTGACACGAAGCTGGCCCACGACGCTCAGGATCATCGTGCTGAGGAGTCCCTCCAGATCCAGCGAGGAATTGAGCTGGTGCGTCAGACCCATCAGGGTCTCGAGGCTGAAGACCTGGAACCGGAGCTCCTTGTTCCGGACCACGAGATCCTCGCGATTCCGCGCGACCTCCGTTTCCAGCTCCTGGTTCTTGATGCTCAGGTTCTCCGCGCGTTCCTGCCGCTCGAAGATCCGGCGCACCTTGATCAGGAGCTCCTTCGGAGAGAAGGGCTTCGTGAGGTAGTCGTCGGCGCCGTGCATGAGTCCCTGGAGCCGGGCATCCACCTCGGCGGTCGCGGAGACCATGATGATCGGAATGGCGGACGTATCCTTGGAGCTCTTCAGCGCCGCGCACACCTCGTAGCCGTTCTTCTTGGGCAGCCTGAGGTCGAGGATGACGAGATGGGGTGTTTCCCGCCGCACCGACTCCAGCGCTTCTTCGCCGGTGCCCGCGGTCGTCACGTGATAACCGTTCTGCGAGAGCGAGATCTGGAGGAGATCCACCACCCGGCGGTCGTCGTCGACAACCAGGATCGTGCGCTTCTGCTTCCCTTCCTTCGTCTCGAACGCGGGTCTCATGTCGGGGCTCACGTGCGGTTCGCCTCCACGGCGGGACCGGATTTCGTGGTGCCGGAGGAATCGTCCGGCCCCTTCCCTTCACCCGGGATGGTCGCGCCCGACGCGAGGGGGTCGATCGCGCCGACGGCATGGTCGGTCACGGCCGCCGAGCCCGGGCTCGCCGCGGTTCCGGCCGCGGGCGCCGAACCCGACGTGAGAGGTTGTCCGGTGCGAAGGCGCGAGCGCCGCTCGATCTTGTCGAGCACGCTCAGGAAGATCTCGATGACGCTGGGATCGAACGGGCTTCCCCAGTTCTCCGCGATCACCTGGCGGGCCTTCTCGTAGGGAAGCGCGCGGCGGTACGGGCGCTCGCTCGTCATGGCGACGTAGGCGTCGACGAGCGAGACGATGCGTGCGCCGAGCGGAATCTCCTGACCTCGGATCCCGTTCGGATAGCCCTCGCCGCCCCAGCGCTCGTGATGATTCAGGACGATCGCGATCACTTCCTTGGGGAAATTCATCTCCTCGAGAATCTGCTCGCCGCGCACCGGATGCTGCTTGATCAGCCCCCACTCCTCCTCCGAGAGGTGCGCCGGATTCTTCAAGATGAGGCCGCTCACCGTGATCATTCCGATATCGCGCAGCACGGCGCCGTAGACCAGGGACTTCAGATGTTCCTTGGGATAGTCGAGCAGCCGCGCGACGGCGCTCACGTAGCGGACCACGCGCTCGGTGCTCCCCTTGGCGTATCCGTCCCGGCTCTCGATCAACGCCATCATGCCGCGCACCAGTCCGAGATTGCGCTCTTCCTGGGCGCGCTGGACGCGAGCGTTCGAGATGGCCACGGCTCCCTGATGCGCGAGGATCGTCAGGAGGTCGCGGTCGTCCTCGGTGAACTTCCGGCCGCCACCGCGGCCGCTGACGAAGAGGACCCCTTCGAGATCCCGCCGCACCCAGAGAAGCACCGCCCACTCGAAGCCGGTCTCGCGGAGCGCCTCGAGCTCATCCGAGCCGGTGTGCTTGGTCTCGAGCTCTTGTAATGTCATGAATGCCTTGTCCGGTCCGAAACGGCGGAAGGCGGTCCAGGGAATCACGAAGTCCTGGAAGTGATGCTGCGGGAACCCGCGCACGTGCCGCGGGATCAGGTGGCCGTCCTTGTCCGGATCGCTGAGGAAGAGGGCGAGACGCTCGAGCCCGAACTGCCCCATCACGCTCAGGCCGAAGAGATTCATGACTTCGTCCAGATCCTGGGCGAGGTTCAGGGCCTGCGTGATCTCGAAGAGGTTCCGGAACTCGACGATCTTCCGCTTGAGCTTGGTCTGGAGCGAAGCCATCTCGGGGCCGACCGGCGCGTCGGAGGGCTTCGGAGCCTCCCTCGCGGGCTCCTCGGACTTCTCGTGCGCCCGTTTCTCGTGCGTGTGGGGACCGGGGACGCCCTTCTCATGCGTCCCCTTCTCGTGCGCGTGCTCCTTTTCGGAATCGGGTTCCGCGGCACGCGGCTTCGGCGCCTCCGCCGATGCCGGCGGGGACCCCGGCGCATTGGCGATGTAGATGATCGCGCCCGCGCTCTGCAGGGACGCGCGCAGCTCCGCCGAGGCGCCGTTCATCTCGATCCGTCGATCGGTCCCCTCGTACACCTTCCCCCAGCGGCTCAGGACCGAGAGCCCGAGGCTGGAGACACTCTCCACGCCCGAGAAGTCGAGGCGCACCCTCCGGGCGCTCTTGCCCTGGCACTTCAGGAGCAGGCGGTCGAGCTTGCGGGCGCCGTCGGGATCCACCACGCCCTTGAAGGAGAAGTGGAAATCGTCGGCCGGTCCGATCCGCTCGATCTGGAGCCCCTTCATGAAGCGCTCCCGGTCCCGCCGGGGCCGGACCCCGGATCGGTCTCGTCCCCGTCACCCAGATCGTAGACGCCGTCCTCGGCGACCTCCCCGTCCGCATCCTCCCCATCCTCCTCGTCTGCATCCTCCCCATCCGCCGTGGCGCGCACCTCCGTATCGTGCGCGTCGGCTTCGTGCATGTGTGGGTCGTGACCCTCATGCGCCTCCGCGTTCCTTCCATTCGCGTCCACGGCATGGGTCCGCCTCAGGAGCGCGCTCGGATTGAGCACGAGGGTGATCCCCGAGTCGGGGGTCATGATCCCTCCGAGCACCTCCTCCACCGGATAGAGCCTCGGGGGCAGGGACTTCAGGCGCGCGTTCTCGCGCCAGACGAGCCGGTCGAAGCTCACGACCGCCGAGCCGCTTCCCGAGCGCAGCACCGCAATCGGCATTCCCTCCTTGTCGGGCGCGCGCTTCGAAGTCGATTCGCTCTCGATCCCCTCGGAGGAGGACGCAGCGACGTCGCGGCCGAAGAGGGTCGCCAGGGAGTACACCGTCGGAGGCGTGTCGCCGGACGCCCAGCCGGGATCGCTGTCGCTCGCGTAGATCCGCTCGATCGCGCTCCAGGGAAGGGCGATCCGCTGGCCGCCCGCCTCCACGATCAGGAAGCTCCGGAGCGAGCGCGCCATTGGGAACTGAAGCCGGAGCGTGGTGCCCACGTTCGGGACCACGTGGCGCGAAGCGAACCCTCCGAGCCCTTCGAGGGCGTTTTCCAGAAGCTGGAGCGCCTCGGGATCCATCGTGACCGGGCCCTCGATGCGAAGCCGGGCCTCCAACCCTTCCCGGGCCGCCGTGAGCCCCACCTCGATATTCTCGCCGGCGTCGGACATGGGCTGCATCGTCTCGAGGACGCGGAGCACCAGGGGAAGCAGGATGGTGCCGATCTCGGGCTCGAACCCCACGCCGCCGGTCTGGACCGAGAGGCAGATCCGGCGTCCGCGGTCCCCCGTGTGCGCGGCGGTGTACATGTCGTCCAGGTACCGGTCGAGCGGATCGAGGAATTCCCAGAGAAGATGCTCGTCCAGATCGCGGGCCCGCCGCTCCAGCGAATATTGGAGCCCGAGGAGCTGATTCAGCTCGTGGGCCAGACCCCGCAGACCGGAAGCCGTATCCTGGAGCCGCTGGTGGATGGTCAGCGAGCGGCCCTCGAGAGGGCTCGGCGGCATGTCCCCGCGCTTTCCTCCGCGGGAGATGCGCTGCCGCTCGACCGCCTTGAGAACGCTTTCCCATTCGGTCAGCGCGGAATGGGCCGCCTCCAGGGTGGCGTTCAAGTTGTCGCTCATCGATCCGATCCGCTCGTTCTGATGGATCAGCGAGTTCTTGATCTCGAACGTGAGGCCGAGGAGGTTCTCCTGGCTTCCCATGTCGGCGCTCGGGTCATCGATCATTCCGCGCGCCGAGTTGATCTCCTGCGCCCGCGCCTGCTTGAGGTTCGCGCGCAGGATGTCGAGGGCTTCGCTGACGATTCCGGCGTGCTCCACCAGCGCGATGAAGCCCTCCGCACGGAGACGCTCGATCATCCGCTCCTGGGCGTCGAGCGCCACGCGGCACTGCGCGACGACCTCCTGGCGCTGGTCCGGGCGAAGGTGGCTCAATTGAGCCAGCGCCTCGCGCATCTCGATCGCGAGGCTCGCGATCTCCCCGACCTCGAGCCATTCGGCGCTGCGCTCCACGAGACGGATCGCCAGCTCCGCGAGCGGCTTGAGCTCGCTCGAGTCGTAGTTCGACTCGTCGTCGAGGAAGCGGCGTACGGCTGCGACTTGCTCGTGGATGAGCGCGCCGAAGGTCGCGCCGAGGCGCGACATGATCTGGGTTTGGTTCAGGTACTCGGAAGCGGCAGTTCTCATGCCTCTCGATCGCCCTCCACCCTCGGGCGAGGGTCAGCTCTCGAGATTGGCTCCGGGCTTGAGCCCCTCGATCAGCATGATCCCCTCTAGGGGTAACTTGTCGGCCGTGGGGCGGTCGTTCTGCACGTTATCCTGCATCGAATTCGCGACCTTGGAGGGGTTCGGGGAGGATTCGGACGGGGAGCCCGGGCGCCCTGCCGGAGCGGCGCCCAGGTTCGACAGGAGCTCGCGGGCCCGGTCGAGGAGCCGCACCACCTGGACCCGTGCGCCTCGCGCCGCGTTGGGCACGGGCACAGCCGAGCCCGAAAGCTCGGCCAGCGAGTTCTTGGCGTCCTCGCTGGTCGCGTGGATGGCGGTGATGGTCTCGCCCACCTTGTACTCGATCTCCGAGGAGAGCCTCGAGATCGTGTCGGTCGCCTCGCGGGCGAATTCCGCGAGCCGGCGGGTTTCCTCCGCGATGGCGGCGAAGGCCTCGCTTCCGGACCGGGTCGCTTCGAGCGCCGCGTTCAGGGCGAGCAGCGTGGCGCGGTTGGTCACGCGCTCCGCGACCGAAGCCAGCTCGTTCGCACGCATGAGCCCCGCGGCCAGGTCCTCGATTCCGTCGGCGGCGGTCAGAACCACGGCGTCCACCAGCTGCGCCGGGGTCCGGATCGCGGGGTCCTCGGCCCGGTGAGGCGCCTCGGATTCGCGTCCTCCCGAGAGGGTCGTGCGCAAGGACTCGATCTCCCGGATCAGGTCGCGGAGACCGCTCTCGAGGTGTCCCCCACCCACCGCAGCGCCCGCCGAGGGACGCGCGGGGGCCATGGCGGAGCTTGGCCCGCCGGCGGAGCTTGGCCCGCCGCCGGGCTTGGGCCAGTCGTCGGGCAGCTTGTCCGGGCCCGATCCGATCAGCTCCTCCTCTTCGCCTAGCGTCATCTTGCTCACGACCGAAGCCCCGGGAGCGGCGGACGGTTGGAGGTAGGAGAGGAGCGGCTCGAGGACGCTCGACTTGAGCTCGCGCGCTTCCGCGAGCGGATCCTTGTCCTTGTCGAGGATCGACACGGCGAGCTCGATCTGCTTGCGAAGCTTCTCCAGCTCGACGAGCGCGGAGCCCCCCGTGCGCGCCTCGAAGGAGGTCTTGTTCACGCGCTCGTAGAGCGTGGCCCACTCGTTCGTGAATTCGGCCGGCACCTTGCAGTCCGTCGAGCCGCCCCGGTCGAGGAGGAGAAGGAGGCGGCGGGCGCGGGCCGTGTCGGAAACGCCCTTCTTCGGGGCGGCGCTTCGCGAGGTGAAGTACGCCGCCCCGAGGGCCAGGGCCCCGACTCCCACCCAGACCATGACCCCGGAGGCGAACACCGCGATCGCGCCCGCCAGGAGCACCGCGAGCAGCGTGACCAGAACGGCCGGGGGCGGCGAAGAGCCTCCCTGCTGCACGTCGTCTTCCGCCCTCATTTCCCTCATCGCCGGCACCTCTAGCGGGTCCGTTTCGCGTGGACGTCCCGTGCTGCCGACGCCGCGGTCTGCGGAATGATGGACTCGAAAATCTGCCAGTAGTTCAGACAGTGGTAGTGGTCTTGATCCTCGGAGACCAGGGTGGACTCGAAGAGATCGCTCAGCTCGGGATCCGGAGCCTCGGGAGGCGCTTCGCGAAGATCGCGTCCCGCAACGAGCCGGGGGATCTCAGGCACGAGGAGCGCGAACCGGTCCGCGCCGCGGAAGAGAACGAGCGCATATCGATGAGGAGCGAGGGACTCGATTCCGAGGAACCCCGCGAGATCGACGACCGGGACCATCTCGCCGCGGAACGCCGCCACGCCGGCCACGGGCTCGGCCACCCCCGGAAGTTGCGCCAGGCGGTCGGCATCGAGCACGCCTCCGGCTTCCTCGACGCGGACGGCGAAGTTGTAGTCACCCAACCGGAATGTGAGCGCGCCTCTCGTTCCGAGATTCATGCTGTGCGGTCCCTCGCTGGGACGTCTTCGCTTGCAGGTCGTTGATGCGAACGTGGACGAATCGCAAGTAGCGTGCCATGGAGCGCCCGTGGGTTCTGACCGCAACCACATGCGCAACCGCACATTGGATGCGTTCCAGGTCTTTCCGTCCGGCGATGCCGGCGGAGCACGCCTTCTGCGGAATTGCAAAAGGCTCGTATCCGCGCAAATCGCATGGCCCCGGCGTTGGAGAAATGGGCGCTTCCACCCTTCTTGGGGGTCACTTCAAGCCACATGGCGACAATCCGACAAAGATCCGCGGCCCCTAAAGCGAGCGTTCAACGCGGTGAATCACTATGGCGGCTGAGGAGTTACCACCCGGTGAGAATGGCGCCGGACATTACGGCACGCCCAATGCAGAAGCACATGCTTGGAAAGGGATGCGGTGTGCACGGTAGAAGACGCCCGTCTCATGGGGAGTTCATATGTCGGCAGCGCGAAAGTACCTCGCGAAGGTAGGGCAGAGGAAGCTCCAGCCGACCGTCTATTTCACGATGAACTGTCTCCTCCTCACGAAAGCGGAGGGGACGCCTCAGAACGGTGACCCGCTTCCCCAGGAAGACGTCGATTCCTATCTGAGCGCCCTGCGGGACCAGTTCGAAGCTCAGGTCCCGCTGCCGGCCGAGCGGACCCGGCTGCTTTCACGCTATGACGTGGGCGCCTGGCGCCGTCTCGCCAACACGAGCCACGGCGCGCTCAAGTACCTGATCCTCCGCACCCCCGACGACTTGCTCCTGATCTCGGTAGGCGTATTCGAGCACCTGGGACCGCACGTTCCCAGCCGTCGCGATGGCCTGCTTCCCGGAGAAGAGGCGGACGTGGGTCGGAGTCCGAACTGGTACCACTTCACGTATACCTATGGTGAGCTGCTCGAAAATCCCGCCGAAACGATCGCGGCCGTGCTGGAGAAGTTGACCCTGGGACTCGAGCGCTATCACAAGCTTCTGTCGCACATGAAGGGCGAGTACTGGAGCATCCCGAAGCGCTTCAAGAAGGCGCAGGTCATCCGCCTGGTGCGCAAAGTCGACGAGGACGCGAAGGAGCAGCACCTGCGCGAGATGCAGGATCTGCTCCTGGATGCCTATTCGGAATGGAAGAAGACCGGCGAGCGGAAGCTTCTGGATCAGATGCGGGGATTGGCCCGCGAAATCCGGCAGCTTTCGCCCGACTTTCACTTTTCGCTCCCCGCGGGAGGTCCCTAGCGGGTAGCGCACGATCCCCCGGCGTGCCCTCCGTCCCCCGACCGATCACCCCCGGAGGGCACGCACCCCCTGGAACAACGCGGCACCTTCCACACGCCCCGCTCCCCCGGCGGGGCGCCGCGTTTTCGGGGTGCTACCGAATCTCGTAGTTGGGAGCTTCCTTCGTGATCGTGAGGTCGTGCGGGTGGCTCTCGCGGAGCCCTGCCTGGGTGATGCGGATGAAGCGGGTCTTGGTACGCAGCTCTTCGATGGAGGCGACGCCGCAGTAGCCCATGCCGGCCCTGAGACCGCCCATGAGTTGATAGATCACGTTCGCGACCTGCCCCTTGTAGGGAACGCGCGCCTCGATTCCTTCGGCCACGAGCTTCTTCAGATCCTTCACGCCTTCCTGGAAGTAGCGGTCGCCTCGCCCGCCCGCCATGGCGCTGAGGGATCCCATGCCGCGATACACCTTGTAGGTTCGCCCTTCGTAGAGGATGGTCTCCCCCGGGCTCTCCTCGGTTCCCGCCAACAGATTCCCCAGCATCACCGAGTGCGCTCCCGCGGCAAGCGCCTTCACGAGATCGCCCGAGTACTTGATCCCTCCGTCGGCGACGAGCGGCACGCCCGCCTCCGCCGCGGCGGCGGCGCACTCGAGCACGGCGCTGATCTGCGGCACCCCGACCCCGGCCACCACGCGCGTCGTGCAGGCCGAGCCCGGGCCCATGCCCACCTTCACCGCGTCCGCGCCGGCCTGGATCAGGTCCCGCGTGCCCGATCCGGTCGCCACGTTCCCGACCATGAGCTGCACGCTGGGATGCTTCGTCTTCACCGCGCGGGTCGTGTCCAAGACCGCCTTCGAATGCCCGTGCGCGCTGTCGATGACCACGACGTCCACGCCCGCTTTGACCAGCTCGTCCACGCGCTCGAGGGCGTCGGGACCCACGCCGATCGCGGCCCCCACGCGGAGCCGTCCGAGGTGGTCCTTGCACGCGCGCGGGTAGCGGATCCGCTTCTGGATGTCCTTCACGGTGATGAGGCCCCGGAGCTGGAAGCTCTCGTCCACGACGAGGAGCTTCTCGATCCGGTTCTGGTGCAGGATGCGCTCCGCCTCCTCCAGGGTCGTCCCCACGGGGGCGGTGATGAGGTTCTCGTGCGTCATCACGTCCTTCACGCGGAGGTCCTTCCCGCGCACGAAGCGGAGGTCGCGGTTCGTGAGGATGCCGACGAGGCGCTTCCCTTCGGTGATGGGCACGCCGGAGATGCGGAACTTCTCCATGAGCTCGAGCGCGCGAGCGATCGGGACGTCGGGCGGAAGCGTGATCGGGTTCACGATCATGCCGCTCTCCGAGCGTTTCACGCGATCCACTTCCTCGACCTGCTCCGCCACCGGGAGGTTCTTGTGAATGATCCCGATCCCGCCCTCCTGCGCGATCGCGATGGCGAGCGCGCTCTCGGTGACGGTGTCCATGGCAGCGCTCACGATCGGAACGTTCAGCGCGATCTCGCGCGTGAGCTGCGTCGTGGTGTCGACGCCGCGCGGATGGACCTCGGAGTAGCCGGGGAGAAGCAGAACGTCGTCGAAGGTGAGGGCGAGGTCCGAGCCCACGCGCGCGTCCTGGCGGACCTCTCGGGCCTCGTCCATCTTGGCTCCGGGCGCGGCGTAGACTCGCATGCTTATTCGGGGAGCCCCGTGTCGATCTTCTCGCTCAGCGAGAAGAAGAAGGTCACGCCCAGGCGCACCTGCGCGTAGGCCTTGTCGCCGTTATATCCGGAGGGGAAGCGTTTCTCGTCCTTGGCCATGATGTAATGGTAGCTCCCGTCCGCGGTCATGCCGATGTGTTTCGACATCCGCCGCTCCATCCCGACCATCCCGTGGAACCCGGGTCGCGCGCGGCGAAGGCGCTCGAAGGTCGCGGGATCGGTCGCGGAGCCGAGGTCGTGCGAGAGAATGGACCAGACATAGAGTCCGCCGCCCGCGCCCACATAGGGACGCCAGACTTTTCCGTCGCGCAGGAAGTAGCGCCCGCTGAGCGTGATCGGGGTCGCGGTCACGACGAAGTAGTTCGGATTGTTGGTGCTGAGGCGGTTCCAGCCGTACCCGGTCGTGACGTCGAAGGTCACGTGGTCGGACGAGACGTAGCTGAACACGAGATCCCCGGAGAGCCGTGGCTTCGCCGCTTTGTGGGTCTCCTGGTCCTGGGTGAAGAGAAGCGATCCTCCGCGGACGCCGATTCCCCCCGCGCCGACGAGGTCCGTGGCGCGTGAGGGTGTGGCCGAGCCCGCGAGGAGGATGAAGAGCAACCCCCCTACGAATTTTCGAGACATGTGGTCTGGAGATCTCCCTGGAGGCGCCGGTGCGCCCGTGAAGCCGGCCCGAAATTGAGTAGTGGGTGAGTATACGGGGGTGGGATGGGAGGAGTCAACCACCCGGGGGGTGCCTTGACAGCGGAAGTCCGTGTGACTACGATCCCTGTCTTGCTGGCGGTGTAGCTCAGCTGGTAGAGCAGGGGAATCATAATCCCTTGGTCCGGGGTTCGAATCCCTGCGCCGCCACCAACTTTTTCCGATCCCTGGGCGCGCACCCGCGCCCTGCGTCTATACTCTCCGGATGGCTACGCGCTCCCCCAGGGCACCTCGAGGCTCGAAGGCTGCCCGCCCCAACCCGCGCGACGAGCGGCTGGAGCTCCACGCGGAGCGGCTGATCTCCGCGCACGAGCTGATCCCCCGCGAAGGATCCCTTGTCGTGGGCGTCTCGGGCGGTCCCGATTCCGTGGCCCTCCTGGATTTCCTGGTCGGGTACCGGACGCGTCACGGCATTCCCCAAGGGGACCTCGTCGCAGGGCACGTGAACCACGGCCTCCGCGGTGAGGAATCGGAAGAGGACGCGGCGTTCGTCGAGGAGGTGGCGGGGCGCCTGGGAGTCCGATTCATGACGTCTCGGATCGATCCCGTGGCGAGACAGCGCGAGCGGGGCGAGTCGCTGGAGGAAGCGGCGCGGAAGCTTCGCTACGCCGCGCTGCGCCGCATGGCGGTCGCGGCCGGGTGCTCCCGCGTCGCGGTCGCCCACACCGCCGATGATCAGGCCGAGACCATCCTGCTTCGCCTCATCCGGGGAGCCGGAATCACGGGGCTCTCGGGAATGCGGCCGCTCCGTCGGCTCCACGGGCTCGAAGTGGTGCGGCCGCTCCTCACCACCACGAAGCGCCAGGTGCTGGAATACCTGACGCGGCGCGGCCTGACCCACCGCGAGGATTCCACGAACCAGACCACGGACCCCCGGCGAAATTTCGTGAGGCTGGAGCTTCTCCCCCGCATCCGAAGGATGAACCCTTCGATCCAGGAGACCCTGCTTCGGGAATCGGCGCTCTTTGCCGAGGTGGACAGTTACTTGGGAGCAGAGGCAGGGCGCTTGCTTCCGAACGTTGTGATCACGAGGGAGCGAGGGAAAATCGAGCTTGATGCGGCGGGGTTGCTCCTCTACCCTGAAGTCCTGCGGAAGTATATCTTTCGCTATGTGTTGCGGGAGTTGAACGAGGACATCCTCGATCTGTCGACAGCTCACGTCAGCGCTCTCCATTCACTCCTTACGTCGCGTTCCGGCCGCTCCGCGGATTTCCCCATGGGAATCAGGGCACGGCGAGAGCGTGGGGCGCTGGTGTTTACAAAGAGGGAAGGGGAACCGGAGCGTGTCGAAGCGCCATCCAACGCTTGAGTACTCCGGTGTTCGGGCCGATACCCCGATGAAAGCCCCAACAACCATTGGGAACCGACATGAGCAGAATCCATAATATAAATCCCCATACCATGTTGCGGAAGTCTTCCGGGCCACCGCCTCGGAAGGCGCGTCCGCCGCGGCTTCCCCAGCGCAAGTCCGCGCCCTTCGGGGCGGGCCGGCCGATCCGTACGGCGCTCCTCTGGCTCATCCTCGTGCTGGGCGTGATCCTCTTCGTCCAGATCTACGGGGAGATCAAGGCCAAGACGCACGAGATCCCCTATTCCGAATTCCTCTCGCAGGTGGACACCGGGAACATCAAGGCGGTGACCATCGTCGACCGCGAGGTCGTCGGGGAGCTCAAGCAGAGTGCCTTGACGCACGAGGAGGGAAGACCTGCCTCGTACGTCTTCTTCAAGGTCTATCTCCCCGCCGAGGACAAGGATCTGGGCCGGGCCATCCTTGCCAAGAGCCCGGACACCACGGTGAACTCCAAGCCGCCGGGAATGAACTGGTGGAGCCTTGCCCTCTCCTACCTGCCCTTCGTCGCGCTTCTGGTGCTCTGGATGTTCATGATCCGCCAGATCCAGTCTGGCGGCGCGAACGCGATGAAGTTCGGGAAGAGCCGGCCCAAGGTGGTCATGGAGAACAGCCCCAAGGTCACCTTCAAGGACGTGGCGGGCGCGGATGAGGCGAAGCAGGAGCTCGAGGAAATCATCGAGTTCCTTCGCGATCCCAAGAAATTCCAGCGCCTTGGCGGCCGCATTCCGAAGGGTGCCCTGCTCCTCGGCCCCCCGGGCACGGGGAAGACGCTCCTCGCGAAGGCCGTGGCCGGGGAGGCGGGCGTACCGTTCTTCTCGCTCTCGGGCTCGGATTTCGTGGAGATGTTCGTGGGCGTGGGCGCCTCGCGCGTGCGCGACCTCTTCGATCAGGGCAAGCGAAACGCGCCCTGCATCATCTTCATCGATGAGATCGACGCGGTCGGGCGCCACCGCGGCGCGGGACTGGGCGGAGGGCACGACGAGCGCGAGCAGACCCTGAACCAGCTCCTGGTCGAGATGGACGGATTCGAGTCGAACGAGGGCGTGATCCTGATCGCAGCGACCAACCGTCCCGACGTGCTGGACCCGGCGCTCCTGCGCCCCGGCCGCTTCGACCGGCAGATCGTGGTGGACGTTCCGGACGTTCGCGGCCGCGAGGGAATTCTCCGGGTGCACACCCGGAACATTCCCGTGGGCGAGGACGTGAACCTGAACACGATCGCCCGCGGCACGCCCGGCATGGTGGGCGCCGATCTCGCGAACCTCGTGAACGAGGCCGCGCTCCTGGCCGCGCGCCGGAACCACAAGCGCGTCTCGGCGCCCGATTTCGAGGACGCCAAGGACAAGGTGATGATGGGGACCGAGCGGCGGAGTCTTGTGATCTCCGACGAGGAGAAGAAGAGCACCTCCTATCACGAGGCGGGGCACGCGCTCATGGCGTGGCTCCAGCCCGGTAGCGACAAGGTGCACAAGGTCACCATCATCCCGCGCGGACGGGCGCTGGGGCTCACGGCGTATCTGCCCCAGGACGAGCGCCACTCCTTCTCGCGCGAGTACTGGCTCCGGGTGCTGACGCACCTCATGGGAGGGCGCGCCGCGGAGCAGATCGTGCTGAGCCAGCTCACGACCGGCGCATCGGACGACATCCGCCGCGCCACCAACATCGCCCGCCGCATGGTGTGCGAGTGGGGCATGAGCGAGCGCCTGGGCCCGCTCACGTTCGGGACCAAGGAAGAGTTCGTGTTCCTGGGACGGGAGATCTCCCAACACCGGGACTACAGCGAGAAGACCGCGATCATGATCGACGAGGAAGTGCGGAGCCTCGTGGACGGGGCGTACAACCACGCCCGCCAGCTCCTCATGGACAACCTGGACAAGCTTCACGTCCTGGCGATGGCGCTCCTCGAGCGCGAGATGCTGGACGGCGAGGAGGTCGAGAAGGTGCTTCGCGGCGAGAAGCTGGATCCGCTTCCCCGCCCCCAGCGTCCCTCGGACGGTCAGGACCAGAGCGGAGCGGCGCAGCCGGCCGAGGAGCGGCCCGCGCGCGAGTCGCACGCGCCACGCATCAAACCCAGCGAGAGCCCGGGTATCGCGTGATCTTCGAATACCGCGGCGGCGCCTGGGATCTGACCGGGCGCGCCCGCGTGGTCGGCATTCTCAATCTCGCTCCTGATTCCTTCTACGACGGCGGCCGCTATCTCACACGAGAGGCGGCCGTCGCGCGTTTGGAGGCGATGGCTTCGGAGGGCGCGGACGCGGTGGACCTGGGGGCGCAAAGCACGCGTCCCGGAGGGGCCGCGATCGGAGCCGAGGAGGAATGGGAGCGGCTTGAGCCCGTGCTCGCGTCGACGGCGTCGGCCGCGTCGGCGGCCGCTCGCCTGGGTCTTCCCCTCTCCATCGATACCTACCACGCCGAGGTCGCTCGGCGTGCCCTGGAGGCGGGGGTGGCGATGGTGAACGACGTGAGCGGGCTTGGGGTGGACCCCGCGCTCGCGGAGGTCGTCGCGCGCGCGAAGGCGGGTCTGGTGCTCATGCATTCTCTGGGCGCCCCGGACGCGCTCCACGCCCCCCGGGAGTACCGGGACGTCGGGGAGGACGTGCGCTCCCTCCTGGAGGAGCGCCTGCGGCTCGCGGAATCGCGCGGCATCCCGCGCGAGCGGATCGCGCTCGATCCTGGGATCGGATTCTCGAAACGCGCCGAGCAGAGCCTCGAAGCCCTTCGCGGCATTCCCCGGCTCCTCACCCTGCGGCGCCCGGTCTACGTGGGACTTTCCCGGAAGTCCTTCCTCGGCGCGCTCGGTGGCGGCGAGCCGCCGGAAGGACGCCTCGCGGCGGGACTGGGCGCGACGGTGGCCGCGTATGCGCTGGGGGCCCGGATCTTCCGGACCCATGACGTTCGCGAGACCGTCTCTGCCCTGCGCCTCGCCGAGCGCCTGCTGTCTCCGGAGGGGGTGCTGACCGCGTGATTCCGATCAAGCCGCAGATCCTCCTCGACGTGATCGACATCCTCATCGTGGCGTTTCTCTTCTACCGCCTCTTCGCCATGATCAAGGGCACGCGCGCCTCCCAGATGTTCGTGGGGCTCGTGGTCATCGTGTTCGTCTCGATCGTGGCGCAGTGGTTCCGCCTCAACGCCCTGAACTGGATCATCAACAGCCTGAAAACGGTATGGGTGATCCTCTTCGTGATCCTCTTCCAGCCCGAGCTCCGGGCGCTCCTCACCCATATCGGTCAAAATCGCCTCCTCCGCGCGCTCATCCGGGTGGAAGGGTATGGCGTCATCGGGGAAATTCTCAAATCCGTCGAAGAGATGAGCGAGGAGCGCCGGGGCGCTCTGATCGTGGTGGAGCGCGACATGGGGCTTCGAAACTACGTGGAGACCGGGACCAAGCTCGAGGCCCGCGTCTCGAGCGAGCTCCTGGAGACCGTCTTCACGCCGCACTCGCCCCTGCACGACGGCGCGGCGATCCTCCGCGGGGACCAGATCGTCGCCGCGGGATGCATCCTGCCTCTGAGCCAGACCCGCGGCCTCTCCCCGCTGCTCGGCACCCGGCATCGCGCGGCGCTGGGGCTGGCGGAAGAGACGGACGCGGTGGTGATCGTCGTGTCGGAAGAGACGGGCGCGATCTCGATCGCCCACAAGGGAGAGCTCAAGTGGAAGCTGGACTCGGGTCAGCTGAGAAGCGAGCTCGCCGCGATCTTCAATCCGAGGCCCGAGGAGAGTCCCGGTCCCGAAGAGGTCGGCCAGGAGAGCTGAGCCGGCTCAGGCGGCCCTGGGCATACCCGCTCAGGTACGCCGCGTCGTAGACCACTTTCAGAAACGGGACCAGGATGAAGCGGCCGTAGGGGCCGAGTTTCCCCGCCCCGCGCCGCGCCTGCGTGGTCACGAAGAGCAACAGCCCCACCACGAGCGCAGCCCAGCAGTCGCGGTACCAGAATCCGCCGACGAACAGTATGGCGCCGAGCGCGTACTTCGCGGCGAGCCTCGCGTAGAAGGAGCCCTGCACGCGCGACTCCCCGTCCCCGAATCCGAACCGCCGGTGCTGGCGGAAGAAGGAGCGAAGATCCCCGCGCGGGTGCCACCGCACGCGCGCCTCCGGCTCGAAATGAAACCGCGCGCCCGCCGCCTTCAGCGCCAGCGCGAAGGGCGTGTCCTCGTTGTGGGCGAGCGACTCGTCGAATCCCCTCACCCGCTCCCAGGCCGTGCGCCGGAACGCGACCGAGCGGGTGGAAGGCAGGAAGCGCTTGGGATCGATCTCCGTGAGCCGCGGCGCGGAGATCACACCGGCGGCGCGCTCGAACCGGGTCCTGCCGACGGGAAGATAGAATCCCGCCACGACCTCGGTCGCGGGATCCGCCGCGAAGGGGCGGGTGATGCGCTCGAGCCAGTCGGGCTCCACCTCCACGCCCGCATCGGTGCAGGCCACGATGGGCGCGGTGGAAGCGCGAACCGCGGCGTTCCTGCCGACCGAGCGGTTTCCCGGCGCAAGCACCGCGCGGATCCTGGGATCGGCCGAGGCTCGGGAGCGGAGAAGCTCGAGGGTGCCGTCCGAGGAGCCCCCGTCAGCAACCACGATCTCGTCCGGCACGCGGGTGCCGGCGAGGATGGAATCGAGGAGAGGGCCGATCGTCCGCGCCTCGTTCCGAACGGTGACGATGAGGACGACCGGCTCCACGCGGGAGTCTCCTGTTGGTTCGGGCGATTCGGGCGCGGCGAACGTCGCGGGGGGTCTAGCGGCTACCAACCGCCTGGACGCGTCTCGGCAACCGCGTAGGGTGCTTTGTTCCACTGCCCTCGCTGAAAATACTTCTGCCCGATGCGCAGGAGATCGTCCGAAGTGACGCCCTGAATCCGGGCCGGGAGGAGGATCGGGTAATCGATGCCGAGCCCGAACAGCTCCGCGCGCGCAAACTGGTAGGCCCGGGTCGGATTCGAATCGAGCGTCATGTAGTAGCTGCTGGAAGCATGGGTCTTCGCGTTGAACAGATCCGGAGCGAGATCGCCGTGGAGCGGCAGGATCGCGGCCTTCTTGATCTGACGGAAGAGGAGCTTCACCATGTCCTCTTCCTGCATCGGGCCGTTCACGGTCACCATCGTGAGGAGGGGCGACTCGTCCAGGGCCTGGGAGAGGATGGCATTCGAGTTCCTGGCTCCTCCGGTTTTCATGACGTACTCATCGAGCCAGCCCTTGGGTCCTCCCAGGAGCGACGCCACCACGTAGAGCGCCGGAATGTCCGGGCTCCGTGCCGGCGGTCCGTTGAAAGCGATCGTGACGGTGGAGTAGGGTCCGGCGCCCAGCTCCCACTTCTCGCGGAAGCCTTCGAAGTCCCCTTCCTGAGCCACCGTTCCGGGCTGGAAGGGTCTCGCCGGAATGCCTGCGAACGCGCGCTCCACTTCGGCCCGCACCGCCGCGGGATCCACGTCGCCGAATACCGCGACGACCATGTTCGGCTGCACGACGAATTTACGGTACCAGGAGACGATCTCCGTGAGCGGCAGGGCCGCCAGGGTGTGATGGGAGCCCAGCTGGGGAAGCCGGTATCCGCTCACCTGGTACTTGGCGGAGAAGATCAGCCGGTCCCGCTGCGCCTGGTCGTCCTGATGCCAGCGATCCAGCGTTTCAAGGACGTAGATGCGGGTCGCGTCCACGTTCACGGAATCGAGATCCGGATGGGTGAACATGGACCCCATCTTGCCCAGCGCGTCGCGCCAGGACTCCGACGGAAGGACCATGGCGCATCCCCACATGTCCTTGTCCTGGTAGGAGACGAGCCTTCCCTCGAGCTGGAGCGTCTGGCGGTAGGTGAGGCCGCGGGTGGTGGGATCGATGGAGTTGAGGAGCGCCTCGCGCGCGAGCGCGGTGATTCCGTTGTTGTTGTCGTTCTCGTAGCGAACGCCGCCGAGGAGGTACACCGAAACGGCAGCGGCCGGCGCGCTGTGGTCCTCACTCACGAGAAGACGGATTCCGCCGGGGAGGATGCTGCGCACCACGCGTCCGCGGCCCGGGTCCACCGGTTTCAGCGCCGCCGCCTGCTTGAGCGGAGCATCGAGTCTCGCCTGGCGCTGGGCGTCGGTGCTCGCCGTCGCCTGGGGACCGGAGCGGAACGCGGCCCCGTATACGGTCTGCTTCTCGCGGATCCGGCGCCCCAGCTCGTCCGGCTTGAATGAAGAGACGATGGAGTCCGGTCCCATCTCCACGAAGACCGCGCGGACCAGGTCCAAGTACTTCCGCGCGACCGCGACGAGATCTTCCGGACGGAGCGCTTTCACTCTTTGCAGATAGAGGTCCTCCGAGCCCGGCGCTCCGCGAAGGTACGCGAGGGCCGTGTAGCGGCCGAGACCGCTCAGATCCGTGCGGGCGAACGCGTCCCGCTGCGTCAGCGTGCGGACGGCACTCTGGAATTCTTCGGTCGTGATCGGAGAGGATCGCGCCTGCTCGATCAGCGTCAGAATCGCGCCTTCGGCATCCTGCACACGGTCGGGATCCACGCCGAACGCGAGGGCGATCGTGCCTCCGTCCGGCTCGTACTGAGGAACCGCGGTGACGCGGATGTACTCGGCGTTCCCGGCGTTCAGATGCGACTGCGACCGCGAGAGAGGATTGTCCACCAGAACCGCGAGAAGCGCGTCCAGGGCGAGCGCATCCGCGCTTCCCCAGGCCGGAGTCCTGAATCCCACGGTGATCCCCATGCCCTGGGTGTCGAGGTAGTTCTTCTCGATCGCCGCCTGCGTTCCCGTAAGACCCTTCTCGCTGAATCGGGAGCGGGACGAAGCCTTTCCCCGAGGCATCTCCGCGAATGCCGCCGACACTTTCTCCAAGACTTCCTGCGCGTCCACGTCTCCCGCGACGACGACCGTCAGATTCTCGGCGAGGTAGTAATCGTGGTAGAAGCGCTGGACCAGCGTGGCGGTAATGGGCGTGAGCTCCTGCACCGGAACCGCGAGCGGCCCGCCCAGGGGCGAGCCCTCGTGCAGCCGCGCCCGGACCGGGTTCACCGCGGCGAGCTCGGCGTTGGTGAGGGCCGTTTTCGAGAGCGCCTGGGCTCTGCCCATCGCCCGTAGCACCCCCGCCTGATCGATCTTGGCCTGCGTCAATCCCTCGGAGAGAAGCCCTAGGCCCTGGGCGAAGGACCGGGACGGAACCGTGAGATCGAAGTACGAGAAGTCGTATCCCACTTCGTTCTCGTACGTCCCCGCGATCGCGTAGAGCTCCTTCTGGATGGCCCCGGATTCGCGCTTCGGCGTCGCATCCAGGATGCACTGGGCCGTTGCCACCGCAAGCCCGCGATCCTTGAGGGCCTCGTCACGCGTGCCCGCGCGCACCCAGGCCTGGATGGAGACGAGCGGACGCGTGTGGACCTCGCGCACGATCACGGTGACCTTGTTCGGCAGCGTCTGGACCAGGTCCGGAACGGCCTGCGCTTGGGAAGCGGGAATGAGGAGAAGAGCCAGGAGCGAAATCGCGGGGACGGAGCGCATTCGGGTGGAAACCTCCGGAACAGGATGCGGGAATCTGGAACCCGGAACGGGAACCCGGAGCCCGGAACTCTATCGTATCTATCTATAAAAGCGAACCCCGGCGGAGGTTCCCCGCCGGGGTACGATGCCGGGAGCGAAACCCGCTCCTAAGCCCGGAGCCTCACCACGTTGGCGGCTTGGTTACCCTTCTGGCCCTCCATCGGTTCGAACTCGACGACCTCGCCTTCCGCGAGCGTCCGGAATCCATCGCACTGGATCGCCGAGTGATGGACGAAGAACTCCTCGCCGGAGTCTTCGCGGATGAATCCGTATCCCTTGTTCTCGTTGAACCATTTGACCGAGCCTCGGTGCCTCAATACGGGGCCCTCCTTTCCGCTCTTTGCGGCCGGAGTTTGCTGGGTTTGCTAGGCGCCGACCCCCCGCCCCGAACGCACGGATTGGAAGCAGTCACGACAGTAGACCGGCTTCCCCGCGGTCGGCTTGAAGGGAACCTGGGTCGTCACCCCGCAGGAGGAACAAAC
The DNA here is from genome assembly GCA_005893165.1 of Candidatus Eiseniibacteriota bacterium. GTDB lineage: Bacteria > Eisenbacteria > RBG-16-71-46 > SZUA-252 > SZUA-252 > WS-7. Next base: position 7,309 of record VBOR01000025.1, on the reverse strand, counting down.
GGCCTCGTGGAATTCGCGCGGAGACGTCGTCGCCGATACGGGAGAGGCCATCATGCCCCCCGTGGCGGCACCGGTGCCTTGGCGCTTCTTCTCGTCCCGGCAGCGGCGGCAACGCGTGGGTTCGTGCTGGAAACCCCGCTCCTTGTAGAACGCCTGCTCCCCCGCCGAGAATACGAACTCCTCCCCGCAGTCCCTACACTTGATCGACTTGTCACTCTCCACCATGAAGCCTCCAGGGCACTCTCACCATGGAAACGAGAATCCCCCGGCGGGCGAGTAGCGCCGGGGGCATAGGTGTAGCAAACGAGGAGCTCGTTGGGACGATGCGGGAGAAGGTCGGAGCTGGGGTTTGGACCTGCACTGGGTTCCGCTCGTTGCTACCGGAGATTTCTCCATCGCGCGGAGATTTGACGACGCACACCATAACTATATAGAATTCCAGAGACTTGTGTCAAGGGATTTGCTGCGGATTCTCCGCAGCCCATCCCCGCGGGCACGAAGATCTTCCATGGATTGGAGCACGCCACATGTCCGTACTTCAACGCAGAAATGCTTTTTTTGTTCACGTGGCCGCGGGAGGTTTTTTCCTACTGCTAGGAGCCTCGGCGACTTTCGCTTCCTGGCCCGCCCAGCCCGAATCGCTCCTGATCATCCACACCAACGACATCCATGCCCACCTCTTGCCGTATCCGGACCCGAAAGGGGAGATGGTCGGAGGCGCGGCGGCGCGGGCCCTGGTGATCGAGCGGCTTCGAGACTCGAAGCCAAGGGCCCTTCTCCTCGATGCAGGGGACGTGTTCCAGGGCACTCCTCTCTACAACGTCTTTCGCGGTATCCCGGACTACCGTTCGATGAGCCTCCTGCACTACGACGCGGGCGCGTTCGGCAATCACGAGCTGGATGACGGTCCCGCGTGGTGGGTCCATGCGCGAGCCGAGGCGAAGTTTCCCATCCTGACCGCCAACGTGTTCGTGGCGGGTGACAGCGCATGGGCGGCTTCGCTCGCACCGGTGGAGAGGCCCTCGAGGAAGGGGGCGCGGTGGATCGGAGGTACCCGCGTTCCCGATTCGGCGCCCCTTCGGCACATCGCCGAACCGTACCGGATCCTCGACGTGGACGGGGTGAAGGTGGCCGTCCTGGGTCTCACCACCGGGGACATCGTCTCGATCGTGAGCCGTCCGCGGAACGAAGGCGTGGCCGTCGCCGACCCGATCGCGGTCGCGCAGATCCTGGTCCCCGAGCTTCGAAAGAAGGCGGATCTGGTCGTCGCGCTCACGCATTTGGGGGTCGATGAGGACCGAGCGCTGGCCCGGCGTGTCCCGGGAATCGATCTCATCGTGGGTGGGCACAGCCACACGTTCCTCTGGGAGCCTGTCTTGATATCGAACCGAAACGAGAACGGCTACGACGGCACCATGATCGTGCAGGCGGGGCGCTGGGGAGAGCGCGTGGGGCGCGTCGCGATCGCGATCGGACCGCGGGGGGTTGGGGGACTCACCGGAGCGCTGATCCCGGTGCGGCCTTCCGAGGGAGAGGACCGGGCGGTGGCCACGATGCTCCAGCCCTTCCGCGACTCGATCGCGGTCATGACGGAGAGGCCGGTCTTCACGACGCGGAACCGCATTCCTTCGTCGGGGCTGGAGGAGGGGGACACGCCTCTGGGCAACTGGGTGGCGGACGTGATTTTGGAGACCGCCCGCGCCCACGTCGCGATCATCAATTCGGGCGGCATCCGCGCGCCCCTTCCGGAGGGGACGGTCACGGTCGGCGACGTGTACACGGTGCTTCCCTTCGACAACACGATCGTGACGGTGCCGATGAAGGGCTGGCAGGTCCGGGAGCTCTTCGATTTCATCGCCGCGCGTTTCGGAAAGCACGGGTTCGCTCAGATCTCGGGGGCGCAGTTCAAGGTTCGGCGCGGCCGCGCGACGGATATAAGGATCGGGGGGCACGCGCTGGACAGCAATCGCACCTACCGCGTCGCGACGATTGATTTCCTGTACACGGGCGGGGACGGCTACACGATGTTCGAGAAGGCGGGCCCGGCGGAGCAGAGCGGGAAGATGACGCATGATGCGGCAGTGGAGTTCCTGCGCAGGCATCCGGATTACGAGTTCAAGAAGCGGGGACGGATCGTGTGGGAGGGCGGAATTCCCATGCGCGACATGATCCGCTCGCCGAGATAGAGGGCGGTAGGGGCTGTGACGCGGGGCTATTTCTCCGGCGCGGGCTACTTCTCCGGCGCCGGCTACTTTCATAGCCGGTTGGAACGCCTTGTGATTTCCCGCGTACCGGCCGCACGTTACGGCGCGGACCCCGCGCGGTCAAGGAGGGCCGTCACGGCCGCACGGCCGTTCCGCCTGCGTGGAAACGCCCAACTTTGCGTTGACAGATCGTGGTGCCGTGCTAACGTACGCGCGTCTTTCGGGCCGCGAAGAACGGCCAATACGAAATCGCTTTGGTAACCTTCCATGGTGTTGCCTCGCACTTGCCTCAGGGCTTCAGCGGTGGCACGCAGCAAGGTTCAAAGCATCGATCGGTGTCGATACGCTGAAGCACTCTCCTAGAAAAATCAGAAGAACTGAAGACAGAGCGTTCTCCGCATTCGATCCGCGTTCACGGGAAGTGTGCGCGCGATCGTCGTCGTGCGGGGGGCGTTTGGGTCTCTTCGTTTCGGGGACCCGAATTCGGGAGGAGGTGAAGCAATGCGTAAGCGTGGCACCGTGAAATGGTTCAATGAGTCCAAAGGATTCGGGTTCATCCAGCAGCCGGGCGGCGAGGATGTGTTCGTGCACTACTCCGCTATCCAGGGAGAGGGATTCAAGACTCTCGCCGAGGGCCAGGCGGTCGAGTTCGAGATCGTCGAAGGTCCCAAGGGCAAGCAGGCTGCAAACGTGACGGCCGTCTAACCTCCTCCCGAGGGCTTCCCCGTTGCGCGGCGCTCCGACGCCGCGTTCATGGGTGCTTCGGGACGATGAACCACAAGCCCCGGCGAGCTTGCTCGTCGGGGCGCTGCTTTTTCGGTATAGTGGACGCCTTCAATGGCCGAACACCCGCCGGAAGGGCCTGACCCTAGCAGCATCCCGGAACTACCTCCTGACCAGGGTGGGCCGGTCGAGCTTTCCCGCACCAGCCGCATCTTCAGGCGAGCCTTCGAGATCGCCGTCGGCCCCGCCCGCCGGGTCACGGACCCGCACCTCTACCAAAAGATCTCCCTGGCGGCGTTTCTGGCCTGGGTCGGACTCGGGGCGGACGGACTGTCGTCCTCGGCCTACGGACCCGAAGCCGCATTCCATGCTCTGGGCGAGAACACATTCCTCGCGATTCCGCTCGCGATCCTGACCGCGTTCACGGTGGTCGTGATCGCCACGAGCTACATGCGAATCATCGAGCGGTTCCCCGCGGGCGGCGGCGGATACGTCGTCGCGACGAAGCTCCTGGGCCCGATTGCGGGGCTGGTGTCGGGAACCGCCCTTCTCGTGGATTACGTGCTCACGATCGCCATCTCCCTCGCGAGCTGCTCGGAGTCCGTCTTCAGTCTCTTCGGCCCGGAGCTTCAGCCGCTCCGGATGACGTTCACCTTCATGCTCCTCGTCTCGCTCACGCTCCTGAATCTCCGGGGCGTCCGCGAATCGGTCGCGGTGATCTCGCCCATCTTTCTCATCTTCGTCCTCAGCCATGTGAGCACGATCGTCGCGGGGATCGCGCTGAACTTCGGCCAGGTTCCGATGGAGGTGAATCATCTCCGAGAGCAGTCCTCCCTGGCTGTCCATGCGACGGGCTGGATCCCGCTCATCATGCTCCTCTTCCGCGCGTTCACCCTGGGCGGGGGCACCTACACCGGGATCGAGGCGGTGAGCAACGGCGTGCCGATGCTGCGCGAGCCCAAGGTGGAAACCGCGAAGGTGACGATGCGGTACATGGCCTTTTCCCTCGCCTTCATCGCGGGAGGCATTCTGGTGGGATACCTCCTGTACCAGGTTCACGCGGTCCCGGGCAAGACGCTGAACGCCGTGCTCTGGTACGCGGTCGCGGGTCAGATGTTCCCGCCCGGCAGCCACGTCGGGAGCGCGTTCGTCGCGATCTTGCTGTTGTCGGCCGGCGCGCTCTTGTTCGTCGCGGCGCAGACCGGATTCCTGGGCGGCCCGCGCGTGCTGGTGTACATGGCGCTGGACCGCTGGGTGCCGTCGCGCTTCGCCAACCTGTCGGAGCGCCTCGTCAGCTCCAACGGAATCTTCTTCATGGGAATCGCCGCCGCGGTGGTCCTGATGCTCACGAACGGCGCGGTTCACATCCTCGTGGTGCTCTACAGCATCAACGTGTTCCTCACGTTCTCTTTGGCGCAGCTGGGGATGATTCGCGATGCCCTGATCCTGCGCAAGGAAGGAAAGTCCTGGAAACAACCTCTGACCGTGAGCGGTCTGGGATTCATCGTCACGGGACTGCTCCTGATCGGCACCGTGGGATTCAAGTTCCGCGACGGAGGATGGGCGACCCTCCTGGTCACCACGATTCTCACGATGGTGTGCGTCGCGATCCGGAGGCATTACATCCGGACCGCCCAGAGCCTGCACCGGCTCGACGACACGCTGACGTCGGTGCCGCTGCCGCGGAGCGAGCCGACGCCGGCGCCCATGCAGCGGAATGCCCAGACCGCGATCCTGACGGTCACGAATTTCGGCGGGCTGGGGATCCACTCGCTCCTGAACCAGTTCCGCATCTTCCCGAACCAGTTCAAGCAGATTGTTTTTGTTTCGGTGGGTGCCATTGATTCTGGAAGATTCAAGGGCGCGGATGAGCTGGAAGCGCTGAGGAAGAGCACCGAGGCGGAGCTGCAGAAATACGTCGACTTCGCGAGGAAGCTGGGGATCCCGGCCGAGTACCGCTACTCGATCGGCACCGATATCGTCGACGAGCTGGAGGCCCTATGCCTGCAGGCGAGCAAAGACTATCCGCGGTCGGTCACGTTCGGGGGGCAGTTGGTGTTCCAGAAAGAAGGGGCGGTCGTGCGCTGGCTGCACAATCAGACCTGTCCCGCGCTCCAGCGCCGGCTCGCGTTCCATGGCCTGCCCATGGTGATCCTGCCCGTGCGGGTGTATTGAGGCCTTCGCGCCCCCGTATTTGGACCTAGCCGCCCTCGCCGGACACGCCCGCTTTTGCCCGAAACCAGGGAGGGCCCGGCCAGGCTTTGCTGTGTGGACGCCGGGCCCATCCCCTTTTCATTTCGAACCCCACATGGATCCGGGCTGTCGTGGACCATCCACCCACCCGAAGCGCGGTCCCTCCACCGCGCCGTGGGAGCGGCCCGCGCCGGGTTCCACGTCGCAGGCCCATCCTCCCAGCCGCCCCGTCTCAGGGCAGACCCATCCAGCGGGTCGTGATCCGCGCGAGTCACGCAAGCAGGGTCGTGTTCAGGCGCGGCACGCTGGTGGGTTCTGCAATCAGCGTGCCGCGGGTGAGCGCTCCTTTCCCCCGCTAGGATCTCTCCTGGAGCGGCGCAGGGCGCGACGGATGACTGACAGCGTCGAAGGCCGCGATTCGAGCCCCAAGTTGGCCTGCCAGGGTCATGGCGATCAGACCGACGAGCAGGTGAAGCACCCGGACCACCCAGTGGTTCACCCCGGGAAAGAGCTGCATCTGGGTCATGCCCAGCGCCGGAACGACTGCTGAGACTCATCGCGGATCAACAAGAGCTGACGCCGGGGGTCCATCCGGGCTACAGCCACCTCCGCGGTAAACCAAAGTCTCGTCGCGGCTAGTGTTCGGCCGCCTCAGGTGCCTGCAGTCTGACCCGCCCGGATGTCAGTCTGCCGCGCGTTCGGCCAGGATTCGCGACCATTCGCTAGAAGCCGAAGGGCAAGGTCTTGATGTACTCGGCCAGGCGCACGGCCTCGGTCATCGTCAGGTCGCGAGGCAACCTGAACTTGACGGAAAGATCCTCGCGGAGCCGGAAGGTATGCTTGATCGTCCCGACCGACCCCGACTCGCCAGCCCGCGTCGCACCGGCCCGCGTCGCACCGGCCCGCGTCTGATCCAGCCCGACCGGCTCGCCGCTGTCGAGAACCTCATCGGCGTCGCTGTTCTCTTGTCCGTTCGTGGGTAGAGGATCGGGAAGCGGCTCCAGCTCCCAGGCATCCCCTGTCGCCACCTGCGAGAGCCGTGTGAGCGGGTACCCCCAGATGAAGCGAGGCCGGCGCACGCCCTCGCCGGAAATGAACTCGCCCAGTCCGATGTTGTGGAGCGTGCGGAAGAACTGCTCGATCTGGGGCCGGTCGACCATGGAGCCCACTCGGGAGAGCCTCCGATGCACGCGCTTCACGCCCGTGACTTTCTTGTTCTCCTTCCAGCTCGCGAAGTGGGCGAGGATCTCTCTGGCCTCTGGTGACGAGTTGTAGAAGTCCCTCAATCCAAAAATCACGGGGTTGGTGTCGAGCGTGCTCATTGCTGAACCTCCAGGGGCAAGCAGGCGGGAATGAATCGGGACGGCGTTTCTTCCAATGAGGGAAATCTAGAACAACCCGGGGCCGCGAATCGACGGGAAAACAGAATGCCCGAGCCGGCACCGTGGGCGGGCACCATGGGGCGGCGGCTAGGCCGTAGATCTACGCGATTTGCTCTGCGCGGGTGGCTTCGAACGGGTGATCGATCAGGGGCTCCACGCGGCTGACCATGCGGACCGTGTGCGGCAAGCCGGCGTGAAGCTCGAAGGCCGCCTCGTCATTGAAGCGCGAATGAATGTAGAAGAGTCGCGGATCACGAATGGACCGGAAGAGATGAATGTTCATGCAGCCCGGTTCCTTGCGAGTCGGGGTCAGGTTGTCGCGAAGTGCTTCCTCGAGCGCCTTCTCTTTGCCGGGATGTGCGTGGAATCGCGCAAAGATGAAGAGCTCGGTCACGTCCGCGCCAGTCATATCCGTACCGGTCGCGCCTCTGCCGGTCATGTCCGTGCCTCTGCCGGTCATGTCCGCGCCTGGGCGCGAACCTCGCGAGCCCACGCCTCGGAGACTTTCTTTCCTCGTGCGACGTCATCGACCACCAGGATCAGCTGGTGATCGTGATCGCTGTAGAGAACCTCGATGTTGACGCCCGCGTCCGCCATTCTTCGGGTGAGCTGGCCGAGTTGACCGGGGACGTCCTGCTTCAGCCTCTGCACCAGCACCTCGCGCTCGGCAAGGACCTTGATGCCGGCGGCCTCGAGCGCCTTGCGCGCGGCCGTACCGTCATGGAAGAGGAAATGCGCCGCCCCGGTGCCGCCGACAACCCAAGCGCCACCCCCTTCGATGCTCACGCCGGCGCGACCCAATGCCTC